>NZ_JBIUUS010000019.1:0-201862 GCF_044742585.1 Kitasatospora sp. NPDC087861
CAACCGACCGCTCCGACACTCGCAACGCGGCAGCGATCTCCCTGTTCTTCTCCCTGCCCTCGAAGCGGACCACGGCCTGAAGCCGGATCCGCTCCCGTGCGGCCCTCTCGGCGTCGGTCAAGCCGCCGCCCTGCGCGTACCTCACTGAACCACGGCTACCGGACCCGAACCCTCGCTGTCAGGCGAACGGCCCGACTTCACTCATTCAAGTTCAGTAGTGCCGTCAAGACGCCATGAAGCCCTCCCCGGAGCCGTTTCAGGGAGGGCTTCTGATCGTCTGGAGTACAGGTGCTCGGCTCAGTATCTCCGCACGAGTTGTGTACCAGAACCGGGGTGGACCCTGCCGGGACATAGTGCTTTTCAGGCGCCATGGCGGGAGCTGCCCGAAAAACAGGTGTTAAATTCCGTCTAAATAGCACCAAATAGCCACGCAAGCTAAATCGGGCCCCGCCGAAGCCGAGTTCGGCAGGACCCGATGAAAATACCCAATGCTACTCCGTGAGCATGCCCTCCTCAATCAAGAGAAGCTCAGACCGACTCAGCTCAGGGGGAGTCCAATTCAAGGATTCAGCATGACCGACAAAGCTCTCCGGGAGCGCGATATTGTACTTGCGCACATAGTATGCGAGGTCACCCGGCCACATCCAGACACCGTCGGTGATGATCGCCAGGCTACCCGCATCATGCTTTTCGTCACTCAGAACATCGAACACCCTCTGTCCGGTAGTTGCCAGTACCGCCCCCTGCTCCAGGTAGCCAGCGATAAGACCCTTTATCCGGGCGTCACCTTTTGCTACGCAATCCAGCAAGGAAGGCCCGCCCGCGTCTCCGTGTGGAAATTCCCTGAAGAATCCCAAGTTTTCAACGGTCACTGCATATCACTTCCCTCGATGCACCGATTAAACCCCGAAGCCCAGGGTACGGCACGCCTCTCCGCACCCCGGAGTCGTGCAACCATCCTACGTTCCGCCACCCGGCCTGAAGAGCGTCCACATGTCAGGAGACTGGCTCAGCTTGAATCGAGATGGCCCAACCCAGAGATTTCCGCTCGAGAATGCCCAAAGCGTATCCTTTGGCGCCAATACATTGACACCCAGCTTATTTGCCAAGTTCTGGGCAAATGACCCACCAGGCGCACCGGTAGAACATGCACAGAGGCGAATGTTCCCGCCCGGATAACTCGGATCCCGGACCAACCTATTTGCAAGCCATCGGTTATCGTATTGCGCACCAGTGGGCGTTGGCATTACCGAGTTTGGCGTTCCATGAATTACCACATCATGGAATCCATCAAGTGGCTCCGACTTCTCATGTCCTATAGCGAACGGATCATCCGAATCCATGTAATTCGTTCGCTCGCCACAGTTGTGCACCAATACCGGTGAATTGCCCGCGAGCACATAGTACGTGTGGAGGTCAGTGATGGTGAGGTCGTATGCGGGCTGGGGGGCAGTGTCGTGGTTCCTCACCGTCAGGACGGTGATGGTTCGGTTGTCTGCTGTGCGGACTTCGTCGCCAGGATGCAGCTCTGAGGCGTTGGTCCAGCGCTGGGTAGTTTCGTCCCAGAACGGGTGGTGCTGGGTGCTTGTGAGGTTCTCTACCTTCCCGGATTCGATAGCAGAGCTATTGGTCTGGAACGCCAGGTCGGTGAAGTGCTCGTCATCCGGCGTGCGGATTGTGTGGGCGACGGGCCTGGGTTCGGTGGTCCCGGTGGTCGGGTCCGTCGCCTGGACCTGGTCGCCGGTCCGGACGTTCTCAATGGCCTGGGTTGTGCCGTCTGCCATGAGGACGCGTGTGCCTGGCGGGAAGCTGTGTGCAACGTCGGCGAGGGCACTGGTGATGTCGCACGCCACGTTCGCAGCGGTGTTGACCGCGTCAGACGCCTTTGCAAGCTTATCTGCAGTCTTTGCGGCCTGTCCGAGGAGACGCTCACCGGGTATGACGCCCGCGAGATTCTTGGCGGCGTCCAGGTACTTGCCGTCGTAGACATCCATGACGGTGCTGCCAGCGGCGCCGATGACGTTCAGTCCGGGGAAGTACTGGGCAGTCTCAAAGCCCTCCCGGATGGCGTCCTTGAGTGTTCCTCCGTGATAGATGGTGAAGACATGGTTGCCCGTGTAGTTGGGGTGGTCCTTACTGCCGCTGAACGGAGTCCAGTAGGCCTCGGTCCAGGACCCGTCGCGTTCGAGCTTGAACGTCTCGGTGACGACGTCGCCCTTGTCGGTGTAACAGGCGTTCGCACCGCCGCACACACCCTCGGGACGAAGGCCGCCGGGGTCGCTCAGGTTGACGGGGTCGTTGTTGCTGTAGGAGTAGCCGTTCCACTGCTGGGGGGCGGCCGCGTCGAGGATGGGGTCGGGGCTGATGAAGCGGCCGGTGGTGGGGTCGTATTGGCGGGCGCCGAGGTTGGTGAGGCCGGTGGTGTCGTCCTTGGTGCCGCCGACGAAGCCCTTGGTGCCGGCCCACGCGGACGCAGCGGGCTGGTTGCCGCGGGGGTTGCCGAAGGGGTCGGTGTCCCGTCGGGTGACCGTTTGGGCGGCGTCGGTGTTGATCTGGACGCTGTTGGTGCCGTGGGGGTCCGCGGCCTGGATGAGGACGGTGCCGCCGCCGATGGGGGCGGTGACGCGGGTGTAGGTGAGGCCGCCGGGTGCGCTGATGGAGCGCACGTTGTTCATGGTGCCGGTGGCGGTGTCGAGGGTGAGTTCGTCGGTGGGCAGGAACAGGGTGGTCTTGCCGGGGCTCCGGCGCAGGAGCGGGTTGCCGTCGGCGTCGTAGAGGTAGGTGGTGGCGCCGGCCTGGCCGGTCTTGCTGTAGGAGGCGAGCTTGCCCTCGCCGTTCCAGGCCAGGGTGGCGGTGCCGCCGGTGTCGGTGACGGCGGTGGTGTTGCCCGCGGCGTCGTACTGGTAGCCGACGGTCTTGGGGCCGCCAGGGGTCGTGGTGGTGGAGGTGAGCAGGGCGTGCGGCCCGCCGGTCCCGCCGCCGGTGTTGGGTGCGGTCGTGGGGGTGTTGGTGCTCCCCATGGGACGGAAGGTCTGCGTGGTGCTGCTGCTTGCGCCGTTGCCGGTCGCGATCGTGGACCAGGCCGACCACCACTTGGTGGTGCCGTCGCGGGTGGTCTGGTTGAGCTTTCCGGCGCCCGCGACGAGGACCTTGAGGTCGGTGCCGGAGCCGGCCGCGCCGATGGCGCTAAGCGGGGCTGTCTGGCCGGCCTGACCGGCGACGTCGCCCCACTTGGACCAGGAGCCCGCGCTGTCACGTACGACGTGCCAGGGCTTGCCCTGGGCGAGCGCGACGACCTGGAGTCCGTCGTTGGTGGTGGCGAGGGCGAGTTGGCCCTGGCCGGTCTGGGCGCCGGTCAGGGCGCCGGTGACGCTGTAGACGTCGCCCCAGCCCTGTGTCTGCCAGTTGCCGTCGGGCGTGCGGACGGTGTGCCAGAGCTTCCCGCCGGCGCCGACCATGATCTCCAGGCCGGAGGCGGTGGCGGAGGCGGCGATCTGTCCGGCGGAGGACAGGGGGCCGACGACGCTGTAGACGTCGCCCCAGCCCTGTGTCTGCCAGTTGCCGTCGGGCTTGCGGACGGTGTGCCAGAGCTTCCCGCCCGAGAAGGTGAGGACCTCGAGGCCGGAGGCGGTGGCGGTCAGGGCGAGTTGGCTCGGCTGGTTGAGGGAGCCGACGACGGTGGAGACGTCGCCCCACTTCTGCCAGCGCCCGTCGTCCTGCCGAACGGTGTGCCAGATCTTGCCGTCGGCGACGGCCATGACCTGGAGTTGGCCGTTGCTCACCGCGGCCGAGACGGCGGTGACGGTCGGCAGGGTGCCGGCCTGTGCCATCAGGTCGGTGTACTGCGAGGACGTGCCGTCCTTGCCCTGGGAGCCGAGCCAGAGCGCGCCGTTCGCGAGGGCGACGGACCACGTCCGGGCGGCGTCCGAGGCGTTCGCGACCTGGGTGATCTGGTTGGTGTCGAGCGGAGCCGAGGACGTCGACCCGTGCTGGGTGAGGCTGGTGCGGTTGCCGGTGGCGTCGTAGGTGTAGTCCTGCCAGTACGGCGACGGGCCACCGACGGTGTCGGTGCCCGATCCGGTCGGGGCCGGGCCGGTGGCGTTGTCGCAGCCGCCGATGCCGGGAACCTTGTCGGAGCTCCCGGTTCCCTGCTTGACGCCGTTGCTGTCGGTCCAGTCGGCGGTGGTGTGGGTACCTCCCAGGTCGGTCCAGGCCCGGTTGAGCCGCCCGAGGTAGTCGTACGTGAAGCACTGGGTGTCGCGGGCGGCCGCGTTCTGCAGGTTGGTGACGGAGGTGATCCGGCCGGACGGCGTGTAGGTGTAGCTCGTCTGGTCGAGGGAGACGGTGCCGGCCTGGCGGTAGGTGAAGTTGTTGATGGCCCGCCCGGTGGCCCAGTCGTACTGCTGGAGGGAGACCACCTGGTTGCCGTACTCGCCCACCGTGGTGCTGGTGGGCCTGGCAAGGGCGTCGTAGGCCATCCTCGCCACGATCGGCTTGTCACCGTTGGTGGTTCCGGAGGTGAAGAGCAGACCCGTGATCGTCTGCATGTAGCCGATGGTCTCGGCTGGCAGGCCGCCCGCGGCGGGAATGTTGACCCGCCTCAGGTCACCGCGAACACGCGAGTAGGAGGTGGTGGTGGTGTAGGTCGTGGCCAGCGCGTCTTCGGCTGCCGGGACAAGCCCCGCCGGCTTGTCGGTGGACTTGGGCACCGTGACGGAGGTGCCCAGCGATCGGTAGGCGGTGTCGTAGCCGGTCACGGCCTTGGTGTAGGCCGCGCCGTCGGCTCCGCCGACGTAGCGGGTGGAGGAGGTCGGCTGGCCGTTGGCGAGGCTGTCGTACTTCCAGGACGCCAACTGGTTCGCGGGGGCGACGCTCCCGTTGTACAGGCCCGTCTTACGGCCGAGCAGGTCGTAGGTGTAGGAGAGGGTGCTGCCGTTGGCGTCGGTGGTGTGGTCGACGAGCGAGTTGACGTCGTAGATCGTCCGGGTCACGCCCGTGTCCGGGTCGGACGCGGTGACCTGCCGTCCGCGCAGGTCGTACTGGTAGGTCCAGTTGTTGCCGCTGCTGTCGGTCCGCCGGGAGGCGAGGCCGCCCGGTGTGTAGCCGTAGGTGGTGATGTCCGCGTCTGCGGGGTTCCCGGTCGCGGTCGCGGTCCGGTACTGCCAGGCGGCGGCGGTACGGCCCCGGGCGTCGGTCACGGCCGAGGTCGGTGTCGCACCGGAGGGCGGCGTGACGTCGGTGCGGTCCGTGCCCACGTACGCCGTCGAGGTGGACCACTGGACGTTGCCGTACGACCGGAAGTCCGAGCGGACGACGCGGCCCATCCCGTCGTAGGTGGTCGCCGTCTGGCTGGGAATCTGGCCATCCTGCAGATCACCGTTGGGCGTCGCCACGAAGACCGACCGGCTCGGGAAGGAACTCGCCTCGTAGTACGGGGCATTGGTCTTGATGACCCAGCCGTGCGAGTCGTAGACGGTGTCGGTGATCAGGCGCCCGCTGGGGCGGGCCGCGCTGGTGCTCTGCGTCTGACGCGGCCGGCCCAGGCCATCGAGGATCTCGATGGTGGTGGAGTAGGTGGCGGCGTCTTCGTTGATCGAGTCGGTCGTGACGGCGGCGGGTTTGTCGCCGGTCATGAAGTAGCTGAACCTCTTGCTCGGCAGTTCACCGGTGGGCCGGTCCGGTGCCCACACCGCGGTGATGCGGCCCAGGGCGTCGTACTGTGCCGTGGTGACGCGGCCGTTGATGTCCGTGCTGGTCAGCGGTGAACCGCGGGCCGGGTCCTGCGTGACGGTGGTGGTCCAGCCGGCCCCCATCGGACCGGTCGTCCGGAGCTCGGTGGGCAGGGCACCGGAGGCGGGGGTGCGGGCGACCGTCGTGACGGCGGGGGTGACCGAGGGGCCGCTCAGCTGGGAGCCGTCGCGGTTGTAGGTCGATCCGTCCGTGGTCGCGCTCGTCAGACCCCGTCCGTAGGCGTCGAACGTCGCACTGGTGGTGTGGACGTAGACGGGGTTGCCGCTCTGGTCGAAGTGGTCGAGGACCTGACTGCTGGTCGGATCGCCGACCGTTCCGGCCGAGCCGAAGGCCTTGCCGTCGTAGAGGGTCCGGCTGCCGGAGATCGTGTTAGCGGCCGTGGGCGCGGGTCCGCAGGGTCCCTGGATGGTGATCTGCTCGATGGCGAGGCCGAGCAGCTGGGTGGCTCCCTGATCGGCGTACCTGGTGGTCATACAGGTCTCGGGCGTGGCGGCGGTGCCGTCGCCCTTGTCGTCGACCTTGATGACGCGGTTGCCGAACTTGGGCTCGGTGGTGGTGACGACGGTGGTGGTCCGCGGGCTGCCGTCGGCCAGGGTGGCCTTGGTGACGGCGATGCTCTGGGAGTCCGCGTAACGGGCGTAGATCATCGGGGCGCCGGCGCTCTGGGCGTGCTTGGCACTGACCTCGCCGGGGGCGGGGCTGGCGATGCTGCCGGACACGCTCTGGACGGCGCCGCCCGTCTGGTCGAACACCTCGGTGGCGAGGACCTGGCCGCTCCGCCAGTTGTCGTCGGGGACGCTTCCGCCGAGGGGGTTCGCCACCTGCACACTGCGCTGCTTGTTGTCGGCGAGGTAGTCGCCGTCCATGCCGCGCAGGTAGGTGACCTTCTGCTGGGTCTTCGGCGCCTCGCCCGTGAAGGCGCTGCCGGTGGTGATGGTCACCGACTGGTAGCCGCGGAACTGGTCCCAGGTGCGGGTCTTGGGGTCGACGAACTCGGCGTCGTTGCGGTGCCAGGCCGCACCGCCGGCGTCGTAGGAGTACTCGGTGGTCTTGACGAGCGGGGAGGCTCCGGTGACGTCCTGTTCGGTGACGGTCTGGACGAGCGGCTTGTTGAACCAGTCGTTCACCGGATCCTTGGACGATTGGCCGGGCAGGTACCACTTGACGGGCATACAGGCCATCGTGTTGCGGTCTTCGGAGGCCGGCATGCGGTTGTTGTTGCGCGAGCACGCGGGGGAGCTGTAGATCACGTTGATCCGCCCGCCGGTCTCGGTCGTGAGCCCCGTGAGGCGCGGGCGGTTGAACATCAGCCCCGTCAGCGTGTTGCCGTCGACGCGGTTCTCCATCGGGTCGTACTTGAACTTCACCGTCGGGAGGTTCGCGACCTCCGCTTGGCCGTTGCTCGGGAGGCGCTGGATGGAGTCGAGCTGGAGCAGGCGGCCGGTCATGTCACCGGGATCGGCGAGGGTCTGATTCAGCTTCCAGGTGTCGACCGTGCGGTACGCGGAGTCCACCAGGACCTGGGTGGTGAGCTGGGCCAGTCGCTTGGTGGTGAAGAACGTCGGCGCCGCGGTCGTGCAGGAGTTGTCGGCGCATATCTGGTCGACCGGCACGTCCGGCCAGGCGAGGGGGTGGCCGGCGCGCTGGTCGGCGGTGCAGCTGGGAGTCAGCTTCGCGTCGCAGCGTTCGTCCTCCTGGAAGAGGATCTTCGCTGCGGGCTTGAGGGTTCCCTTGGCAGCCCGCTGCTCGTCCAGGCGCTGGCCGTAGCCGATCTCCTTGACGTAGCCGGCCCGCTGGTAGTCCGTGACGGTGCCGTTGCCGCCGTTCTGCGCGCGGCCGCGGCTGTACTTGTTGGTCTCGGTGGCGTACTTGTAGGTGGTCAGGTTGCCGTGGGAGTCGACCACGTAGTCGAGCTGCCAGCGCCAGGCCATCTGGCACCACGAACCGGTTCCGGTGGTCTGGTTGTAGCAGGGGTCGCCGCTGTTCGGCGAGTACACCGGTGTGGTGAGGACGGAGTTGGCGGCCGGGTCGGTGCCGTCGCCGTCGGGAAGGTGGTTGCGCCCGAAGTAGTACTGGGTGCCGTCCGGCGTGGTGATCCGCCAGTACTCCATGTCCCGGTAGTCGGTGTCGCCGGCGGCCTTCGGGGCCCCGGTGAGCTGTTCGACCTTGGAGCCGTCGTCGCTCTGCAGGTGCCAGTTCTTGCCTTCGTCATCCCACACGATGGTGCCGGAGTGGCCGCCGAGCGACAGGGTGGCGTTCTGGCCGCCCCAGCACTGGTCGGCGGAGCCAGGGATGCCCGCCTTGTCGCAGCCGCGGTAGGAGCGTTCGACGTACCCGGGGTCGTAGTCCCAGCCGTCGCCGATCCACGACGGCTGGGCGTTCGTCGCGGAGGTCTTGCCGTCGACCGCCGCCGAGTTGTAGTTCAGGCCCACGGTCGGAGCGGCGCCGCCCAGGGTCGGCGGGACCTGGATGGGGTAGTTGTAGGTGAAGTTCCCCGTGTTCGTCCCCGAGCTCCACGCCGCGGAGGGCGCGAGCGGGGTCGCGGCGTAGTTGCCCAGGGGGCCGTTGGGCGCGGGCGCCGAGGCGAGCAGGAGCGCCTGGCTCGGGCTGGTGCCAGCGGGCGCCGCCTGGACGCCGTCAGCGGTGAAGGAGGCCTTCACCGTGCCGTTCTGACCCGCACTCGCCGGGGCGGCCGTGGAGGGCAGGGTGACGTCGGCCGTGATCTGGCCGTCGCCGTCGAGCCTGGAGGGGACCGGTGTCTGGGTGCGGCACTCGGGCCGCTCCGGGGTCGTCAGCGCACAGGCCGGCAGTGCGACGAGCCCGGCGCGCTCCGACCAGCCCGACGCCTGAAGGGCGTTGAGGTCCAGCGTCACCGTGGCCGTGCGGCCGCCTGTGGCGGCGGGCGCCTCGGCGTCGGTCAGGGCGACGACCGGCGTGGTGACGCCGGCCGCCTTGGACTTGCCCTGGTCCGCCACCTGAACGGTGACCTTGTGGGCGCTCTCGCCGGTGCCGGTCCCGGGGGCGACCCGCACCGCCAGAGCGCCGGCCTTGGCACCGGTCGCCCCGCCCGAGGCTGGCGAGGCACCGCCGCTTGCGGAGCGCGCCGCCTTGGCCTCGGCGCTGTCGGCGCCGATCACGACCGTCTCGGTGCCCGTGACCACCGGTGCCGCCACCTTCGAAGACCGGCTGACCGGCTGGGCCGCCGGCTGGGCCGGGGGCACCTTGAGGTCGTGGCCCGTGACCGGGACGGTACCGTCGCCCGACGGACCGTTCGGCGGAGTCCAGACTTTCCCTTCCGGCTCGGGGAACGTCCACGCCGCCGCCGGCGGCACGGAGACTCCCGCCATCGCCAAGGCGACCATGGTCGCCACCGCGGGCGATCGCCAGCGGCCTCCTGCTCGTCTTCCAGCCCGTTTGCGGGCAGGCCAAAGCCCCACTGGGAACAGCACCTCAATCAATGTCGACACGACGTCATATGGACAGACTTGTCCGATGATCGAGGTGACGATAGGTGACGGCCCGACCGCGTAGCCAGGTTGTTCGACCACCATGCATGAGATGTTTATGAACTCTTGATCTACCGATCCGGCGCTTTTCGGACATGTCCGCACAAGCCGTCAACTCGTTTGACCTTCCCGCACGTCAGGGCCCATCGTTCCGACCCGAACGTCACCCCGGTGACAGGCCCTCAATGCGGAAGGATCACAGAATCGACATGTCTCTCATTTCACGTCCCGCCGTGCACACATCACCGGCACCGTCCATACGCCGCCGCACCACCCGGCTGACCGCGCTCGGAGCAAGCTGCGTCCTGAGCCTCGGGCTACTGGCCATGCCGACCACGGCTGCGGCCGACACCGCCCCGTCCACCACCCATGGGCCGGTCGGCGGAGTGCCGCCGCTGGTACCGACGTCCCCCGCGCCGCCGCGCACCCCGGTCCAGCAGGTGGTGATCGACGCGATCGCCAAGGCCAAGTCGGCCGGCCAGCCCGTCGTCGTCGACGCGATGACCGACGAGGCCTCGAAGACCGTCGCCAACCCCAATGGGACGCTGACCACCACCGACAACGCCCAGCCGGTCCGCACCAAGCGCGACAAGGGGTGGACCGACCTCGACGCCACGCTGAGGTCGAATCCGGACGGCAGCATCGGTCCGGCCGTCGCGAGCATTCCGGTGGCGTTCTCCGGCGGCGGTGGCGGACCGATGGCCACCATCTCCACCACGGACGGTAAGACGCTCTCCGTCGGCGCCCCGTTCGCCCTGCCCAAGCCGACGCTGAACGGTGCGACGGCGACCTACCCGAACGTCCTGCCCGAGGTCGACCTCCAGTTGACCGCGCTGCCGGTCGGCGGCTGGCGCGACGTGATCGTCGTCCACACCCCGCAGGCCGCCGCCAACCCGGCGCTCAAGAACCTGCGCTTCCCGATCACAGCCCAGGGGCTGACGGTCGCCTCCGACGAGCACGGCCGCATCGATGTCAAGGACGACAGCGGCGCCGTCCGCTTCCGCTCGCCCGCGCCGCTGCAGTGGGACTCCTCCCGATCGACGTCCGGTTCCGCACTGGCCGCACCTAAGAGCGTCAAGGCCGTTGCCCCTGCTGCAGCCCCGGCAGCCGACCCGCAGCCTGCCGCCGGCGCACCGTCAACAGCGGAGGCACCCGGAGACGGTGCGAACGTGGCGCTGATCGGCAGCAAGGTCTCCGGCGGAGCCATCGAGCTGACCCCTGATCAGAACGCCCTCGGATCCGGCACCGGGCCCTGGTACCTCGACCCGACGCTCACCATGGTGACTAGCTCCACTGAGGGATCGGTCGAGGTCCAGGAGAACCACCCGGGCGCGCCGAACCACAACAAGAAGACCAACCTCTCCACCGGCTACTGCGGCTACCGAAGCAGTGATCCGAGTCTGGACTGCAACCCCCTCGGTCGTCAGCGCGCCTACTTCCAGTTCAGGATCAACCCGGCGATCTTCACCAAGGTCTCCGGCGCCGAGTACCCACCCACCGTGTTCACCTCCACACTCAACGGCCAGGTCACCTCGGCCGCCAGCCCGAGCACTCAAACCGAGCTCGGCGTCTACTGGGCCCCGCGCGGCATCGGAGACGATACGACCTGGGATAAGCAGCCCTGCGGCACAAACGGCAACGTCGTCATGGAAGGCTGCTCCTTCGTCGGTGGCCAGACCATCACCGGCACCGGGCCGCTCACCGTCGACGTCACCGATATCATGAAGCAGGCGGCGTCCGGCACCTGGCCCACGTGGACCATCGCGATCGCACCCCGCGCCACCGAGTGGGAGAAGCTCTACCGCCACGCCATCGCCAGCAACCCCGGCATCGTCACCAGCTACGACATCACCCCCACCGTCTGGCACCCGCGTACCAGCCCCGGCCCCGGCTTCGCGAACACCGGGACCACGGCCGAGTGCAACAGTGGCGGCGCCCACCCGTGGGACAACCCCGGCTGGGTCGGCAACAACCTGAACGTCTACCTCACCGCCAACAGCTACTCGCCGGCTGGGCAGTCCCTCTACACGGGCTACATCATGTGGGACGACAGCGACCCGAACTTCCACCTTGAGCAAGGAAGTTGGGGTGGCTCCTACAATGATCCGGCAGCGTCCGTCCCCGTCGGTTCACTGACCGACGGCCACCAGTACGGCTGGCTCGCCCGAGCCACCGACACCTACCTGACCTCGCCCAACAGCGCGTGGTGCTACTTCCGCGTCGACCGGACCAACCCGCGCGTCAGCATCAGCTCCACCGACTTCCCGCCCTCCGGAACGCCCAACCCGAACCCCGTCAAGTACATGAACGACCCGGGGACGTTCAGCATCAACGCCGAAGACCCGGCCCCCGGCCCGGGCCTTCAGGCCTCCGGCATCGCCTGCGTGCGCCTGAGCACCGACCCCACCCCGGTCGTCGGCTGGCAGTGCAGGAACGGTGAGACGTGGTCTCCCGGCGACGGCCCCTACCGCTACCAGCCGCGCAAGTGGGGCATCAACACCCTTTACGCCTGGGCGATGGACAACGCAGGCAACTACAGCCAGCCTGCTGTCTACAACTTCTACGTCCCCTGGAAGCCCGGCACCCAGCCGCTGTTCGGTGACGTCGACAACGACCAGAAGCCCGACATCCTCACCGTCGACAAGAACGGCGATCTGCGGATCATCGGGGGAATCGTCGACCCTGCCGGCTCCCTCGTGGCCCCGGCGGCGACGGCGCCCGGTGCCACGGAGTACAACACCACCTGGTCGGACTTCCAGCTCAGCCATCACGGCGCCGTGACGGTCGGACAGGCCGATGTCGACCAGATTGTCGCGCACTACTCCAAGGACGCGGCCACCAAGCTGAAGGAAGCCCTCTACGTCATCCCCAACGACGGAACGGGCCGCTTCGACAAGTCCGCTCCCGTCTCGCTGACCCGGCCCAGGACCTGCTCGACGTACGGCACGGGGGCCCAGTGCCCCGACTACACGTCGGCCGTATGGAGCAACATCTCCCAGGTCGTGGCCATGGGCACCCCTGAAGGCGAAGCCATCGGGGGCGAGCCCAAGAACCCGGACCACAAGATCATGATGTCCCGGACCTCCATCCTCACCGTGGAGAAGAACAGCCTGTACCTCTACCAGGCCGACGGTGAACTCGGAAACCTCAAGGACACGGCAACGCTCATCCCCACCCTGTCCGGCAGCTGGGCCGACTACGAGATCCTCAACCCCGGAGCCGCCAACGGCACGACCACCAGCCCCAAGGCCGGATCCTCGCCCGTCAACCAGACCACCATCTGGGCCCGGCACCGCACCAACGGCAACATCTACGCCTACGCCCTCGGATGGAACGCCGACGGGACCGTCGACTACTCCACCCTCACCCACCCCGACACCGGATTCCTGATCCTCTCCGGAGCCGACTGGACCACTGCGGCCCAGCCCCGGGTCGGCGCCGCGGACCTCAACAACGACGGCCTCCCCGACGTCTGGGCCATCGACAACAACAACGCCATCACCGTCTACCCCGGCAAGAGCAAGACGGGCACCGCCAACAAGGTCGACGGCTTCGACCCGATGCAACTCCTCGGCTACGCCGACGCCGGCGTCTCCATCCGCTCGAACAGCACCGGGCTCTGCGCCGACGCCGAGAACGGCCCCCGCAACGGGGCGGACGTGGCCGTCTACGGCTGCTGGCCGACCGCCAACCAGCGCTTCAACTTCGTCTCCGACGGCACCGTCCGGGCCGGTGGCTACTGCCTGTCCACCAAGGACAACGCCCTCGCCGACGGCACTCGCGTGATCCTCTCCGACTGCGACGACAAGACCGGCCAGAAGTGGAACGTCCGCCCCGACGGCCGCATCTACCTCCCCGCCACCGTCGACGCCGCCACCAGCCCCGCCGGCAAGTGCCTCGAACTCCCCGGCTGGGCCACCGCCCAAGGAACCCGCCTCGGCATCTACAGCTGCCCGGGGCTCCAGGCCAACCAGCAGTGGACCCTGTACCCCGAACACACGCCCTGACGGACCGCACCACCTGCGCCCCTGCGGGCGTGGCCCCCGGCCCGGGGCGGGGCGACACCACGCCCCTCCCCGGGCCGGCGCGTATCAGTTCCTCCCGGCGGTCTAGGCCCAAGGGACGAGCGGGTCCCGGTTCCGGCGGCCGATCCGCCGCCGTCTCCGGCGGGGGGATGGTGGGGGCATGAACGCAGCACAGCACACCATTCCCGCCCCCGCCCCCGTCGCCGTGGTCACCGGTGCCTCCCGGGGGCTCGGCCTGGCGCTTGCCCGGGCTCTCGCCGCCGACGGTTGGCGGCTGGTGATCACCGCTCGTGGCGCGGCCGAACTCGCGGCCGCCGAGGCGGATCTGGCCGCCGTGACCGAGGTCGTCGCCCTGTCCGGGGCGATCGTCGACGACGACCACCGTGCCCATCTGGCCGAGGCCGCCGACGGGCTCGGCGGCGCGAGCCTGCTGGTGAACAACGCCGGCACGCTCAACGGCGCCGCCGCCCCCGGGGCCGAACCGCTGCCCCGGCTGGCGGACTTCCCGCTGCCGGACCTGCTGGAGACCTTCGAGGTCAACGCGCTGGCGCCGATCGCGCTCACCCAGCTCGTCCTGCCGCAGCTGCGCGCCCGCGCCGGCGCCGTGCTCAACATCAGTTCGGACGCCGCCGTGGTGCCCTACCTCGGCTGGGGCGGGTACGGCGCCAGCAAGGCGGCGCTGGACCTCGCCACCGCCGTACTCGCCCGCGAGGAGCCGGAGTTGCGGGTGTGGGCGGTGGATCCGGGCAACATGCGCACCCGGATGCTGCAGGAGGCCGGCCCCGGCAAGGACATCTCCGGCGAGCCGCTGCCCGAGGAGGTGGCGCCGGTGTTGCTCGGCCTGCTCCACGACCGCGCCCCCTCCGGTCGCTACCGCGCGGAGGAGCTGGCGGCCGCGGTCCGGGGTGGGCGGTGACCACGCTCACGGAGCTCGGTCTTGACGTCACCGTCCCGCCCGAACTCTCCGCCCGGGCACCGGCGGAGGCGCTCGGCGGGGCGCGGGACGGCGTCCGGATGATGGTCGGCCGGCGCGATCAGGGGAGTGCGGAGCACCACCGCTTCACCGACCTGCCCGAGGTGCTGCGCGCGGGCGACCTGCTCGTGGTCAACAACTCGGCCACCCTCCCGGCCGCGCTGTCCGGCCGGTTGCCCGACGGCACGCCGGTCGCGCTGCACCTGTCGTCCGCGCAGCCCGACCGGCGAGGCGCCCATCTGGTCGAGGTGCGGCGGGTGGTGCCGGGGCAGGCGGCCGCGTACTACCCGCCGGCCGAGTCGCCGGCCGGCCCGGGCCTGCGGGTTGCGCTGCCCGCCGGCGGTGCGGCCGAGCTGGTGGCGCCGTTCACCGCCCGGCTCTGGTACGCCCAACTCACCCTACCCGCACCGCTGTTGCCCTATCTGGAGCTGCACGGCAAGGCGATCAGGTACGGCTACGTGGACCGGGACTGGCCGATCGCGGCCTACCAGACGGTCTTCGCGACCGCCCCCGGAAGCAGTGAAATGCCCAGTGCGGGGCGGCCGTTCAGCGCCGAGGTGGTGGCCCGGCTGGCGGGCCGCGGGGTGCTGGTCGCGCCGGTCACCCTGCACACCGGGGTGGCTTCGCCGGAGGCGCACGAGGCGCCGTACGCCGAGTGGTTCCAGGTCCCGGCGGCCACCGCCCGGCTGGTCGGGCACGTCCGGGCGGGCGGCGGTCGGGTGATCGCCGTCGGTACCACGGTGGTGCGCGCCCTGGAGTCGGCCGCCGCGCCGGACGACACCGTCCAGGAGGCCGACGGCTGGACGGAGTTGGTGATCACGCCGGAGCGCGGGGTGCGCGCGGTCGACGGTCTGCTCACCGGCTGGCACGAGCCCCGGGCCTCGCACCTGCTGATGCTGGCCGCCGTGGCCGGGCGCCCACTGCTGACCTCCTGCTACCGGGCGGCCGTCCGACACCGCTACCTCTGGCACGAGTTCGGCGACGTGAACCTGCTGCTGCCGGACTGACCGCGCAGGCATCGTTCAGGCCAGCAGGGTCCGCGCGACGTGGTCGGTGTCCAGGTACTCGCGGACGGCGGTGATCCGGCCGTCCTCCACGGTGAAGACGCCCAGGCAGTGGTTCTCGTACGCGGCGCCGTTGGCGGCGGTGCCCTTGGTGGTCCACTCGGCGACGGCCTGCGGGCCGTCGGCGAGCACCTGGGTGAGGGTGATCTCGGGCAGACCGTCGGGGGCGAAGAGGGTGCCGACCCGGCCGAGGAAGTCGCCGAAGATCTCCTGCTTGCCCCGCCAGGTGCGGGACAGCGCCAGGTCTCCCGGGTAGGCCCAGGTGGCGTCCTCGGCGAACAGCGCGATGGCGGCCTCGCGCTCGCCCGCGGCGAGGAAGGTGACGTAGTCGGTGACGACGGTGCGGGCGTCGCTCTGCTGCATGATGACTCCTCCGGTGCGGCCGGTCGGGACTGTCCCGCCGTGGCACCAGGAAATCCGTTCGGTGCCCGGACCGGCCAACAACCGCACCGCGCGAGCGACAACCAGCCGTTGTGATCGCAGGTCGGGATGCTTGGTAGCAGGTAGCAGGTAGCAGGTAGCAGGTAGCAGGTAGCAGGTAGCAGGTAGCAGGTAGCAGGTCGCAGGCCGCGCTAATCGGCCGAGCTGCCCGGGGGCAGTTCCAGCTCGAACCAGACCACCTTGCCGTCCTTGGTGCGGCGGCTGCCCCAGCGGTGTGCGAGCTCGTTGACGAGGTGGATGCCGCGCCCGCCCTCGTCGTCGGCGCGGGCGCGGCGGATCCGGGGCGCCTCGCTCTCCTGGTCGGCGACCTCGACGGTGAGCGTCCGGTTGCAGAACAGCCGCAGCTGGGTGGGGGATCCGGCGTGCACCAGGGCGTTGGTGATCAGCTCGCTGGTGAGCAGCTCGGCCCAGTCGATGAGCGGTTCGAGGCCCCAGGCGGACAGCGTCTCGCGGGTGAAGCGGCGCGAGTGGGCGACCATCGAGTGGTCGCCGGTGAGCGGCAGGCTGGCGATCCGGTCCGCGTCGGCCGGCCGGACCTGCGCCATGATGATGGCGATGTCGTCCTCGCTGGTGCGTCCGGTGAGTTCGGTCAGTACGGCGTCGCAGGTCTGCTCCAGTGAGCGGCGGCGGTCGGCGATCGTCCGGCAGAGCAGCTCCAGGCCCGCGTCGATGTCGCGGCCCCGGCGCTCGACCAGTCCGTCGGTGTAAAGGGCCAGGATGGCCTCCTCGGGGAGGGTGAACTCCACGTTCTCGAACGGGACTCCGCCGACTCCGAGCGGCACGCCGGGCGGGAGTTCGACCAGGTGCGCCCGCCCCTGCTGGTCGGCGACGACGGGCGGCAGGTGGCCTGCGCAGGCGGCGATGCAGTGGCGGTCCACCGGGTCGTACACCACGCAGACGCAGGTGGCGAACTGGCCCTCGCCGAGTGCGGCGGTGGCCTCGTCCAGCCGGTGCAGGACGCGGTTCGGGTCCAGGTCGAGGGTGATCAACGTGCGGGCGACGGTGCGGAGTTGGCCCATGGTGGCGGCGGCCCGGATGCCGTGGCCCATCACGTCGCCGACGATCAGGGCGACCCGGCCGGAGGACAGCGGGACGACGTCGAACCAGTCGCCGCCGACCTCGCTGACCACGCTGCTGGGCAGGTAGCGGTAGGCGATCTCCAGGCCGAGGGTGCGGTGGATCTCCTGTGGCAGCAGGCTGCGTTGGAGGGTGAGCGCGGTGTCCCGCTCGCGTCGGTAGAGCCGGCCGTTGTCGATCGCGAGGGCGGTGCGCGCGGCGAGCTCCTCGGCCAGCGAACGGTCCGCCTGGTCGAACGGCTCGGGGTTGTGGGTGCGGACGAACTCGGCGCCGCCGAGCACGAGTCCGCGTGCCACCAGCGGCACCATCAGGTACGAGTGGAGGCCGGCGGCCAGCCCCGGTTCGACCCGGTCGGGCGAGGCGACGATCCGGCGCAGCTCCTCCTCGGTCACCTCGGAGACCAGGATCGAGCGCCGGCTGCGCAGGCTCTGCGCGTACAGCTGGGCGGACTGCGAGGTCTCGCCGATCTGGTCGGAGGCCTCGGTCATGGTGCCGTCCGGGGCGTACCCGCCGACGGCCACCGCCCGCATCAGCACCGGACCGTTCTCCGGGACGGCGTCGGGCTCCTCGCCGCCGAGCACCGCGTCGCGCAGGTCGACGGTGACGAAGTCGGCGAAGCGCGGGATCACCATCTCCACCAACTCCCGGGCGGTGCGGTGCAGATCGAGGGTGGTGCCGATCCGGGTGCTGGCCTCGTTGAGCAGCGACAGCCGCTGCTGCGCGGCCCTGGCCTCGTCCAGCGCCTGCTTCCGGGCGGCGGCCGCGTCGCGCTCGCGGGTGAACAGCAGCGCGTTGTCGATCGACACGGCGGCTCGCACCGCCAACTCCCCGGCCAGCGCCACGTCGTCGTCCTCGTAGGGGCGGTCCATCACGGTGCGGTAGAAGCCGGCGACGCCGACCGCGGAACCGCGCGCGATCAGCGGCACGACCAGGATGGAGCGCACGTTCTGATCCCGTATCGCCGCGGCGCGCATCGGGTCGTTGGCGAACCAGGCCATCCCCTCCGCGTCCATCCGCGGCACCAGCACCGGCTTGCGGTGCGCCAGGCACCACGCGTACGGCGAGCCGGTCAGGAAGCGGTGCACCCCGCCGGTGCGGGCGATCGGCCGCAGGGTGGAGCCCGGCGCCGCGTGGAAGGCCATCCGTCGCAGCAGCGCCGAGCCGTCCTCCGGGGCGCGGGCCTCGCGCTCGCCGCGGACGAGGTCCTCCAGCACCTCCACCACCACGGCGTCGGCCAACCGGGGTGTCGCCACCTCGGCCAACTCCTTTGCGGTCTGGGCGAGATCGAGAGTGGTGCCGATCCGGGCGGACGCCGCGTTGACCAGCGCCAGCCGCTCCTGGGCGGCCTTCGCCTCGCGCAGCGCCTGCTGCCGGGCCAGCACGGTCTGGTGCTGGCGCAGGTACAGCCGGGCGTTGTCGATCGCGACGGCGGCCCGCGAGGCCAGCTCGTCGCCGAGGGTGATGTCGGCCTCCGCGAAGGACTCCCGATCGCCGCGCCGCGAGTACACCACCATGCCGAGCGTGGTGCCACGCGCCCGCAGCGGGGTGATCCGCACCGAGCGCGGCCGTTCGCCGCGGTAGGCCTGGAGGCGGCGCTCGGTGATGCTGTCGCTGAGTAGCGGAAGCTCCCAGGACGGCACCACCACCGTCCGCCCGGTGGCCAGCGCCCGGGTGTACGGGGAGTCCGGCGGCAGCTCGTACAGCGAGTCCACGGGCAGCATCTCGGCCGGGTACAGCGGGTCGGTGCTGGACAGGGCCAGTCGGCGGACCAGCTGCGGCGTGGCAGGGTCGGGCGGGTCGACGTGCCGCCCGGCGACCAGCGCCTCCAGGGCGAACACCCCGCTGATGTCGGCCACCCTGGGCACCATCGCCTCGGCCAGCTCCCGGGCGGTCTGCCGCAGGTCGAGCGTGGTGCCGATGGAGGCGGTCGCGTCGACCAGCAGGGCCAGCCGCTCCTGGGCCCGCGCCGCCCGGGCGTCGGCGCGGAACCGCTCGGTGATGTCGATGACGGTGGTACTGACGCCGAGCACCCGCCCACCGGGCTCCTCCAGCCGGAAGTACGAGGCGGACCACGCGTGGTCGTGCCGCAGGTCACCCGGGGTACGGCCGTGCGAGCGGGTGTCCACGACCGGCCTGCCGTTCTCCAGCACCCGCCGCATCACCGCCTCGGCCTCGGCGCCGTTGATTCCGGGGAGTACCTCGGTGAGCCGGTGGCCCAGGTGCTCCCCGGCGGGCAGGCCGTTTGCCCGGGCCAGCGCCTCGTTCAGCCGGACGAAGCGCAGCTGGGTGTCGAACACGCCCATGCCGACCGGGGACTGGTTGAAGAAGCCGTCGAGCACGGCCAGATCCGCCTGGATCCGCCGCAGCGTGGTCACCTCGGAGGCGACGGCCAGCACCAGCAGGCGGCCGTCGGGCCCGGTGATCGGGTAGGTGCGGAACTCCAGGTTCACCAGGTGTCCGTCCCGGTGCCGGACCGGAAACACACCGGACCAGGCCCGGCCGCTCAGGATCTGCTGGAACAGCTCCAGCACCGCGGGCCGGTGCTCGTCGGCGACCACCAGCTTGGCGGCCTTGGCGCCGACGGCCTGTTCCGGGGAGTAGCCGAGCAGCGCCTCCGCGTCGCTGCTCCAGTGCAGGATCCGCCCGTCGGCCTCGACCAGCGCCGTCGCGATCGGCATCATCAGCAGGGCGTCCTGCTGCGGCTCGCCCCGGTGCTGCTCGTTGTCGTTCACCATGGCCAGAGAACCGTCCGGAGATCGTTTCAACCAGCCCTGCCATCTTCGCACGCGGCCCCGGCGGACCGCTCACCGTAGCGGCAGCAGGTCTTCAGGTAGTAGTCCGCCGACTGGTCGGGCTCGCAGGGCAAGGACCGCACGCGGTAGCGGCCGGGCGGGACGTCGACGGTGAGGTACTCGCCGCTCGTGACGATCCGCTCACCCTCGTGCAGGGACGTGGGCGTGCGGACAGCCGGCAACGGGCCCGCGCGCACAGGAGGTCGGCCGGTCCGATGTCCCGCGGATGTGGCGTCTCACGGTGCCGCGACCCGTTCCCGGGTCGGGGTCGCCCCAGGGGCGCCGCCGTCGCGGGCCCGGCCGGCGTCCCGGGCCTCGGCGGCGCGGGCGGCCAGGGCGAGCAGTGCGCCGACCAGGCAGAGGCCGGCGGCGACCAGTACGGCCCGGTCCGCGCCCGCCGCCAGGGCGCGCGCCGCGGCCTCGCGGCCGGGGCCTCCAGGCGGGGCCGGGCCGACGACGGCCACCGTCACCGCCACGCCGAGCGCCGAACCCATGTACCGGGAGGTGTTGTTGGCACCCGATCCCATGGCTGCCCGGTGCGCCGGGACGCTGCCGACCGCCAGCCGGGCGAGCGCCGCGTTGAGCACCCCACTGCCGATACCCGCCACCGCGAGCCCCGGTGCGAGCCGCAGCCAGGTGGAGCCCGGCGTCAGCCCGTACAGGCCCGCCTGGCCCAGGCCGCAGACCGCGAGCCCGACGGCGACCTGTGCGGTGGCCGACAGGTGCGCCGCCAGTCGCCGGGCCTGCAGCGCGGACAGCACCGACAGTCCCGACCAGAGTGCCAGCACCCCGCCCGCCGCCAGGCCGGACAGGCCCAGCACGCCCTGGAGGAGGGTCGGCAGGTAGCTCATGAAGCCGACCAGCGAGAGCCCGGTGAACAGAGCCCCGCCGGTGGCGGCGACGAAGCCGGGGCTGCGGAACAGCGCGAGGTCCAGCATCGGCTCCCGGACCTTCGCCTCGACCAGTCCGAACAGCGCCAGCAGCAGCACCCCGAACACCAGCAGGGCGACGACCACCGGCCGCCCCCAGCCGCCACGGCCCTCGGCCAGCCCGGCGATCAGGCAGGACGTCCCGGCGGCCAGCGTCAGCACCCCGTACGGGTCGAGGGCGCGCGGTCGCTCGGCCCGCGACTCGGTGAGGACGGCGGCCGAGTAGGCCGCCACGGCCGCCGAGACGACCGCGATCCCGCCGCTGACCGCGCGCCAACCGGCGTGCTGCTCGACCAGCGCGCCGTACACCGGGCCGACCGCGATGCCGAGGCCGACGGCGGCGCCCCAGACCCCGAGCGCCCGGATCCGGCCCGGCCCGGGCGGGTGGGCGTGGCTGATCAGGCCGAGCGCGGGCGCCAGGACGGCGGCCGAGGCGACGCCGAGGAGCACCCGGGCGGCCAGGTAGACGGCGCCGCCGGGGGTCAGCGCGGCCAGCGCCTCGGCGGCGGCGAACAGCAGCACGCCGAAGGTGAAGACCCGTTTGCGGCCGTGGTCGTCGGCGGCGCTCCCCGCGGTGAGCAGCAGCGCGGAGATGCCGATCAGGGTGCCGGTGAGGATCCAGGTCCGCCCGGCGGTTCCCAAATGGGCGGCCTGGGCGGTGGCGGCGAGCGAGGCGGTGGGGGCGGTGTAGGCGACGGTGACCAGCGCGGTCGCGGTCGCGGTGGCGGCCAGGGTGGCACCGGGCCGGGCGGGCGCGGCGGCGGTGGCGGGGGAGGAGCCGGGCGGTGCGGGAGGCATGGGTGTCCCCTCCGGGGCGCGGACCTATAGGTCTGGTGAATGAACCTTTGTCTCGATCGGTACGCTACCATCATTGGTCTGTTCATTGAACCTATTGGGCGAGTGGACTAGGCTGGCCCGCATGGCGCTGGGAACCGACTACGAACAGCAGGACTGCGCACTGGCCCGCGCCCTGGAGGTGGTCGGCGAACGCTGGAGCCTGCTGATCGTCCGCGACGCCTTCTACGGTGTGCAGCGCTTCAACGACTTCCTCGCCCATCTCGGCATCCCCCGCGCCGTCCTCACTGCCCGCCTCAACGCCCTGGTCGCGGCCGGTGTGCTGCGCAAGGAGCCGTACCGGCAGGCACCGCTGCGCCACGGCTACCTGCTCACCGGGGCCGGCCTCGAACTGTGGGGGCCGCTCTACCAGTTGAGCCGCTGGGGTGGTCGGCACGCGACTGCGGGCGGCGCGCACCACCTGTTCGCGCACGCCGTCTGCGGCGCCGACCTGGACGTCGTCGGCTCCTGTCCGCACTGCGGCGGCGGGCCCGTGCCGCCGGCCGAGGTCGTGATGCGCCCCAACCCCGCTCGCACCGGCGGCCGCTGGGACGATCCGGTCTCCCGGGCCCTGGTCCGCCCGCACCGGCTGCTCGAACCGATCGCCTCGGCGGCGGTGCCCGCGTAGCGACGGGCGGCGCACGCCGACGCGGCCGCCGGCGGGCTGCCGGCGGCCGCGTTCAGAGAGCGGGCGGTCTTCGGGGAAGGGAGCCCAGGGGCTCTCAGGGGGCGCCCAGGCGTGGCGCTCAGGGGTGGAAGAGCACCTCCGGGTTGGCGGTGGTCGGCCCGTCGAGGAGCGGCTGCGGCACACCCTTCAGCTGCAGGTCGAAGAAGGCCGCCACGTACGCGCGGGTGAGCTCGATGCCCCGCTGGCCGGACATCGTGGTGCCGGGAGGCTGGGGCAGGCCGAGCTTCTCGAAGAACAGCGGGAAGTCGGTGAACGTGCCGTGGTTGGAGCCCGCGACGGTCAGCCAGCGCTTCCAGCCGTCGAGGTTGGGCCAGCTCTTCGACCAACTGATGTCCTCGTCGCCGCCGGGCAGCGGGTGGCCGATCATCAGGAAGGGCTTGCCACCGATGCCGGCGGCGGGGACCAGGACGTCCATACTGCCGTCCAGGTCCGCCCCGGCCCGGATCCGGTCGTCGGTGAGCAGGGCCGGGACGGCGGAGGCGCCGCCGGCCGAGTGCCCGGCCATGCCGATCCGGTCGCGGTCGATCATGCGGGCGTAGCGCCAGGCCGGGTGGGGGCGGGCGGTCAACTGGTCGATGACGAAGGAGACGTCCTTCGCCCGGCTCTCGTCCAGACCCGCCCAGGACTCCGGGGTCGTCAGCTTGTTGCACATGACGCACGGGAGCGTCTGCCCGTCGGGAAAGGTCGTCCCGGTGTTCTCGTAGGTGTGGTCGACCAGCGCGACGACGTACCCGTGGCTGGTCAGGTCCTCGGCGAGGCTGGTCAGCGAGGCCCGCGGCATGGTGAAGCCGGGTGACAGCACCACCATCGGGAAGTGGCCGCCCTGCGGGCGCGCGTCGGACTTCGCCCAGGTCCGGGTGCCGGTCACCGCCTCGGTCGGGATGGTGTTGCCCTCGATCTTCCCGTCCAGCAGCATCCGGGCTGCCGCCGAGGTCATGTACGGTGCCGCGCTGCCCGTCCCGGCCTTCGCCGGGTAGTACATCGACACCATCAGCTGGCGTGGACCGGCCGAGGGGACCCACGGGTCCGGGCGGTTCTGGTCCACCAGGTGCAGGACCTCCTGCCCGACCGCGTACGGGCCGGTCGGACGCGGGAGATCGACGTGGACGGTGTTCGGGGCGGTCGGGGTGGCGGAGGCACCGGCCGGAGCGGCGGGCGCGGCCAGGGCCGGCACCGCGGCGGCGAGGGAGAGGGGCAGGGCGAGCAGCAGGGCCGCCGCGGCTGCGGTGGTGCGAAGTCGACTCATGTGAGCGACGGTAGGTCGGGGGCAGGCAAGTTGACGTCCCCTCAGCGATGGAGAGATCCCTTCCGGGGCGTGCGGGTGCGGACCCTTAGGGGTCGGCCGGGATCAGGGAGCCTCCGACCCGATCCGCGTCGCACGCCCGACGGGAACGGTCGGACACGCCCGGTGGGGCCCGCCCGGTGGGACACGCCCTAATCGAGCGCCTCCAGGATCGTCGCGTTGGCCAGACCACCCGCCTCGCACATGGTCTGCAGCCCGTACCGGGCGCCGCGTCGGCGCATCTCGTGCACCAGGGTGGTCATCAGCCGGGTGCCGCTGGCGCCGAGCGGGTGGCCGAGGGCGATCGCGCCGCCGTTGACGTTGACCTTCGCCGGATCGGCGCCGGTCTCCTGGAGCCAGGCCAGGACGACGCTGGCGAAGGCCTCGTTCACCTCGAACAGGTCGATGTCGGCGAGCGAGAGCCCGGAGCGCCGCAGGACCTGCTCGGTGGCGGGCAGCACGCCGGTGAGCATCAGCAGCGGATCGGAGCCGGTGACCGCGAAGGAGTGCAAGCGCGCGAGCGGGCGCAGGCCGAGCCGGGCGGCGGTCTCACTGCTGGTGATCAGCACGGCGGAGGCGCCGTCGTTGATCGGACTGCTGTTGCCCGCCGTCACCGACCAGGTGATCTGCGGGAAGCGCTCGGCGAAGGCCGGATCGGCGAAGGACGGCCGCAGGCCGGCCAGCACCTCGGGTGTGGTGCTCGGGCGCACCGACTCGTCCGCCGCCACCAGCCGGCCGTCACCCGTCGGCACCGGGGCCAGCTCGGCCTCGAACCGGCCGTCCGCGTGGGCCCGCGCCGCCTTGGTGTGCGAGGCGGTGGCGAACTCGTCCATCGCCTCGCGCGAGATCGACCACTTGGCGGCGATCAGCTCGGCGCTGACGCCCTGCGGGATCAGCCCGCCCGGGTAGCGGGCGGCGACCGCGGCGCCGAACGGGTCCGCTCCCGGCGGCACGTTGGACCACATCGGCACCCGGCTCATCGACTCGATCCCGCAGGCCACCACCAGGTCGTAGGCCCCCGCGATGACGCCCTGCGCGGCGAAGTGGACGGCCTGCTGGGAGGAGCCGCACTGCCGGTCGACGGTGGTCGCCGGGACGGACTCCGGGAACCCGGCGGCGAGCCAGGCGTAACGGGTGGTGTTCATGGCCTGCTCGGAGACCTGGTCGACACAGCCGCCGATGACGTCGTCCACCAGGGCCGGGTCGACGCCGCTGCGCCCGATGAGCGCCTGAAGGGTGTGGGCGAGCAACTCCACCGGGTGGACACCCGAGAGCGCCCCTCCCGGCTTGCCCTTCCCGACGGGGGTACGGACTGCTTCGACGATCACGGCGTCGCGCATGGCGGTCGCCTTTCCTGTGAGGGCGTGCGGGATCAGTTGGAGAACCGAACCCACTGTAGAGCGGTGAGTTCGGTAATCCAACCCTCTGGTTGCCGGCCGGTCAGAGGCTCCGGTCCCGGACCTCCTCGATGAACGCCGCCGCCGCGCCGGCGTTCGGGACCGGGAAGGTGAGCGGCAGGCCGGCCGAGTACGTGCGGATCTCCAGTTCCCCGAGGTCGGAGGCCTGCGCGGACCGCACCTCCGCCCACCGGAACGCCTCCGTCGCGGCGAGCGGGTGCGGCGGCCGGTGCACCAGCCCGCCGGCCGTCACGGACAGTCGCCCCCGGGCGAACCGGACGGCCCCCTCCGTGCGCAGTGCCTCGTGCAGTGCACCCCGGAGCCCGGGGGAGAGCCGCTCGTCGAGCTCCCGGAAGAGCCCGTCCAGCCGCCGTAGATGCGCCACCGCCAGCGGCTCGTCCACGCCGACCAGCCATATCCGGCCCTCGCCCACCCCGCGCCGCCCGCCGGGGGAGTACTCGGTGGCCTCCACCGCATCCCACGGCAGCGGCCGCTCGCTGCCGTCCGCCCCGACCAGCACCAGCCCGCCCTCGTGCACGTGGACGGACCGCAGGCCCGGCGTCGGCCGCAGCCACCCGTAGCCGCTCGTGGCCGTGAGCGCGACGGCCGCCACCACGGGCGCGGGCCACCACTCCCCGGTCGCCGGCCAGGCCGCTGCGGCGGCGGCGGCCGCGGCGGCGTCCACCCACGTCCGGGCGCGCCACGACATCGGCCGGAACCGACGGTGCACCCGCACCACCCGGCCGAGCCGCCCGCCGCCACCCGCGATCGACCGCGCCCGGGCCAAGGGCCACACCACCGCCACCTCGGTCACCTCCCGCTGAGCGAACACCACAACCGGAACCGCAGCTGTCGGACCCTGAGCATCGACCGACCGCCGGACCCCCGAACAGGGCCAATTGGTACCTCTTGGCCCCGAAATGGCCTTACCCCATCCTCCACCTCACCCTGCCCACGGCCTCACCCCGCCCTCTGCCCGACCTCGTGTGCTCCTCGTCAGTCCACCCTCCCCGTCGGAAGATCCTCCACCGCACCTCGTCACCTCGCCGTCGCGAACTCGTTCTGCAGCGTGCGCAGCAGGGTCGTGCCGGCCGGATCGGCGGAACGGCGGGTGTTGACCAGGACCACCACCCCCACCTGCTTCTCCGGATCGAAGGCCACGAAGGAGCGGAACCCGCCCGTGCCGCCGTTGTGCCAGATCTGTAGGTGACCGCCCTGCTGGGTGTGCAGGCGGTGGGCGAGCCACCCCAGGTGCATCCAGGCGAACGGGTTGACCCGGTGCCGGGTCTCCCGGGTGAGCGTGATCGCGGGCGCCAGCGGCGCGTCCGGCTCGCGGTCGGCGGCCAGCTGGGCCCGCAGGAATATCGCCAGGTCGGCGGCGGTCGACCGGAGCCCGCCCATGCCGGGGATGTCCGCGAGCTCCCAGTGCGGGACCGGCCGCCCGCCGGCGGTGTGCCCCTGCGCCAGCCGATCGGCCTGCTCCCGGCCCTCGCGCACACAGGTGTCCACCAGCCCCAACGGTTGGCAGACCTCACGCGCCACCAACTCCTCGTAGCCGGTTCCGGCCCGGTGGGCGAGAGCCAGGCCGAGCAGCCCGGCGCCGAGGTTGGAGTAGCGGAAGCTGCGCCCGGGTGCGGCCCGCAGCCTCGTCCGGGCGAGCCCGGCGAGTACGTACGCGGTGTCGCAATGGGCGTACGGATCGGGCTTGTTGGGCTTGAGCAGCGCCGTCGCCAGCAGCCCCCGGGGCAGGCGGGGGAGCCCCGAGGTGTGGGTGGCGAGGTGCCGCAGGGTGATCGGCCGCCCGCCCCTGTCCGGGACGGTGACACCGCCGGGCCGGATGCCCGCGAGCACGTCGGCGAGCGGTTGGTCGAGTCCGACGCCCGGTCCGGCGTCGAACCCGGCGTCGAACCCGGTGGCTGATCCGACAGATGATCCGGCGGAGTGCCCGGCGGAGTGCCCGGCGGAGGGCCCGGCGGAGGGCCCGGCGGTGGATCCGGCGGAGCCGGCGAGCACCAGCCGTGCGAGGACGAGCGAGGTGAACACCTTGGTGACGGAACCGATTTCGAACAGGGTGTGCGGCCCGGGCACGGCGCCGCCCGGGCCGGCTCGCCCGGCGCCGCGGATCTCCACGTCGCCGCCGGCCAGCCCGGCGACCACCGCGCCGACGTGTTGGCCGGCGAGCCGGTCGGCGGTCTGTTGCACAAGGCGGGCGAGTTCGTTCATGGCTGTGAGCCTAGGTCGTCGTGACCTGCGAAATCGTCCGCCGGAACGACGATTTCGCCCGCTCCCCGCTGCTCCCACAGGAGTACGCCCCGCTACGCTCGGCAACGTACCGACACCGACGTGTGTCGACCGGCCGAGCGGAGCGGGGCGTCTGACGGTCCGGGGGGTCAGACCCGGAGGGGCGTCATCGCGCGAAGAGCCGTCAGCAGCTCAGGTTGCCCCCGGGGACGGTGCCGAGGATCTGGACGAAGCTCTGGTACAGGCTGATCCGGTGCTGCATCTGCGCGGTGTTGTTGCCGTTGCACTCCAGCGAGCCGTTGATGCTGCGGATCGTCTCACCGAAGCCGTACCCGTTGACCATGGCGTTGTGCGCGGTCATGGTGCCGGGCCCGTTCTGGGTGTTCCAGTACCAGAGGCCGGTCTTCCAGGCCACCGCCGGGTCGGTCTGCACCAGGTTCGGGTTGTTCAGCAGGTCGATGCCGAGCGCGTCGCCGGCGGCCTTGTAGTTGAAGTTCCAGCTCAGCTGGATCGGCCCGCGCCCGTAGTACGCGGCCTGCCCGGCCGGGCACCCGTACGGCTGCGAGGTGTCGCAGTAGTGCGGGTAGTTGGCGGTGTTCTGCTCGACCACGTACACCAGCCCGCCGGTCTCGTGGCTGACGTTGGCGAGGAACGCGGCCGCCTCCTGGCTGCGGACGGTGTCGCTGCCGGTGGTCGCGAAGCCCGGGTAGGCGCTGAGCGCGTCGATCAGGCCCTGGTAGGTGTAGAAGGAGTTCCGGCCCGGGAACATCTGGTCGAACTGGGCCTGGCTGACCGGGAATCCGCCCGTGCCGGGCGGCTGCGTGGGCGTCGAGCCGCAGCTGTACGGCTCCCAGTACCAGGTGCTGATGACCGGGTCGTAGCCCGGGTTGTCGTGGGTGGCGCGGTAGTAGCCGCCGTTGGTGTACCGGACGATGTCGCCCGTGGCGTAGGTGCGGCCGGCGACCCAGGCGGGGTAGTCGCAGGTGCCGGGCGTGGAGCCGGTGGACCCGTCGCAGGAGCCCTGGTCGGCCCAGACACCGGTGCCGCCGGTGCTCGGGGCCTCGTTCTGGGTCCACCACTTGGCGGTCCAGTTGTGCCCGTTGTACGAGACGGCCGCGCCGCCGGTGTAGGCGGTCGCCGCGCTCCACGGCGTGCCGCAGGCGGCGGCACTGGCGGAGGCGGGGAGGAACACCGCGACCGCCAACGCCGTGATCAGGGCGGAGAGCAGCGCGAGCAGGCGTTTCAATGACACGTCATCACCCCTTGTGCGGTGGGGGCCGCACGTCGTCGAGACAGGGACCTGAGCGGGGCCGGGGAACCGGGCCCGCGCGGGGGCGCGTCGCGGGGGGACGGCCGACCGGGGTGCGGGCCGGTGCGGGGCCGACACCGACTCAAGCGGAGTGGTCTATACCTGTCAAGAGGGTTGGTGAAACTGGCTTACAAACGCGGGGAAGTGGCCGACGGCGGGCCGTACACGAAACGCCCCCGACTCCCTCAGCCCCCTCGTCCCCCTCGGCCCCCGATTCCCCTGGGCGCCCCCGAACCCCCGGCGACCCCACCACCCCGCCAGTCCGTCAGTCCCCGAGCGCCGCCCGCAGCCGCGCCGCGACCTCCGCGGCCCCCGCCTCGTCCGGGTACCTCCCCCGCGGCCAGAAGAACCCGCGCAGCCCGTCCTTCGGATTGCGCGGCACCACGTGGACGTGCAGATGCGGCACCGACTGGCTGATCCGGTTGTTCGCCGCCACGAAGCTCCCCGCCGCGCCCATCCCGCGCTCCACCGCGGCCGCCACCCGCTGCACCCGGAGGAAGAACGGCCCCACCTCGGCGGCCGGCAGGTCCGCCAGCGTGCGGTGGTGGGCGCGGGGTACGACCAGCACGTGGCCGGGGAACAGCGGCCGCCGGTCCAGGAACGCCACCGCCGCCTCGTCGTCCAGCACCCGGTGCGCGGGCTCCGCCCCGGCCACCACCGCGCAGAAGACGCAGTCCATCCGTCCATTCAAGCCACCGGCACCCGCCCCGGCACCCCGAAAACCCGTGGCGGACCGGCATCACCCGTCCGGCCCCCGATCGGGTGCGGCCGCTCGGTCGGCGGGCGCACCGTGCTGGAGGGGGGCTGACCACAGGGGCGCCCCGCGCGTCCCATGAGGAGGTGGCCCGGATGGTGGGCAAGTTCGAGATCTACGAGGACGCCGGCGGCAAGTACCGGTTCCGGCTCAAGGCGGGCAACGGCGAGATCGTCGCCACCGGCCAGGGGTACTCCAGCAAGGAGGCCGCCCACAAGGGCGTCGAGGCCGTCCAGCGCGCGGCCGACGGCGCACCGGTGGTGGACCTGCCCAAGGCCGCCTGAGCGCGCCGGATGCGCGCCGGGTGCGCGCCGGACGCGCGGCGGCCGGTCCACCCGGGCCGGCCGCCGCGCGGCATCGCGTCGCACGACGCGGGAGCACAGCATGAGGCGGGTGCACAGTACGACGCGGGAGCACAGCACGACGCGGGAGCGTCGCGTCGCCGGGGAGTGCAGCGACAACGGGGGCACCGCATCACGGGACCACCGCGTCACTCGTAGCGGTAGAGCAGCGCCTCCCGCTCGTTCTGCTCGATCATCTCGATGGTCAGCGCGTCGTCCCGCAGGTGCGAGAGGGTGATCTCCGCGGAGGTCGGCTGGGCGTCCTTGGCCAGCCAGTTCTCCGGCTTCCAGGCCGAACCGCGCAGGAAGGCCTTGGGGCAGTGCGCGTACACCTCCTCGACGGCCACCACGATCGCGCTGCGCGGGGGCTTGCCGACGGCGGTCAGCTGCCGCAGCAGCTCCGGGTCGGTGGAGACGCAGGCCCGCCCGTTGACCCGCAGCGTGGTGTCCCGGCCCGGGACGACGAAGATCAGCCCGACCCGACCGTTCTCCAGGACGTTGTGCAGGGTGTCCAACCGCTTGTTGCCGGTGGCGTCCGGGATGGCCAGGGTGTACTCGTCGAGGACGGAGACCAGCCCGGCCGGCCCGCCGCGCGGGGAGACGTCGCAGCGTCCGGCGGCATCGGCGCTGGCCACGAACACCAGCGAGGAACAGGCGATCAGCCGTCGCGCGACCTCGTGCAGGTGGTCGACCTGCTTGCGGCGCGCGTGGTCGCCGGGCTGCTCGTAGATCTCGCGCAGCTGGTCCGGGTCGGTCAGCGCCCCCGCGCGGAGGGCGGCGAACAGGCTGCCCGGCGCATCCGGAGCGATGGTTGACGGGCTGACAGATTCCGGTGTGGTGGTCATACCGGAAATCTAACCGAGCCCCTTTCCGGATCCCGAGCCGCAGGGCGGCCCAAGCCGTCGGTAAAGCTTCCTCCTACCCCTCCCCACCAGCGGTTTTACCCTGATAATGGGGCCAAGGGCTCCCCCTCGGAGGTGGTGGTCGTGATCGTGAGGATCTGGGCCGGACAGGTCTTGGCCGGTCGCATCGAGGAGTTCTGCGTGCTGCTGACCACACAGGTGATCCCGCAGCTCGGGCAGACCGACGGTTGTCTGGGCGGCGAGCTGTTGCGCTCGGTGACCGAGGACGGGCACCGGGTGATTGTGCTGACCCGCTGGCGCGACGAGGAGGCCCTGCGCGGGTACGCGGGTCCGATGTGGCGGATCCGACCGGTCTGCTCGGAGGGCGAACTGTGCTACCTCGCACACCCGCCCGTGGTCACCCACTTCATGCCGATCGCCGCGCCGGCCACGCTCTGAGTCACCGCGGCCCCGCCGTAGCCCTGCCCGCGGCTCCGAGTCACCCCGCCGCGCATTCCCCGCAACCGCGTGAAACAGCCCACAGCGGAAGGCTCTCCCTGGACTTGCGCGGGCCGTGGCAGAATGACCACGACAGCAGTGACGTTCAGCGCACTCCGGGGTCGGTGAAAATCCGAACCGGCGGTTACAGTCCGCGACCCGTCCGCAGCCAGCGGCCGGTTGACCAGGTGAAATTCCTGGACCGACGGTTAAAGTCCGGATGGGAGGCGTGCGCGGGCGGACGAACAGCGATACCCGTGGCCCCCCGGTGGGCCACGGCCAGGTGAACGGCGGGAGCAGTGTCTCCCGGGCCGGGCGAGCGATCTCCCGGCGGCCTCGGCATCCCGGCGACGGGTCGTGCCGTCGGCCTGCGCACCGTTGCCCGTCCGTGTCATCTCCCTAATGCCGCCCCGGAGTCCGCGCCCCAAGCGCGAGGAGAACCCGGGTGTTCACCGGCATCATCGAAGAGCTCGGCGAGGTCGTGTCGATCGAGGAGATCGGCGACTCCTCGCGAATCCGCCTGCGCGGCCCGGTGGTCTGTACGGATGCGCGGCACGGCGACTCCATCGCGGTCAACGGCGTCTGCCTGACCGTCGTCGACACCCCCGACCAACTGGCTTCTGGCACCAGCGAGTTCAGCGCCGACGTGATGGCCGAGACGCTGCACCGTTCCAGCCTGGGCGAGTTGAAGCCCGGCTCCCGGGTCAACCTGGAGCGCGCCATGGCGCTCGGCGCCCGGCTCGGCGGACACCTCGTCCAGGGCCACGTCGACGCCACCGGCACGTTGCTGAGCCGCGAGCCCGGCGAGCGCGACGCGGCCGGCGCCCTGCGCTGGGAGGTGCTGCGCTTCTCGCTGCCCGACACCATCTCCCGCTACCTGGTGGAGAAGGGCTCGATCACGGTCGACGGCGTCAGTCTCACCGTGGTGGAGGCCGCGCGCGACAGCTTCACCGTCAGCCTCATCCCCGCCACCCTCGCGCTGACCACGCTCGGCGCCAAGGCCGTCGGAGAGAGCGTCAACCTCGAGGTGGACGTGCTCGCCAAGTACGTCGAGCGGCTGCTCGACTCCCGCGCCCTCCCCCCGACGATCGCCGGAGAGTCCAAGTGAGCTGGCTCAGCGGAGAAGCGTTCACCGTCCTCGGTGAACACGTGAAGTGGGCCGACATGTTCGGCAACCTGCTCGGCATGTCCGCCCTCGCGCTCGGCTGGCGCCGCTCGGTCTGGAGCTGGCCGGTCCAACTCCTGTCGGGCGTCGTGCTGATCGCCGCCTACCTCGGGGGCCACGTCCCCGGTCTGATCGGCAAGCAGCTGATCGTGATCGTCACCGCCGCCTGGGGCTGGAGCCAGTGGCGGCGGGGCCGCCGGGACAGCGGCACGATCGCCGTCCGGTTCGCCACCTGGCCCGAGCGGGCCGCGCTGGCTGCGGGCACCGCGGCCGGCACCGTCGCGCTGGCCTGGCTGTTCACGTCCTACCCCAGCCTGTCCTGGAGCCCCTGGTCGGACGCCTACATCTTCGTCGGCACGCTGGCCGCGATGGTCGCCCAGGCCCGCGGCTGGGTGGAGTTCTGGTTCGCCTGGATCGCCGTCGACGTGGTGGGCGTCCCGTTCGCCTTCAACAGCGGCTACTCCTTCTCCGGCCTCACCTACTCGCTCTACTTCGTCCTGGTGCTGCTCGGCCTGCGCTCGTGGTGGCTGAGCACCCGTGAGCCGCGCGTCAACTCCGCCACCGTCCCGCAGGGAGCCACGGTATGACCGAGAACCACACCCTCGACCTCGAACTCGTCCTCGACCCGGTCGAGCGGGCGATCGCGGACATCGCCCTAGGCCGTGCCGTGGTCGTGGTCGACGACGAGGACCGGGAGAACGAGGGCGACATCGTCTTCGCGGCCTCCGCCGCCACCGCCGAGCTGATGGCCTTCACCATCCGCTACAGCTCCGGCGTGATCTGCGCCCCGATGACCGGCGAGGAGCTGGACCGCCTCAAGCTCCCGCCGATGACCCAGGTCAACGAGGACCGCAAGGGCACCGCGTACACCGTCTCGGTGGACGCCCGCGAGGGGGTCGACACCGGCATCTCCGCCGCCGACCGCGCCCGCACCGTCCGGCTGCTGTCCTCGCCCGGCACCGAGCCCGGCGACCTCACCCGCCCCGGGCACGTCTTCCCGCTGCGCGCGGTCGAGGGCGGGGTGCTGGTCCGCCCCGGCCACACCGAGGCGGCCGTCGACCTGGCCCGGCTCGCCGGACTGCCGCCGGCCGGCGCGATCGCCGAGGTGGTCAACGACGACGGCACCATGGCCCGGCTGCCCGAACTGGTCGCCTTCGCCCGCGAACACGGCCTCGCGATCATCTCCATCGAGGACCTGATCGCCTACCGTCGCCGCACCGAGCTGCACGTCGACCGGGCCGCCGTCACCGCCCTGCCCACCGTCCACGGCGAGTTCACCGCCGTCGGCTACAAGGGCACCATCGACGGTGTCGAGCACATCGCGCTGGTGGCCGGCGGTCTCGGCGCCGACGGCCGGCTGCCCGAGGGCGAGGACGTCCTGGTCCGGGTCCACTCCGAGTGCCTGACCGGCGACGTCTTCGGCTCGCTGCGCTGCGACTGCGGCCCGCAGTTGGAGGCTTCGCTGCACCGGGTCGCCGAGTCCGGCCGCGGCGTGGTGCTCTACCTGCGCGGCCACGAGGGCCGGGGGATCGGCCTGGCGCACAAGCTGCGCGCCTACGAACTCCAGGAGCAGGGGCGCGACACCGTCGACGCCAACCTCGACCTCGGCCTGCCGGCCGACGCCCGGGACTACAGCATCGCGGCGCAGATGCTGGTGGACCTCGGCGTCCGCTCGCTCACCCTGCTCACCAACAACCCGGAGAAGGTCTCCGCGCTCACCGAGCACGGCCTCAAGGTCAAGGGGCGCGAAGCGGTCGAGATCGCGCCCGGTGAGCACAACCTGCGCTACCTGCGCACCAAGCGCGACCGGATGGGCCACGACCTGCCCGGCCTCGGCTCCTGACCACACCGCCCTCCTCCACGGGCCCCTGAACACGCCCGCCCCCATCACGACGGACAGGAAGTACGAACATGAGTGGCCACGGAGCCCCTGAGCTGACCATCGACGGCGCTGCCGACCTCAAGGTCGCCGTCGTCGCCGCCCAGTGGCACGACAAGGTGATGAACGGCCTGCTGGACGGCGCCCACCGCGCGCTCAAGGAACTGGGCGTCGCGGAGCCGACCGTGCTGCGCGTCCCCGGCACCTTCGAACTGCCGGTCGCCGCCAAGCGACTCGCCGACCACGGCTACGACGCGGTGGTCGCCCTCGGCGTGGTGATCCGCGGCGGCACCCCGCACTTCGACTACGTCTGCCAGGCGGCCACCGCCGGCCTCACCCAGGTCACCGTCGACACCGGCGTCCCGGTCGGCTTCGGTGTGCTGACCTGCGACAACGAGGAGCAGGCGATCGACCGGGCCGGCCTGCCCGGCTCCGCCGAGGACAAGGGCCACGAGGCCGTCACCGCCGCCGTCGCGACCGCCGCGGTGCTGCGCGCCGCGCTCTGAGCGGACCGTCCGGACCCGGACCGTGGACGTCCATCGGACCGTCCACGGTCCGGGACCGTTTACCGCCCGTGACCCAGCACGCCGTAAGGTGAGTCCATCATGGCTTCGAAGACATTCGAGGAGCTCTTCGCCGAGCTCCAGCAGAAGGCCGCCACCGGCGACCCCTCGTCCTCCCGTACCGCGCAGCTCGTCCAGCAGGGCGTCCATGCGATCGGCAAGAAGGTCGTCGAGGAGGCCGCCGAGGTCTGGATGGCCGCCGAGTTCCAGTCGGACGAGCAGACGGCCGAGGAGGTCTCGCAGCTCCTGTACCACGTTCAGGTGATGATGATCGCCCGTGGGCTGACGCTCGACGACGTCTACAAGTACCTCTAGACCCGGTCCGAAGAGACCCGGTCCGACAAAGCACCTCCGACACCCGGTTCGAACTGCACACCCCTCCCAACAGGTAAGGAACCAACCTCCCATGCTGCGCATCGCCGTCCCCAACAAGGGTTCGCTCTCGGGTCCCGCGGCGGAGATGCTCCATGAGGCCGGCTACCGCCAACGGAAGGACCCCAAGGAGCTCGTTCTCGTCGACCCGAACAACGAGGTCGAGTTCTTCTTCCTGCGCCCGCGCGACATCGCCGTCTACGTCGGTTCCGGCCGCCTGGACGTCGGCATCACCGGTCGCGACCTGCTGCTGGACTCGCACTCCAACGCCGAGGAGGTGCTCGCCCTCGGCTTCGCCGGGTCGACCTTCCGCTTCGCCCGCCCCGAAGGCGTGGCCGTCGAGGACGTCAAGGGCCTGGAGGGCCTGCGGATCGCCACCTCCTACACCGGGCTGGTCGAGCAGCACCTCGCCGACCACGGCGTGAAGGCGACCGTCACCAAGCTGGACGGCGCGGTGGAGACCGCGGTGCAGCTGGGCGTCGCCGACGTGATCGCCGACGTGGTGGAGACCGGCACCAGCCTGCGCAACGCCGGCCTGGAGGTGTTCGGCGAGCCGATCCTGATCTCGGACGCCGTGGTGATCCGCCCCAAGGGCGCGGGCGAGGACGCCCGCGTGGAGCAGTTCCTGCGCCGCCTCCAGGGCGTGCTGGTGGCCCGCCGTTACGTGCTGATGGACTACGACATCCGGGCCGAGAAGGTCGGCGCCGCCGTGGCGCTCACCCCCGGCCTGGAGTCGCCGACCGTCTCCCCGCTGCACACCGAGGGCTGGGTGGCGGTGCGTTCGATGGTGCTCCGCAAGGAGGCCCAGCAGATCATGGACGACCTGTGGAGCATCGGCGCCCGGGCCATCCTGGTCACCAACATCCACGCCTGCCGCCTCTGAGCGGCGCGGCGGCGACCGCGCCCGCCGCGATGCGGGTAAGGAACGGTTGAATGGGGCGGGGACGCCGGTCGGCGTCCCCGCCCTTTGCTGGATCCGCCCGCTCGGATCCGCGCCCCGCCCCGAACCGCCGTCCGCGACGACCGCCGTTCCCGGAACGAGCCTTCCCGGGAGCGACCGTTCCCCTGAACCACCCCACCGGAGATCCCACGTGTCCACGCCGCCCGTCGAGTTCCCCGTCACCTGGGCGCCGCGCCGCACCCGCGCCGTGCTGCTGCCGGTCTGCGTGCTGCTGGTGGTGCTGTTCGCCGTGATGGCCGTGCTGCTCCCGGAGAACTGGCAGCTCAACGACCGGATCATGATGGCGGCCAGCGGTGTGCTGTTCGCGTGCGTGGGCCTGATGCTGGCCCGTCCCCGGGTGAGCGCCGACGCGCAGGGCGTGACGGTGGTCAACTTCGTCCGCAGCCGCCGGCTCTCCTGGGCCGAGATCGTCCGGGTCAACTTCCGCCAGGGCGACCCGTGGGCCACCCTCGACCTGGCCGACGGCACCTCGCTCGCCGCGGTCGGCATCCAGTCCGGCGTCGGCAAGGCCCAGGCGATCGCGGACGCCCGCGCCCTGCGTGATCTGGTCGAGCACCACGCCCAGGCCTGAACCCCGGGCCGCCACCACCCCATCCAGGCCCATCCAGGCCCGCCCGAGCCCAGCCAGGGCCGTCCGGACCCGCTCCGACCTGGGAATCCTCGGTCGGGCGGGTCCGAACACTCCTCCTACCATCGTCCCGGTATGGTCTACGCTGGTAAAAGCAGGGCAAAGCTTCCGCCCTGCCCGAAAGCGACCTGAGGAGTGACACTCCCCCTCGATGGACGATCCGTCCGGTAGTACCTGCGCCGCCCACCTTCCTGTCAGCGGAAGGCAGGCGGCACTGTGATCACCGCCTGGCTGCTGTTGCTCGCAGCCCTCCTGCTGATCCTCGCCAACGGCCTGTTCGTGGCCGCCGAGTTCGCCTTCGTGACCGTGGAACGCGGGGCGGTGGAACGTTCCGCCGCGACCGGCGACGCCAAGTCCGGCCGCGTCGCCCGTGCCCTGCGGCACCTCTCGTTCGAACTGTCCGGCGCCCAGCTCGGCATCACCGTCACCTCGCTGGTGGTCGGCATGCTCGCCCAGCCGGCCCTGTCCACCCTGCTCAGCCCCGTCATGACCGGTATCGGCGTGCCCGCCTCGGCCGCCCGCGGCGTCGCCGTGGTGGTCGGCATGGTGCTCGCCACCGTGGTGCAGATGGTGATCGGCGAGCTGGTCCCGAAGAACTGGGCGATCTCCCGTCCGCTCCAGGTGGCCCGCGCGGTCGCCGCCCCGCACATGGCCTTCTCCTTCGTCTGCCGCCCGCTGATCAGCTTCCTGAACGGGGCTGCCGACCGGACGGTCCGCGCCTTCGGCGTCGAGCCGCAGGAGGAGCTGGAACACGCCCGCACCCCGGCCGAGCTGGTCGCGCTGGCCCGCCACTCGGCCAAGGCCGGCGCGATAGACGAGGAGTCGGCGACCCTGTTCGTCCGCACCCTGGGCCTGAGCGAGCTGACCGCCGAGTCCGTGATGACCCCGCGGATCGACGTGGCCGCCCTCCAGATCGACGCCACCGCCTCCGACGTGGTCAACCTGACCCGGGCCACCGGCCTGTCCCGCTTCCCGGTCTACACCGACAGCCTGGACGAGGTCACCGGCATCGTGACCCTCAAGGACGCCCTCGCCGTCCCGGCCGCCCGCCGCGGCCTGGTCCGGGTGGGCGGGCTCTCGTCGCCGCCGCTGCTGGTGCCCGAGACCCTGCCCGCCGAGCGGCTGCTCGACCAGCTGCGCCGCCTCCAGCCGATGGCCATCGTGGTCGACGAGTACGGCGGCACCGCCGGCGTCGTCACGGTCGAGGACATCGTCGAGGAGATCGTCGGCGAGGTGCAGGACGAGCACGACCCCGCCGACCGCCCCGAGCTGCTGTCGCTGCCCCCGCTGAACGGCCTGCCGGCCTGGGAGGCCGACGGCCGCGCCCGGATCGACCAGCTGGAGGCCATCGGCCTGAACGCCCCGGACGGCCCGTACGAGACGCTGGCCGGCCTGGTCTCCGACCTGCTCGGCAAGCTGCCCGAGGTCGGCGAACAGGCCGAGCTGCCCGGTTGGCGCCTCACCGTCACGGGTGTCGACCGGCACCGCACCAGCCAGGTCCGGGTCGAGCGCACCAGCGCACCGGCCTCCTTCGGTGAGAGCCAGGAGGACGCCCGATGACCGCGCTCCAACTGGCCGTCGCCGTCCTGCTGCTGCTCGGGAACGCCTTCTTCGTCGGCGCCGAGTTCGCCGTCGTCTCGGTGCGCCGCAGCCAGGTCGAACCGCTCGCCGAGGCCGGCCACAAGCGCGCCCGCACCGTGCTGCACGCGCTGTCCAACGTCTCCGCGATGCTGGCCGCCGCCCAGCTCGGCATCACCGTCTGCTCGCTGGGACTCGGCGCCCTCGCCGAGCCGACCATCGCGAGCCTGCTGGAGGGCCCGTTCCACGCGATCGGCATCCCGTCCGGTCTGATGCACCCGCTCTCGTACGGGATCTCGCTGGCCGTCGTGGTCTTCCTGCACATGGTGATCGGCGAGATGGTGCCGAAGAACATGGCCATGGCCGGCCCGGAGAAGGCCGCGCTCTGGCTCGGCCCGCCGCTGGACCGGCTGGCCCGCTGGCTGGCCCCGGTGATCCGGGTGCTGAACGCGTTCGCCAACGGTGTGCTGAAGCTCTTCCGGGTCGAGCCCAAGGACGAGGTCGAGTCGGTGTTCACCACCGAGCAGCTGATGTATCTGCTGGTCGACTCCCGGGACGCCGGCCTGCTCGACGAGGGCCGCCAGGAGCGCCTGGAGGACGCCCTGGAGCTGGGCCACCGACCGGTCACCGAGGTGCTGCTCAAGCCCGAGCAACTGGTCACCGTGGACACCAAGGTGACCGCCGCGGAGGTCGAGGAGCTCGCCCTGCGCACCGGCTTCTCGCGCTTCCCGGTCACCGACGGCGACCCGGCCGGCCACGGCTACCTGGGGTACCTGCACCTCAAGGACGTCCTCGACGTGGAGGACCCGTCCGCGCCCGTCCCGGCCCGGCTGTGGCGCCCGATCACGGTGCTGCGCGGCAGCCTCCCGCTGGACGACGCGCTCGGCGCGATGCGTCGCGCGACCTGCCACCTGGCCGCCGTGCTGGACCAGGACGGGCGCACGCTCGGCGTGGTCATGCTGGAGGACGTGCTGGAGGAGCTGGTCGGCGAGATGCACGACCCCGACCACCGGTCCGCCGGCTGAGGTTCCCCGTTCCGCTGACGGCGTGTCCGCTGCGGGCGATTCCGCCCTGAGCGTTCAGCTCTTCCCATGCCGGCCACCCTGGGCGCAGGGTGGTCGGCATGAGGCTTCTCCTGCTGGGTGGAACGAATTTCGTCGGACGGGCCGTCGCCGAGGAGGCGCTGGCCAGGGGATGGGAGGTGACGGCCCTCAACCGCGGCACGCAGCCCGCGCCCGAGGGCGTGACCGTGCTGTCGGGCGACCGCACCGCCGAGGGCGGGCTCGCGGCGCTGGCGACGGGGGAGTGGGACGCGGTGGTGGACACCTGGTCCTGGGCCCCGGCGGCGGTGCGCGACAGCGCCCGGCTGCTCAACGGCCGGGTCGGCCACTACGCGTACGTCTCCAGCCGGTCGGTGTACGACTACCCGCTGGTCGGCGGGGCGGACGAGTCGGCGCCGGTGGTCGCGTCGTCCCCGGACGCCGAGGGCGAGGTGCCCTACGCGGAGGCCAAGCGCGGTGCCGAGCTGGCGCTGGAGGCGGAGTTCGGCGGGCGCGCCCTGCTCGTCCGGGCCGGGCTGATCCTCGGCCCGTACGAGAACATCGGCCGGCTGCCCTGGTGGCTGAACCGGATCGCCCGCGGCGGCCCGGTGCTCGCCCCCGGCCCGCGTGACCTGCCGCTGCAGTACATCGACGCCCGCGACCTGGCGATCTGGACCCTGGACGCGGTGGCGGCTCGGCTCGGCGGCCCGTACAACGTGGTCAGCCCGGCGGGCCACACCACGATGGGCGAACTGCTGGAGGCCTGTGTGCGGGGCACCGGCTCGGACGCCGACCTGCGCTGGACCGACCCCGAGCGCATCCTGGCGGCCGGCGTCGAGCCGTGGACGGAGCTGCCGATCTGGCTGGCGCCCGGCGAGCTGTACGACTTCCTGCACGGCGCGTCCGTGGCCCGGGCGGTCGGCGCCGGGCTGCGCTGCCGGCCGGTGGCCGAGACGGTCGAGGACACCTGGGCCTGGCTGCAGTCGATCGGCGGCGGCGCCCCGCAGCGCGCCGACCGACCGAACGTCGGGCTCGACCCCGAGCGCGAGGCGAAGCTGCTCCGAGGGTGAGCGTGCGAGGGCGTGTCCGACGATTCGCGGTGGATCAGCGTGCTCCGGCCTCGCGCGCCCGGCGGAAGTGGCCGGACCCGCCCAGGGGAGCCGGTCTCAGCCGCGGCCGTCGATCAGCTCCCCGTAGGCCTGGACGAGGTCGGGCAGGCGCAGGGTCGCCAGGTCCTCCCGGCCCGGCGGCTCGCGCAGCAGGGAGAGCCGCAGGTCCCGGTAGGCGCAGGACTTCTCGTACAGGGTGCGGATGAACCGGCCGTTCCCCAGCTCGTCGATCCAGCCCTCGCGGACCACGTGGGTGCAGATGCTGGCCAGCTCCTCGGCCGCGTCCTCGTCCCAGCCGTCGCCGTCCCGGCCGGCCAGCGCGGCGCCGATCGCGGTCAGCTCGTTCGGGCGGTAGCTGGGGAAGTCGACCCGGGTGGTGAAGCGGGAGTTGAGGCCGGGGTTGGTGGCGAGCAGCCGGTTCATGCCCTCGGGGTAGCCGGCCAGGATCACCACCAGGCGGTCGCGGTTGTCCTCGGCGCGCTTCAGCAGCACCTGGAGCGCCTCGTCGCCGTAGGCGTCGCCCTTGGTGTAGCCGGAGTTGGAGAGGCTGTACGCCTCGTCGATGAACAGCACGCCGTCCAGCGCGGAGTCGATCAACTCGTTCGCCTTGACCGCGGTCTGGCCGAGGAACTCGCCAACCAGGTCGGCTCGTTGGGCCTCGACCAGGTGGTCCCCGGAGAGTAGTCCGAGGGCGTGGAAGACGCGTCCGAGGATCCGTGCCACGGTGGTCTTCCCGGTGCCGGAGGGGCCGGAGAAGACGAAGTGGCGTTTGGGGGGCTGGACGGGCAGGCCCTGCGCGGCCCGAAGCCTGGACATCCGCAGCTGTGCCGACAGCGCCCGCACCTGGCGCTTGACCGGCTCCAGGCCCACCATCAGCGAGAGCTCCGCCAGCGCGGCGTCCAACTCGCGCTCGTCGTCGACCGGTTGGGCGGCCGGCCCGGGGACGGTACGGGGCTGGGCCTCGGCGCGGACGGGCAGCGGCGCCGGTGCGGCGGAGCCGCCCGGTGCACCCGATCGCTCGCCGGCCGCCTGCGGTGCGGGGTCCGGAGCCGGGGGGACGCCCTGGCCCGGCCCCGCGGCGAACCCGGGCCCGTCCGCGTACCCGGGCGCGTCCGCGAATCCCGGTCCCTCGGTGAACCCGGCCTCCTCGGCGTACCCGGGCCCGCCGGTGAACCCGGACGCCCCGTCGCCGAACCCGCCCGTCGCGGGGTACCCGGCCTCGTCCTGGAGGTCGGCCTCGTCCGGCTCGACGTCCTCGATCCCGGCCGACCGACCGCCCGCCGGCGAACCGCCGCTCGACAGACCGCTCGACAGGCCGCCCGACAAGCCGTCCGACAGGCCGTCGGGCAGGTCGTCCGCCAGGGCGTCCTCCGCCGTGATCGCGGCCAGCCGCGCCGCGGTGTCCATGAACACCGGATCGGCCCGGTGCACCGCCCGGTAGAGCGGCAGCGCGGCCGCACTGCGCCCGGCCCCCTCGTACGCCCGGGCCAGCCAGTACCGCAGTTCCTTGCGCTGCGGCTGCTCGGAGCGGCAGCGGGCCAGCGAGGCGGCCAGCGGCGCCTGCGCCTGGGCGCACATGTCCAGCCGGACGCGTGCCATGCCGGCGAACAGCCCGGCCTCGATGCCCAGCAGCGGGTCGTCCAGTAACCGGTCGGTGTCCCGGATCAACTGCTCCCAGTCCTTGAGCAGATAGGACCGGCAGGCGTACAGGAACTGGGCGGACGGGTCCTCGCTGGGCGCCGGGCACTGTTCCAGCGCCCGGTCCAACTCGGCCAGGTGGCGGCCGTCCAACCAGTGCGAGGCGTGCGCCAACGCGAGGTCGCGGGCGTCCTCCAGGACGGGCTGCACCCACCAGCCCAGCCAGTACCAGGAGCTGAGCGGCCGTCGGTGCCGGTGCCGTTGCTCACCGAACCGTTTCTGGTTGCGGTACATGGCCAGCAGCGCCGCCGAGGTGTCGCTGCGCAGCGCGTGCAGGCCGAGCCAGGCGTCGGCCATGCCCGGGTCCAGGCGGACGGCCGCGCGGAACTCCTCCTCGGCACGGGCGTACGCGCCCGCCGTGTAGGCGTCCATGGCACGTTGCCACGCGCGGTCGGCGAGCCGGTCCGGGCCGCCCGCGTTGCTGTCGGAACTGTCCACCGTCGTCACTCACGCCCCCCGCGGCTTGGCCCGGGGCTCGGTGGCGGGTTGCCTGCGTGCAGCCGGGCCGGTGGTCGGAAGCCCCCGGGCGCATATGCGCCTGCGAGGAATCGTACCGGCGTGGCGCTGATCCGGAAGGGTGCCGCACGGAGTCAAATGCGATCGTGCGAGCGGTCGTTGAGCGGGTGGCGGCCCAATCGGCGGTGGGGGAGCGTGATTCGGAAAGGGACCGGACGGCGCCCCCGGCTCACGGGGGAACAAGTCGGGGACGCCGGGTCCGAGGCGGCCGGAACATCCCGTTCCGGCAGCTGATGAGAACCTAGAACCTGGCGATGCCGCAGGTCAAGGGCTTGTTGAAGGTTCACCCACGGTGCCCGGCGTGATTCGCCCGGTCACCCCGTCGACCCTCGTCCCGGCGAACGGGCGGCTCGGATCGGCGGCGAAATGCGCCGATTCGGCCCGGGCCCAGCCGGCCCAGAACTCGGCCAGTTCCGGCCCGTCGCGCTCCTCGCCGCGCCGCCGGGCCGAGGCGGCGTCCAACTCCATCCAGATCACCCGGGCCAGCCACGGCCGCACCGCCCGTCGCCCGGCGCCGACACCCTCCACCAGCACCACCGGGGCGGCCGGCACCGCGGCCGTGCCCGCGAAGCGGCGCAGCGTCCAGTCGTACACCCTGTGCGCGCCGTCCCGGCCGGCCGCCAGCGGCTCCAGCACCTGCGCACGCAGCCGCCCGGCCCAGGCGAAGGGCTCGGCGTGGGTGGCCAGATCGTCGAGGTGGACCACCGGCGCCCCGCCGAGCGCCGCCGCCAGCCGCCCGGCGAAGGTCGTCTTGCCCGAGCCCGCGTGCCCGTCCACCGCGACCAGCCGCACCGGTCCGCAGGACGGCGGCAGCGCGCACAGTTCCGCCGCGAGCGAGGCCAGCGCGTCGCCGGTAGCGGGCGGAAGGGCGGGGGAGAGGGTTCCGGATGCAGCCACAACGTCAACCCTACGGTGCCGTAGCCCACCACTCCGGCCAGTTCCTCCAGGGTGATCGTGACGGCGACGCGGGTTTCCGGCATACTCGCATCGCCATGCCTGTGAACGGCCGTTCACCGTGATCCGGTGCCGGTCGGGCCGACCTGCCACACCCGCGCCGGACCAGCCACACCACGGTTCGGCGCCCGAACGAGGAGGCGACCGCCGCCATGACCCCGTCCCCTGTGAAAGCCGTGGAGCGCCAGCTGCCCAGCGAGGAGGCCCACGAGCTGCTGAGCCTCACCCGGGATCTGGTCCAGCGCGAGCTGCAGCCCCGCGCGGCCGAGGACGAGGCCGCCGGCCGCTTCCCGCGGGAGGTCTTCCGCACCCTCGGCGAGGCCGGCCTGCTCTCCCTGCCCTACGACGAGCAGTACGGTGGCGGCGAGCAGCCCTACGAGGTGTACCTCCAGGTGCTGGAGGAGCTGGCGGCCGGCTGGCTGGCCATCGGCCTCGGCGTCAGCGTGCACACCCTCTCCTGCCACGCGCTGGCCACCTTCGGCACCGAGGAGCAGCGGGCCCAGTGGCTGCCCGGGATGCTCTCCGGCGAGCAGCTCGGCGCCTACTGCCTCTCCGAGCCGCAGTCCGGCTCGGACGCGGCCGCGCTGCGCACCCGTGCCGACCTCGACGGCGACGCCTACGTGGTGAACGGCACCAAGGCGTGGATCACCCACGGCGGCCGGGCGGATTTCTACAGCGCCCTGGTGCGCACCGGCGGCGAGGGCGCCAAGGGCATCAGCTGCCTGCTCGTCCCGGGCGACGCCCAGGGCCTGTCGGCCGCCCCGCCGGAGCACAAGATGGGCATGCGCTCCTCGCCGACCGCGCAGCTGCACTTCGACGGCGCCCGGATCCCCCGCGGCCGGCTGATCGGGGAGGAGGGCCAGGGCTTCCAGATCGCGCTCGCCGCCCTGGACTCCGGCCGGCTCGGCATCGCCGCCTGCGCGGTCGGCGTCGCGCAGGCCGCGCTCGACCTCGCGGTCGACTACGCGCGCACCCGCCGCCAGTTCGGCCGCCCGATCGCCGACTTCCAGGGGCTGTCCTTCATGCTGGCCGACATGGCCACCCAGATCGAGGCCGGACGGGCGCTCTACCTGTCCGCCGCCCGGCTGCGGGACGCGGGCCGGCCGTTCTCCAAGGAGGCGGCGATGGCCAAGCTGTTCTGCACCGACGCCGTGATGCGCGTGACCACCGACGCCGTCCAGGTGCTCGGCGGCTACGGCTACACCCAGGACTTCCCGGCCGAGCGCTACATGCGCGAGGCGAAGGTGCTGCAGATCGTCGAGGGCACCAACCAGATCCAGCGCCTGGTGATCGGCCGCCACCTCACCAAGGGCTGAGCCGAGGGCTGAGCCGAGGGCTGAGCCGAGGGCCGCACCAAGGACTGAACCGAGGGCCGCACCAAGGACTGAACCGAGGGCCGCACCGAGGACTGAACCGAGGGTCGAACCACGGGCCGAAGCAGGAACCGAACCGCGGGCCGAGGCCCGCTACGAACGGCCTCCGGCCGTCACTCCAGGGTGCGGAGTGACGGCCGGAGGCGTCTTCGGCGCTGCGTCGACCCGCCCGTGCGGGCGGCCGGATCAGCGCCGGACGAGGTGGCGGCGCTGCTCCGGGATGGCCGGGGTGACGGCGGCGGTGCGCACCGGCGGGTGCGCCACCGCGTGCGAGAACGGCTGGGTGCGCCAGTCGAGTTCGGTGGGGAGCCGGAACAGCGCGTCGAGCCCGGCGGGTCGGGCGTCCGCGGGGCTCTCGACCTCGTCGAGGTCGTCGGTCGGCGTGCCCGAGCCCGGGCAGAGCGCGGGGGCGAAGGGGTTCCAGGCGGTCGGCAGCAGCGCGTGCTGCGGCAGCCGCTCCTCGTCGGCCACCAGGGCGATCGGGCGGCGGCACTCGGGGCAGTGGACCCGGAAGATGTCCCAGGTCTCGGCCTCGCCCGGATCGATGCCCGGGCCGTGGCCGTGATCGACCGCGAGGTCGTCGCGGCCGGTCGTATCGTCGGTCTCGTCGGCGCCCAGGGCACGCTGGTCAGTCGGCATGAGGATCCCCCTCGGATCGGGCCCGGCGTGGTCGCCCGGGGCCAAGACCAGCACTTCCCTGCGATTCGGGCTCATAACCCTGCGGTCCGGTGCACCGTGATGCACCGGGTGTGTCCTTGGCCACATCCACCGCCACATTCGCCCGGCATTTGCCCGGCTGACACCTGTGGCCGCCCGTTGTGACACCGCGTGCGCCCCCGTGCCCCCGACCGGGTAGGTTTGCGCACTGTGGAGGATCTCGACCAACGCATCGTCCAGCTGCTCCTAGAGGACGGCCGGATGAGCTACACGGACCTGGGCAAGGCCACCGGCCTGTCCACCTCGGCGGTGCACCAGCGGGTGCGCCGCCTCGAACAGCGCGGGGTGATCCGCGGCTACACCGTGATCATCGACCCCGACGCCGTCGATCTGGCGCTGACCGCGTTCATCTCGGTCAAACCCTTCGACCCCAGCGCCCCGGACGACACCCCCGAACGGCTGGCCGGCCTGCCCGAGATCGAGGCCTGCCACAGCGTCGCCGGCGACGAGAACTACATCCTCAAGGTGCGCGTCGGCGCCCCCGGCGACCTGGAGGACCTGCTCGCCCGCATCCGCAGCGCCGCCGGCGTCTCCACCCGCACCACCGTCGTCCTCTCCACCCCGTACGAGGCCCGACCCCCGAAGCTCTGAGCGCGAACCCCGCAGGTGCAGACTTAGCGGCATGACCGAACGCACCCCCCGGACCGTCCTGCTGCGCGGCGGCGCCGTCTACAGCCCCGCCGACCCCTTCGCCACCGCGATGCTCGTCGAGGGCGAGCACATCGCCTGGGTCGGCAGCGACGGCGCCGCCGAGGCGTACGCCGCCACCGCCGACGAGATCGTCGAGCTGGACGGCGCCCTGGTCACCCCCGCCTTCGTCGACGCCCACGTGCACGCCACCGCCACCGGCCTGGCGCTCACCGGCCTCGACCTCACCGGCAGCCCCTCGCTGACCGCTGCCCTCGCCGCCGTCACGGACTTCGTCGACGCCCGCCCCGAGCCCGGCGGGGTGCTCATCGGCCACGGCTGGGACGAGACCGGCTGGCCCGAGGGCCGCCCGCCCACGCTCGCCGAACTCGACGCCGCCGCCCGCGGCGCCGCGCTCTACCTCTCCCGCACCGACGTGCACTCCGCCCTCGCCACCACCGCGCTGCGCACCCTGGCCGGCGGCCTGGCCGAGCGGCCCGGCCACTCCGCCGAGGGCCCGCTCACCAAGGACGCCCACCACGCCGTCCGGCAGACCGCGCTGGCCCACCTCACCCCCGTGCAGCGCCACCGCGCCCAGCGCGCGACCCTCACCCGGGCCGCCGAGCTCGGCATCGGCGCGCTGCACGAGTGCGCCGGCCCGGAGATCTCCTCCGAAGCCGACCTGGCCGCCCTGCTGGCCCTCGCGGCCGACCAGGAGGGGCCCGAAGTCTTCGGCTACTGGGGCGAGTTGGGCGGCGTCGAGACGGCCCGCCGGCTCGGCGCGGTGGGCGCCGGCGGCGACCTCTTCGTGGACGGCGCGCTGGGCTCGCACACCGCCTGCTTGCACACCCCGTACGCCGACGCCGCCCACACCGGCACCGCCTACCTGACCGCCGAGCAGGTCGCCGACCACGTCGCCGCCTGCACCGAGGCCGGGCTCCAGGCCGGCTTCCACGCCATCGGCGACGCGGCCGTGACCGCCGTCCTCGACGGCGTCCGGGCCGCCGGGGAGCGGGTCGGCGCCGGGCGGGTCAAGGCCCTGCGCCACCGCGTCGAGCACGCCGAGGCGCTGGACGACAAGGCCATCGCCGCCTTCGCCGAACTCGGCCTCACCGCCTCCGTCCAGCCCGCCTTCGACGCCGCCTGGGGCGGCCCGGAGGGCATGTACGTCCAGCGGCTCGGTGCCGAGCGGGCCGCGGCGCTCAACCCCTTCGCCGCCCTGCTGCGCGCCGGCGTCCCGCTGGCCTTCGGCTCGGACGCCCCGGTCACCCCGCTCGCCCCCTGGGGCACCGTCCGCGCGGCCGCCTTCCACCGGACCCCGGAGCACCGGATCTCCGTACGCGCCGCCTTCACCGCACACACCCGCGGCGGCTGGCGTGCGATCGGCCGCGACCAGGACGGCGTGCTCGTGCCCGGTGCGGTCGCCAGCTACGCGATCTGGGCCGCGGACGAACTGGTCGTCCAGGCCCCCGACTCCCGGGTGGCGGGCTGGTCCACCGACCCGCGCTCCGGCACCCCCGGCCTGCCCGACCTCACCCCCGGCCGCCCCCTGCCGGCCTGCCTGCGCACCGTCGTCCGCGGCCGCACCGTGCACCGGGCCGCCGAATAAACCCAGGCGGGAGTGCGGAGAAGGGCCCTAGGTTGATCGCCATGACGACCCACCCACTGGTGCCCGCGGACTTCACCGTCCCCCGCGAGCTGCTCGCCCCGGAGTTCCGCCTGGAGCCCCTGGGCGAGCAGCACAACGACTCGGACCTCGCCGCCTGGACCAGCAGCATCGAGCACATCCGCGCCACCCCCGGCTTCGTCGGCCGCAACTGGCCGCCCGTCGCCGGGATGACGGCGGAGCAGAACCTGGCCGACCTGCGCGGGCACGCCGCCGACTTCGCGAACCGCACCGGCTTCACCTACACCGTCCTGGACCCCGCCGGGGGCGAGGTGATCGGTTGCGTCTACCTCTACCCCGACCGCGAGGACCCGTCCGTGGCGGTCGTCAGCTCCTGGGTCCGCGCCGACCGCGCCGGACTCGACGCCCCGCTGTACCGGGCCGTCCGCGCCTGGCTCGCCGAGCGGTGGCCGCTGGACGAGGTCCGGTACGCGAGCCGCTGACCCCGCCGACCCCGTCACCGGGCCGCCCCCGCCAAGGGCCTGCCGTCGCTACCACCCTGACCTCACGCTTCACCGACGTTCCGGGGTACCTTCTTCGGACAGCGTCCGAACAGCAAGACCCAGGAAGATGGTGCGCCGGTGGCCATGCCCGTCACCCAGGAGCGGTCCGGGGCCGCCCCCGAGCCGGCGGAGTCGGCGCCCAGGCCCGGCCGGGCCGCCCGTGCCGTGGCCAAGGTCCGGGCAGGTCTTCCCCGGACCGGCCTCGCGGCCCTGGCAGGCCTGCTGCTCGCCCTCGCCTTCCCGCCCTTCGACCTGTGGCCGCTGTCGCTGCTCGGTGTCGCCGCGCTCTCGCTGCTCACCCGGGGCCGCACCGTCCGCCAGGCGGCCTGGACGGGCTTCGCCTTCGGCCTGCCGTTCTTCCTGATGCTGCTCAGCTGGCTGCGGGTGGTCGGCTGGGACGCGACGGTCGGCCTGTCGGTCGTCGAGGCGCTGTTCCTCGCCGTGCTCGGCAGCGGCCTGGCCCTCACCTCCCGGCTGCCGGCCTGGCCGCTCTGGGCCGCCTGTCTGTGGATCACCCAGGAGTGGGCGCGCGACCGGCTGCCGCTGGGCGGCTTCCCGTGGGGCCGCCTCGCCTTCGCCAACACCGCGACCCCCTTCACCCCGCTGGCAGCGCTCGGCGGCGCACCGCTGGTGACCTTCGCGGTCGCCCTCTCGGGCGCGCTGCTGGCCTGGGCCGCGCTGCGCCTGCGCGGGCCGCTCAAGGCCCCGAAGGCCGCCGCGCTGGCGGCGCTGGGCGCGGTGGCCGCGCTGCTGGCCGGCTACCTCGTCCCGGTGCCGACGGCGCCGGCCGACACCGTGAAGGTCGCCATCGTCCAGGGCAACGTGCCCAACCCGGGCATGGACTTCCTGGGCCGCCCGATGATGGTCCTCAACAACCACGCGGCGGCGACCGAGCGCCTCGCCGCCGACATCGCGGCCGGCAAGGTCGAGCGCCCCGACATCGTGATCTGGCCGGAGAACTCCTCCGACCTGGACCCGTTCAGCGACCCGCTCGCCTACCAGCGCATCGACCAGGCCGTGAGGACGATCGGCGTGCCCACCCTGGTCGGCACCCTGGTGGACGGCCCGGACGCGCAGCACGTCCAGAACGAGGGCATCGTCTGGGATCCGAAGACCGGCCCCGGCGCCTCCTACACCAAGCAGCACCCCGTCCCCTTCGGCGAGTACGTGCCGTTCCGCGCCCAGCTGATGAAGGTGATCACCCGCCTCCAGCGGGTCGCCCGGGACTTCTACCCCGGCGACCACAACGGCGTCATGCAGCTCGGTCCGGCCCGGATCGGCGACGTGATCTGCTTCGAGGTCGCCTACGACGAGATCGTCCGCGACACCGTGGACAGCGGCGCCCGCGTCCTGGTGGTCCAGACCAACAACGCGACCTACGCCAAGACCGGGCAGCCCGAGCAGCAGCTCGCGATGAGCCGGCTGCGCGCGGTCGAGCACGGCCGGGCCGTGCTGATCGCCGCGACCAGCGGCATCAGCGCGGTGATCGCCCCGGACGGCACGGTGGTGCAGCGCACCGGGGAGATGACCGCGGCCGAGCTGTCGGCGGTCGTCCCGCTGCGCGACGGCACCACGCTCGCCGACCGGGTCGGCGCCGTCCCGGAGTGGACGCTGGCCCTCGCGGGCCTGCTGGCCTGCGCCGCGGGCCTGCTGGTCGGCCGCCGCCCCAAGAAGGCCGCCGGAACACCGGCCGCCGAGGGATCGTTGGACCAGGTGGTGCCGTAGCCGGCCCGGACCTCCCGTGCGGCGCGCAGAGCACCGCTTGGAGTGGATTCGTACCGTGACCCAGCAAGCTACCCCCACCCGTCCGGCACCGCGCGGCAAGCTCCGCCGGGTGCTGCCGCTGCTGATCACCGCCTGGCTGGTGCTGGAGATCTGGCTGCTGGTCCACGTGGGCTCGTGGTTGGGCGGATTCGTCGTCGTGATGCTGCTCATCGCGGGCGCGCTGATCGGCGGTTCGCTGATCAAACGGGCCGGACTGAAGGCGCTGTCCGCGGCGATCGAGCAGAGCAAGGACCCGAAGTCGGAGCAGCCCCAGACCGGCACCAGCCTGACGGTGCTGGCCGGCCTGCTGTTGATCGTCCCGGGCTTCCTGTCGGACGTGGTGGCGCTCACCCTGCTGCTGCCGCCCACCCGGGCGCTCTGGCGGGCGGTCGGGCGCCGGGTGGCCGACAAGGCGCTGCGCAGCACCGTCGCTGCCGGCACCGATCCGTTCGCGGACGCGATGCGGCTGCAGGAGCACCTGCGCATCCACCGCCCGGACGGCAAGGTGATCCAGGGCGAGGTGGTGGAGCCGGGCGCAGGCCCGCGCGGTCCGCAGGGCCCGGACACCGGCTACCGCCCGCCGATCGCGGGCTGACCCCCACCCGGTCGGTTCCCGTCTTCGGGCGGGAACCGACCGGCGGCGGGAACGCGAAAGGGACCCTGGTGGCCAGGGTCCCTTTTCGCGTCCTCCCGCCGAAGCGGGAGCGAGGTCAGGCGCTCTTGCGGGTGTCCCGCGGGTGCACCGCGAGGTTCATTCCGCCCGAGCGGAGCACGGCCAGTCGCTCGGCCAGTACCTCCTCCAGCTCCTCGCGGGTCCGGCGCTCCATCAGCATGTCCCAATGGGTGCGCGTGGGCTTGGTCTTCTTCTCTTCCGGCTCGTCACCGTCGAGGAGTGCCGCCTCCTGGCCGCAGAAGCGGCATTCCCAGGTCGCGGGGATCTCCGCCTCGACCGAGAAAGGAACCTCGAATCGGTGTCCGTTCTGACATGCATACTCGACGGTCTGGCGGGGAGCCAGATCGATACCGCGGTCGGTCTCGTAGCTAGTGGCCCCGAGTCGCGTGCCGCGGAGAGCTCGCTCGCTCATGAATCGTGCCTCCCGGGCTTATGGCCCACAGGACTAGTGGTCGCTGTTCTTCGTCGTTCGGTCAACGCTCGGCTTCCGACGAAGATTCCCGTCCCGGGACATGCGTCGTCTGTCGTGCCGCCCCTGTTTGTACCCACCGGCGCCCGATTTGTCACATCTGGCCGCGGATATCACCCCAGGTGTCACCTATTTCACATCTGGTGATCGGTCGGCCTTTCCGGGACGAGCGTACCGGGACGGGATTCGCAACCCGTCGGCGCCCCGTCCGCTGCCGTCAGGAGATCGGACGGGAACGGATCATCGGCTCGCCCTTGGCGAGGTCGACCAGGTGGGCCTGCGGGGCCGATTCGGCCGGTGGGGCGACCGGCGGGTGCTCCGGCCGGAGCGGCAGGTCGGCCGCGGCCTCGGTGCGGGTGTCGCGGTGCGGCAGCAGGGCGATCACCGCGTCCCGCAGCGGGGCCGGGGCCTCGTCGTCCAGCGGGTCGACGGTGGCGGGCACCTGCAGCCGGACGGGTGTGCCGTTGCCGATCCGGGCGTAGCCGCGGCCGACGGGGGCGTGCGCGGCGGGCGCGATGTCCAGCGGCGCGCCGAGCGCGGCGCGGCTCTCCTCGGGGCCGGTGGGGCCGAGCACGACCCGGGCGCGGGTGGTGGCCCGCACGGTCGGGGTGATCCGATCCCCGGCCTCGACGGCGTCGGCGATCACCACGGTGACCCGGGCGGCGCGGCCGTGCCGCAGGGGCAGCTCCAGCAGGTCCTGCGGGTCCGGGCGGCCCTCGGCGTGGGCGAGCTCGCTCAGCTCGGTCGGGTGGTCCAGCAGCAGCCACAGCGGCCGGGTGGCGTCCTCGGGCGGGGCGGTGCCGGCGTGCCGGGCGGCGTTCAGCGCGGCGAGCCGGCGGTCGGTCTCCTGGGCGGCCCACTCCAGCGCGGCCAGCGCGCCGCGCAGGCTGGTCTCCACGGTGTGCACGCCGGGCCGGTTCACCAGGCAGGCGTGCTCCCCGGTGCCCGCGCCGTCGATCACCACCAGGTCGCCGTACGGGAGTGCCTGGAGCGCGATCGAGCGGATCAGGCTGGAGGTGCCGTAGCCGGTGGCGCCGAACGCCAGCAGGTGCGGCTCGGCCGAGCGCGGGCCGGTGCGCCAGACCACCGGCGGCTGCTGGGTGATCGCTCCGCCCTGGGTGACCGGGATGGTCCGGGCGGTGCCGTCCTCGTCGGTGAAGCCGAGCACGATCTCGCCGGGGGCGGCCACGAAGCGCTGGGCGACGATGTCGGTGGGCAGCGGGGCGAGCGCGGTGATCCGCAGCCGGTTGGACTCCTCGTCCCAGTCGAAGCGGTACTCCCGGGCCCGCCCGGCCTTGCCCTGGACGACCTGCTCGATCCGGGCCCGGGCGGCTGGCTCGGTGTCGGTGAAGTACGCCGGGTAGCCGAGTTCCAGCCGGGAGAGCCGGCCCTCGTCGTCGAACTCCCAGGAGCTGAAGGCGCTCTTGTAGCTGCCCTCGTAGTGGTACAGCGGGTTGGCTTCCTCGGGGCCGCACAGGTACGGGGTGAGCGCCGCGTAGAGCGCGCCGAGCTTGACGTCGGCGACGTCCGGTGCGGGCGGTGCGGGCGGTGCCTTGGGGGTCCGGCCGGCCCAGGCGGCACTGGCCATCAGCGCGATCAGGGCGAACAGCAGGCCGTGTGGCAGCAGGTAGACGCCGACCAGCATCGAGGCGGTCAGGAACAGGGTCGGGCCGCGGCGGTCCTTCGGGGTGGCGTCCCAGCGTTCCTTGGCCCAGCCGGCGTGGTGGCGCAGTCCACGGCCGATCACGGAGAGCGGGGCGACCATGTCGGAGGCGTGGTCCCCGGCGGTTCGGGCGATCTCGCGGCCCTTGCTGAGATGGCGGTTGAGCGGCATGCCTTGACTCCCCGGGCGAGTGGGACGGGTGGGGTGAAGGGGACGGGGCTCGTGGTACGACGGGGCCCGGGGCGGTGGGATCCGCGCCCGGGCCCGTGCGGGGGAGTGGCGGCGCCTAGAACTTGAGGCCGCCGAGCAGGCTCGCCAGGCTGGCACCGCCGGCGGTGATGCTCGGCGCGATCGAGGAGCCGGCGACGTAGAAGCCGAGGAGGGCGCAGACGACGGCGTGGGAGATCTTTAGCCCGTCCCTGCGGAAGAACAGAAAGGCGATGGTGCCGAACAGGACGATGCCGGAAATCGAGAGGATCACGTTCTGCTCCTCGGGGAGGGGGACGGGACAGTGTTACGGAAAGTGCACTAATCGTGACAAAAAGTAATAGATGATGGAACGGTGCAAATGGGTGGTTTTCCCGTTCAATACCGCCCTGGAGTTGGGACGGAGGTATGCGAACCGGCAGGGGTGGGGCCGTGGGGCGCGTAGTTCCAGCGTGGCGAGGCATTCCCGTCGGACGGGCGGGAGGTTTCCGGGGGGCCGGGAAAGTTCGCTCGAATGGCCGCGGAGCCCGCGCACCCGTGTGTCGTCCGTCGGCGCACCCGTCACTCCGGTGCCGGATCGCTCGAATGACGCCTTCCGCCATCCGGACGCGCGCTGGCCCGGTCCGGCGCCCGGCCGCTACGGTGCGGTACGCGCAGCTCCCGCCACCCGCAGACCGGAAAGGCCGCCCGCCATGACCGACGCCGCCCACCAGCAGCCCGCCGACGCCCCCGACGCGGAGGTGATCGCCCTGGCCGGAAAGCTCTTCGACGCCGCCCGGGCCGGCGAGGCAGACACGCTGGCCGCCTACCTGGACGCGGGCGCGCCCGCCGACCTCACCAACGACCGCGGCGACACCCTGCTCATGCTCGCCGCCTACCACGGCCACACCGCGACCGTCGAGGCCCTGCTGGCGCGCGGCGCCGACCCGAACCGGGCCAACGACCGTGGCCAGACCCCGCTCGCCGGCGCCGTCTTCAAGGGCGCCGAAGACGTGCTCGCCGTCCTGCTGGCCGGCGGCGCCGACCCCACCGCCGGCACCCCGAACGCCGTCGACACCGCCCGGATGTTCGGCAAGGACGACCTGGTCGCCCGGTTCGAGGCCCGCTGAATCCAGGTCGTAGGCTCTTCAACCATGGAGAGCACCACCGCGGTGGCCGGAACCGTCGAGTTCCGCGTCACCGGCTACGCCCACCCCGATGCCCAGGCCCTGTCGGCGGAAGTGCAGCAGGAGTACGTCCGCCGCTACGGCGACCCCGACGACACCGTGCTGCACGCCGACGACTTCGAGTCGCCGGCCGGCCTGTTCCTGATCGCCTACCTCGACGACCGGCCGGTCGCCTGCGGGGGCTGGCGGGCCAAGCGGGCCGGGTTCGACGGGGTGCGCGACGGTGACGCCGAGCTGAAGCGGATGTTCGTGGTCCCCGCCGCCCGTGGCCGCGGTCTGGCCCGGGCGGTGCTGCGCCGCCTGGAGCAGACCGCGGCCGAGTCCGGGCGCACCCGGGTGATACTCGAGACCGGCACCGAGCAGCCCGAGGCCGTGGCGCTGTACGGGTCCGAGGGGTACGGCGCGATTCAGAAGTTCGGCATCTACCGCGATCACCCGCAGAGCATCTGCCTCGGCAAGGACCTGCCCGCGTCGGCCTGATCCGACCGCCCGCCGGGTAGGCTCACCGACGCCTCGGAGGGGGACGGATGAGCCACCAACCGCCAGGAGCCGATCGGCTCCCCGCCCTGGCCGCGCCCGGCGGGGAGCTGGACCGGCTGGTCCTGGGCGGTGTACGCACGGTCGGGGCGGGCGCCGTCTGGGCCGTCGGTGACGCCCGGGGGACGCTCGGCGAAGGCTGCCACGGCGCGCTCGGGCAGGGCCCGTACGCGCGGCTCGCCCCCGGGCCGGACACCCGGTACGACCTCGCCAGCCTGACCAAGATCGTCGCGCTCTGGCCCTGCACGGGGGTGCTCCGGCAGGCCGGGCGGCTGCCGCTCGACGAACCGCTCGGTCGCTGGTGGCCGCCCGCCGCCGGGCATCCCGCCGCTATGGTGACGGTCCGTCAACTCCTCACTCACGCCGCCGGAATGCCCCCGCACACCGGCTTCGAGAAGCTCTACGGACGCGACCTCGGCGCGATCCGGGCCGGGGTGATCGCCGCCCCGCTGCACCGCACCCCCGGGACGGCCGTCGAGTACACCGACCGCGCCGCCGTCCTGCTCGGCTACCTCGTCGAGGACCTCGGCGGCGCGCCGCTGGACGAACTCGCCGCCCGCTGGGCGTGGCGGCCGCTCGCCATGACCGACACCCGGTACGGACCGCTCGGCCCCGCCGACACCGCCCGCACCGCACCCACCGAGTACGACCAGCAGGCCGGCGGCCACCTGCGCGGCGTCGTCCACGACCCCTCGGCCCGGCTGCTCGGCGGCGTCTCCGGCAACGCCGGGGCCTTCTCCACCGCCCGCGACCTCGCCCGCTTCCTCACCGCGCTGCTCGCGCCGCCGCCCCGACTGCCCTGGGGCGAGGACTGGATCGCCGAGTCACTGCGCGAACAGACCGGCGGCCTCGCCCCCGCCCGCGGCCTGTCCTGGCAGCACGCCCCCGGCACCGACCCCGCCGAGGGCACCTTCGTCCACTACGGCTTCACCGGCACCGGCATCTGGATTTCCCGCCGCCTCGGCCGCTGGGCGCTCCTGCTCACCAACAAGGTCCACTACGACCGCGCCGTCCAGCCGCTCACCGACCTGCGCAACGCCTACCGGCGGGCCGTGTTCGGCTAGGGCCTGTCCGGTACCCGATCGGGTGGACTAGGGTACGAACCACCGCATCGGGCACCGGGGTTGCGGCAGAGTGGCCACCGCGACAGGGCACCGGCGGAGGAGGCGCGATGACGGACACCTGGCTCTCGGAGCAGGACTGGCTGGCCGGGCTGCTGCGCGCCTACGTCGGCTGCAGCGTGCTGCTCACCGACCGGGTGGGCAACGTCCTGCTGCTGAAGGCCAGTTACCGCGCCCAGTGGCAGTTCCCCGGCGGGGCGATGGACCCGGGTGAGGGCCCCGCCGACTGTGCGGCCCGCGAACTGTGCGAGGAGACCGGGCTGGTGGCCGAGGGGCTGCGGCTGCTCGTCGTCGAGTGGCGCGACCCGATCCCCGGACAGGGTGAACACGCCTACCCCGCCGTGCAGTTCATGTTCGACGGCGGCACGGTCGGGGCCGGCGCCGCCGTCCGGGTGCAGGTCGAGGAGATCGCCGACTACGGGTACTTCACCCCCGCGCAGGCGTCCGCGCTGCTGCACCCCTGTGCGGCGCGCCGGCTCACCCGGGCCCTGGAGGCCCGGCGCACCGGCGCCACCGCGCTGCTGCACTCCGCGGGCTACGTCGGGTGACGCGGCGTCAGGCCAGGGTGCTCCAGTAGTACCAGAACCGGTTGAGGATCAGCAGCGCGATCACCGCCGCCCACAGCACCGGCACCGCCCAGTGGTAGCGCGCCGCCTCCCGCACGACCGTCCGCAGCCGCGGGCCCACCGGGATCACCCCGGTGCGCAGGTTGTGCAGCGTGGTGTACCAGAACAGCACCACCACCGTCGCCCACACCACCATGCAGTACGGGCACAGCGCGCCGATGTCGTACAGCGCCTGGTCGATCAGCCAGTGCACGAACACCACCCCCAGCAGGGTGCCCGCGTGCAGTCCCAGCCAGAACCAGCGCCGGTACGCGGCGCCGGACAGCAGCCCCGCCCCGATCGCCGCCAGCGCACCGAAGGCGGCCAGCCCCAGCAGCGGGTTCGGGAAGCCGAAGACCTCCGCCTGCTCGGTGCGCATCACCGAACCGCAGCTGATCACCGGATTGAGGTTGCAACTGGGGATGTAGGAGGGGTTCTCCAGGAGGCGGAGCTTGTCGACGGTCAGGACGGCCGAGGCGGCCAGCCCGACCAGCCCGCCGAGGAACAGCAGCAGGGAGAACACCCGGCCCGCGCCGACCGGCGCACGGCCGGCGGCGCCGGGGACGGGGCGGGAGAGGTGCACAGGGGTCGTGGCGGTCATGGCAGCACACTCCGGTGGCTGGGAGGGGCCGGCCCGGCCGGGGTTCGGCCGGGCCGGTGGTGCCGTGCTTACTGCAGGCCGGCGGCCTGCTTGACCTGGGCGGTGAACTGCTCGGGCATCACCGTGGCCTTTCCGCTGAACAGGGTGATCGGCTTGCCGTCCACCGTGACCGTCGGGGTGCCCGTCACCCCGCTGCCGTTGAACGCGTCCGCGACCTTCGCCGCCCACGGCGCGTACGTCCGGTCCGTGACGGCCTTCACGAAGGCGTCCGTCTTCAGGCCGGGCACCTGGCCGGCCAGGTCGAGGATGCGGTTGACGTTGCCGAAGCCGTCCTCCCGCTCGTCGGGCTGGTTGGCGTACAGCACGTCGTGGAACTGCTTGAACTTGTCCACGCCCTCGTTCAGCGCGGCGCCCGCGGCGGCCAGCGCGGTGTGCGAGCCCTTGCCGCCGAGGCTGCTGTCCAGGAACGCCGCGAGGTGGAACTCGACCTTGATCGAGCCGTCCTCGGTCAGCTTCTTGACCGTCTCGCCGTTCGCCGCCTCGAAGTGCTTGCAGATCGGGCAGCGGAAGTCCTCGTACACCGCCATGGTGTGCGGGGCGTCGGCCTTGCCGTAGGTGACCACCGTGCCGTCCGGACCGGAGGCGTTCGCCGGCACGACCAGCTCGGTCGGCGCGGGTGCGGGCGCGCCGGCTGCGGCCGGCGTCTCGTCCTTGCCCGACGCCGAGTTGATCGCGAGGGCGGTGCCGCCCGCGAGGGCGAGCACCACGACGGCGGACACCGCCACGACGATCCGCTGACGACGCTTGGCCGCCAGCTGTTCGAGGCGCTGCGCCTCCTGGATCCGCTCACGGGCGCTGATGCGCTTGGACTGCTGGTTGCCGGAGGTCTGAGCCATGGGAAGTCAACTCCTGTACGCGGCGCGCGGATGCGCGCGGGGAGCCGCACCGGGTGCGGCGGGATGGTGAACGCGGGAGTTGTGCGCGCTGCCTGCGGACGTCGTCGGCCGTCGGCCGTCGGTCGACGAAGACGAACGGGCGGGACCGGGATCAGCAGGCAGGCGCGAAGACCGGCGGGCCACGCCGGGGAGCCGGGCTCAGCACCACGTCCTCGCGGCGCGGCCGCGGGTGGTCCGACACCGGCAGCGGCACCCGCAGCACCGGGCGTACCGGAGCCGGGAGCAGCAGCAGGACCAGGGCGCGCAGCGGGCGGGCCAGCGACTGGCGCAGCGCGCGCAGGGCCCGGGACAGGCCCGACAGGGCCGCATCGCCCAGCCGCAGCCAGGCCGCGGCCGCCAGCGCGATCACCAGATGCACCAGCAGGAGCAGCAGCTGGGTCGCCGCCGGGGCCAGCGACCCCGCGTGGCCCAGCGGGCCGGACAGCAGCGATCCGTCCACCGAACCGCCGCCACACACCAGCAGGTTCACGCCGCGCGCGGGCACGTGCTCGGACAGGATCGGCCCACAGCCGGTCTGTCCCAGGTTGAACGTGGTGTTGAGCATCAGCTCGACCGGCACCAGCACGCCGGAGATGTGCAGCATCCGCCGCTCCCCGCCGGCCAGTGCGGCCGCGACCAGGAAGACGACGGCGGTCGCGGCGGCCACCAGGGAGAGCGGCAGCGGGCGACCCGTGATGACCACCTGGCCCAGCGCGGACAGCGGCACGGCGAGCGCGGTGAACACCGCGGCCCGCAGGGCCCTGGTCGCATGGGTGGAGGTCGTCACGCCCCGGAGTATGCCACGACGCTTACACCCGGCACGAGGGTGCGTACCCGGTGAGGGGGAGCGGCTTCCTGCCGGAGGGCGGTCGTTCATCTGCCTGACGCCCTGTCAACGGCGACGGCCGACGTCGCTCCTCCGTTCGATCGGCCGGGGCGCAGTGTGCGTGCCGTGGACGAACTGAGCTTCCGGGGGAAGGGCCGGTATCGTCCGTCCTGGTCGCAGCTTGCGCCACTGGGCGTCGTGTTGGCCCTTCGAGGGGCTTTCGCCCCACTGTGGCCGGAGTCGTCGCGGGCCTGCTCATGGCGGTTGTCGTCGCGGTCGTCGTGATGCTCCGGAGCCGGTAGGCCGGAGCCGTTGGTCGGGAGCCGGCGGTCCGGGCATCGCGCGGCCGGGTTCAGTAACCTGGATGGCGTTCACGGCGACCCCGACGAGGGGGTGAGTGCTCATGGCGCGTCCCGAGGCCACGGTGGGGCAGGTGCTGCTGGCCCGCATCGAGGGCCAGGTGGCAGTGCTGGCCAGCCTCGACGACGCCGTCCGGGCGGACGAACCGGACGCGGTGCACCGGATGCGGGTCGCCTGCCGGCGGCTGCGCAGCGCCCTGCGGACCTTCCGGCGGCTGTTCACGCCCGGGGCCACCGACCACCTGGTCACCGAACTGCGCTGGCTCGCCGCCGCCCTCGGCGGCGCGCGGGACCGCGAGGTGCTCGCCGAGCGACTGGCCGCCCAGGCCCGCGAACTGCCCGCCGGCTGTCGCCCGGAGCAGGTCGCGGCGGAGCTGGAGCGGTGGGGACGGGCCGAGTACCGGCAGATCTGGCCCGAGGTGGTCGCCGCGCTCGACAGCCCGCGCCGCCGCGCCCTCGCCGACGGCCTCGCCACCCTCCTCGCCGACCCCCCGCTGCGCCGCCGGGCCGACCGCGCCGCCACCTCCGAACTGGCCCGGATCGCCGAACGCGAGCAACGCCGCACCGGCGAGCGCGTCCGGGCGGCCCTCGCCGCCGGGACCGCGCCCGCCGAGCAGCGCGACCGCGCCCTGCACGACGCCCGCAAGGCCGCCAAGCGCGCCCGCTACGCCGGCGAGACCGCCGCCCCGGCGGTCGGCGCGGCCGCCGAGCGGTACGCGGAGCGGATGAAGGCCGTCCAGGAGCTCCTGGGCGAGCACCAGGACGCCGTGGTCGCCGCCGACACGCTCGCCGGGCAGGCCGCCGGCAGCGGCGAGCCCTTCGGCCTCGGGGCGCTGTACGTGCGCCAGCTCGCCGCCGCCGAGGCGGCCCGAGCCCGCCTGCCGCAGGTGTGGGCCCGGGCGGCGGGGCACAAGTTGCTCCGGTTCGGGTAGGGCCTGTCCGGCGGATCCTGCCGGGCCCGCGACGCCGGGTCCGCCGCAGGGCCGCACACCGTCTGCGGCTACTCCGGCGCGGGGCTGAGCCCCGCCGACCGTGCGGCGGTGCGTAGCAGGGCGCGGAGCATGGGGGTGGTGAGGCGGCCGGTGTTGGTGTTGCGCGGGCTCACGTGGTAGCAGCCGAACAGCTGGAGGGCGGGGCCGCCGTCGACGGCGGGGAGGGTGACCTGGGCGCCGTGGCCGAAGGCGGGGCGGGGCCGGGGGACCTGCCAGCCGGCGTCCGCGAGGGCCGGCAGGAGGGCCTGCCAGGCGAAACCGCCGAGGGCGACGACCGTCCGTACGGTGGGGCGCAGCAGCTGGAGTTCGCGGGTGATCCAGGGGCGGCAGGTGTCGCGTTCGGCGGTGCTGGGTTTGTTGTCGGGCGGGGCGCAGCGGACCGGGTCGGTGATGCGCACGCCGTACAGTCGCAGGCCGTCGCCGTAGCGGACGGACTCCGGGCGGTTGGCGAGCCCGAGGTCGTGGAGTGCCGCGTAGAGCAGGTCGCCGGAGGGGTCGCCGGTGAAGATCCGGCCGGTGCGGTTGGCGCCGTGGGCGGCGGGGGCGAGGCCGACCAGGACGAGCGGGGCGTCGGGCGGTCCGAAGCCGGGGATCGGGCGGGCCCAGTAGTCCCAGTCCTGGTAGGCGCGGCGCTTGGTGCGGGCGGTCTCCTCGCGCCACTCGACCAGGCGCGGACAGGCCCGGCAGTCGGTGACGACGCGGTCCAGCACGGCCAGCGAGTCGGCGCGGGCGGCGGCCTCGGCGGGGTGGCGGGGGTCGGTGGGGTCGTCGGCGGGGGACTGCGGCATGGCCAGATCCTAGGGCTCGCCGGCGTTGTTCCGGGCTTCGTTCCGGGCTTCGTTCCGGCTGTGCCCGGGCAGGCGTAGCGTGGAATCAGCTGCTCCGGCGGCCCCCGGCTGGGCCGGGTCGGCGACGGCCGGGACTCGCTGGTGCGCGAGCAGGCCGCAAGGAGGCCGCGATGATCGTTGATGTCGTGCTGGGTGCCATCGGGGGGCTGGCCGGATTGGGGGCGATCTGGGTGGGCCTGAGTGTCCGGGTCGTCCAGCAGTTCCAGAAGGGGGTGGTGTTCCGCTTCGGCCGGGTGCGCGAGGAGGTGCGCCAGCCCGGGCTGGTGGCGCTGCTGCCGATCGCGGACAAGCTGCGCAAGGTGAACGTGCAGATCGTGACGATGCCGATCCCGGCGCAGGAGGGCATCACCCGGGACAACGTGACCGTCCGGGTGGACGCGGTGGTGTACTTCCGCGTCGAGGACCCGGTGAAGGCCACCGTCAACGTGCAGGACTACAACTTCGCGATCTCCCAGGTGGCGCAGACCTCGCTGCGCTCGATCATCGGCAAGAGCGAGCTGGACGACCTGCTGGCCAACCGCGAACCGATCAACCAGGGGCTGGAGTTGATGATCGACAGCCCGGCGCTGGGCTGGGGCGTCGAGATCGACCGGGTGGAGATCAAGGACGTCGCGCTGCCGGAGTCGATGAAGCGCTCGATCGCCCGGCAGGCGGAGGCCGAGCGGGAGCGGCGGGCACGGATCATCACGGCGGACGGCGAGTACCAGGCCTCGGCCCGGTTGTCGGAGGCGGCAGCGGTGATGAGCGCGACCCCGGCGGCGCTCCAACTGCGGTTGCTGCAGACGGTGGTGGAGGTCGCGGCGGAGAAGAACTCGACGCTGGTGCTGCCCTTCCCGGTGGAGCTGCTGCGGTTCCTGGACAGCGCGACGGAGAACCAGCAGCGGGCCGCGGTGGCGGCTGCGGCTGCCGCGGCGAAGGCCGCCGAACGGGCCGCCGTGGATCGGGAGGAGGCCGCGAAGGCGGAGGTCGAGCAGGAGTCGAAGCCCGGACCGCCTCCGCTGGAGGAATTGTTGGATCAGTCGCCGCTGTCGCGGACGGACGCGGCGGACGGGCGTGCGGAGTCGGACTCGGCGGCCTGACCGGTGCCCGGTGGCGTCCGCCGCGGGCCCGGACCACGATGGACAAGGGGGCGGAAGCCAGGTCAGGAGGCGGATCATGACCAGAGCCAGCGACATCATGCACCCGGGCGCGGAGTGCATTCGCGAGCACGAGACGCTCGCGGCCGCCGCCCGGATCATGCGGGAACGGCACGTCGGCGCGCTGCCCATCTGCGGGGAGGACGACAAGCTGCTGGGCATCGTGACCGACCGTGACATCGTGCTGCGCTGCGTCGCGGAGGGCCGGGATCCGGCCCGGGTGACGGCGGGCGAACTGGCGATGGGCCGGCCGATGACGGTGGAGGCGGACGACGATACCGAGCAGGTGCTGCGGGTGATGGAGCAGCACCGGGTGCGCCGGCTGCCGGTGATCAACCACCCGGAGCACAAGCTGGTCGGGATGATCAGCGAGGCGGACATCGCGCGCGGGATGCCGCAGGCCCGGGTCGCGGAGTTCGTGGCGGCGGTCTGCGCGGAGGAGCCGCCCAAGGTGGAGGCCCTGACGGCGAAGGCGCCCGAGGCGGAGGTCTGACGGCGGAGGTCTCACGCCGAGAATCCGGCTCGGGTGGTAACGTTTGTTACCGAAACCCGCACTTGTTAACTATAGTTGTCACATGACGTCGATCGAGATCACCCCCGAGGAACAGTCCGCGCTGGTCAAGGCCCTCACCGACGCCCTGAACCCCCTCGCCACCGCCGTGCGCTCCCGCGAGACCGGGCTGCCCGAGGACCGGATGTGGCACGGGGACCCGGCCGAGGTCGCCCTCTCCGTCCTCGCCGCCTGGAAGGTGGTGGACGCGGAGGTCAAGCGGCTGACCGCGATCGCGGCCGGGACCGCCGGCTCCTACGGCGCGAGCTACGAGCAACTGGGCGCGGCCTGGGGCATCACCCGCCAGGGTGCCCGGAAGAAGTGGCCCGACGCCCGCCCGGCGGCGCAGCCCGGCAGGCTCGAACTGTTCGGCGGCACCGCGGAGTTGGTTCAGGACGCGGAGTCCGGCGGCTGGCGCTGGACGGGCGTCGGCGCCGACGGGGCGCTCGGCGCGGCCGACCGCGGCCACCCGGCGAAGGAGGAGGCCGCGGCCCACGCCGGCGCCTTCCTCAAGGAGCACGCGGCGGACTGAGGAGGACCCTAGCGCAGCGCCCGGGCGATCAGCTCCGACAGGTGCAGGGCCTGTCTCCCCTCGGCGAGTTGGGCGATCTGGGTGCGGCAGCTGAAGCCGTCGGCCAGCACCACCGTGTCGGGGGCGGCGGCCCGGACCTCGGGGAGCAGGACGCGCTCCGCGATCGCCTCGGAGACCTCGAAGTGGCCCTGCTCGAAGCCGAAGTTGCCGGCCAGGCCGCAGCAGCCGGAGTCCAGCACCCGGTTGCGCAGGCCCAGCCGTTGCTCGACCCGGCGGTCGGCGGCGCTGCCGAGGACGGCGTGCTGGTGGCAGTGGGTCTGGGTGACGGCGTCCAGCGGGATCCGGGGGAGCGGGGCGTGCGGTGCGTACTCGTCGAGGAACTCGGCGAAGGTGCGGGTGCGTTCGGCGAGCGGGCGGCCGTCCGGGCCGAGCAGCCGGGGCAGGTCCTCGCGCAGGGTGGCGGTGCAGCTCGGGTCCATCCCGACCACCGGGGTGTCGGCGGGCAGTGCGTCGCCGGCCAGCACCCGCAGGCTGCGGCGCAACACCCGGCGGGCGGTGCCGAGTTGGCCGGTGGAGTACCAGGTCAGGCCGCAGCAGACCGGGCCGGCGGGCAGTCGGACGTCGAAGCCCAGGTGCTCCAGCACCTCGACGGCCGAGCGCAGGACGTTCGGCTGGAGGTGGTCGGAGAAGGTGTCCGGCCACAGCAGCACCGGCCGCGCGCCCGCGGGGGCCGGGTGCGTGGCGCGGTGGCGCCGGTACCAGCGGGTGAAGGTCTCCGGCGGGAGGACCGGCAGGACGCGCCGCCGGTCGATCCCGCCGAGCCGCTTGAGCAGCCCGGCGGCCGGGGAGCGGGCGATGGTGTTGGCGGCGCCGGGGGCGAGGGCGGCGGCCCGCAGCCACAGCGGCAGCCAGCCCATCGAGTAGTGGGCGAGTGGGCGGGGCCGGTGCCGGTAGTGCTGGTACAGGAACTCGGTCTTGTAGGTCGCCATGTCGACGTGGACCGGGCAGTCGCTCGCGCAGCCCTTGCAGCTCAGGCAGAGGTCCAGCGCCTCCCGGACCTCGGCCGAGCGCCAGCCGTCGGGGATCGCCCCCTCCGTCCGGTGGCCGGAGGGCTCCCCCGCGCCGCGCAGCATCTCGGCGAGCAGCCGGGCCCGGCCCCGGGTGGAGTGCCGCTCCTCGCCGGTGGCCATGTAGCTGGGGCACATCACCCCGGTGTTCGGGTCCACGCACTTGGCGACGCCGACGCAGCGGTGCACCGCCTTGGCCAGGCTGCCGCCGTCCTGCTCGTACGGGAGGGCGAGCGGCAGCGGGCGGCGCGGCGCGGTGACGAAGCGCAGGTCGGCGTCGAGCGGGCGCGGGTCCACCAGGGCGCCCGGGTTGAGCAGGTTCTCCGGATCCCAGATCCGCTTGAACTCGCCGAACAGGGCGATGACTTCGGGAGAGTACATGCGGGGCAGCAGTTCGGCCCGGGCCTGCCCGTCGCCGTGCTCGCCGGAGAGCGAACCGCCGTACGAGACCACCAGGTCGGCCGCCTGCTCCAGGAACTCCCGGAAGACCAGCACCCCTTGGGGCTCGTCCAGCGGGAAGTCGATCCGCAGGTGCACGCAGCCGTCGCCGAAGTGCCCGTACGGGACGCCGCGCAGGCTGTGCCGGCGCAGCAGGCCGCGCAGGTCCCGCAGGTAGTCGCCGAGGCGCTCGGGCGGGACGGCGGAGTCCTCCCAGCCGGGCCAGGCCTCGCCGCCTCCGGGCAGCCGGGTGACGATCCCGGCGCCCGCCTCCCGGACGGCCCAGAGCTGGCGCTGCTCGGTGGGGTCGGTGACGAGGGCGACGGCGGCGGAACGCTCGCGGCGCACCTCGTCGGCGAGCCGGCGGGCGGCCTGGTAGGCCTCGACGGGGGTGGCGCCGCCGGTCTCCAGGAAGAGCCAGCACTCGCCCGCGGGCAGCCGGTCCAGCGCGGGCGGGCGGGGGCCGGCGGCGAGCAGCGCGGCGATCAGGTCGGCGGCCATGCCCTCGGCGGTGAGCGGCCGCAGCGGCAGCAGCGCGGGGATCGCGTCGGCGGCGGCGCCCTCGTCGGGGTAGCCGGCCACCACCAGGGCGCGCGCGGGCGGTTCCTCGACCAGCCGGACGGTGGCGCCGAGCAGGAGCGCGCAGGTGCCCTCGGTGCCGGTGAGTGCGCGGGCCAGGTCGTGGCCGCGCTCGGGCAGCAGGGCGTCCAGCGGGTAGCCGGAGGTGCGGCGCGGCAGTTCGGGCAGGCCCTGGCGGATGGTGGCGAGGTTGCGGTCGGTGAACTCCTGGAGCCCGCGGTGGAGTTCGCCGGCCCGCCCGGGCAGGGTGCGGAGCGCGGCGCGTTCCTCGGGGGTGAGCCGCCCGCCCACGGTCAGTTCGGTGCCGTCCGCCAGCAGCAGCTCCAACTGCTCGACGTTGTCCGCGGTGCGCCCCCAGGCGAGTGAGTGCGAGCCGCAGGAGTTGTTGCCGATCATGCCGCCGAGGGTGCAGCGGCTGTGGGTGGACGGGTCGGGGCCGAAGCGCAGCCCGTACGGCCGGGCGGCGCGCTGGAGGTCGTCCAGGACGGTGCCCGGCTGGACCCGGGCGGTGCGGGCCTGCGGGTCGACGTCCAGGACCGCTCCGAGGTGGCGGCGGAAGTCGAGCACCACCGCGCCCGGGCCGATCGCCTGCCCGCCGATGCTGGTGCCCGCCCCGCGCGGCACCACCGGCACGCCGTACTGGCGGCAGAGCGCGAGCGCGGTGCGGACGTCGTCCAGGTCGGCGGGTTTGACCACGCCGAGCGGCAGCTGGCGGTAGTTGGACGCGTCGTGGCTGTAGACGGTCCGCTCGGCGGTGCCGAAACGGACCTCCCCACACAGGACGGCGGCCAGCTCACGGGCCAGCTCGGCCCCGGGGACGGCGGACGGACGGCTCACCAGGGACCTCCGGGCGGCGACGGCGACGGCTTCGGCCGATCATGGCAGCCGCGGGCCCGCAGGGGTACCGGGCGCGACGGGGGTACCGCCGACGGGGTGTCCTGCGGCACTCCGGGGGCGCGTGATCACCGGCCCCCGGAGTGCCGCCCCGGCCGGTGGCCGGCGGACGGCGGCGCCGCGCACGCCCGACGCCCGGTCACTTGCGGCCGGTGAGCGTGCCGCGGGCGATGTGGGAGAGCTTGGCCATCTCGAACGCCGGGTAGGCGCCGCCGGCCAGCAGCGAGAACTTGATCCCCTCGCGCCCGGCCGGTCGGCGGTGGCCGGGGGGCTGGAAGCGCCGGTGGTGTTCGGCGGCCCGGTGGAAGAACGGCGGTCGCTCGGCGCGGGTGACGCACCCGGCGAGGTCGAAGACGAACAGGTAGTGCCGGATCATCCGGACGAACAGCGCGTCCCGCACCGCGTACAGGTGCGGCTGATCCTCCAGCAGCGCGAAGCTGCGCTCGTACTGGTCGAAGAGGTCGAACACGCTGCTGCCCGGCGATCCGGTCGGGTGGACGGTCTCGCGGCGGCGCAGCTGCACGCACTCGCGCGGCAGCACGGCGATCCGCCGCGCGGCGAGCAGCGCCGCGTGCACCACCGGGATCTCCTCGTACCGGCCGTCGGGGAAGGCCAGCCGCTGCTCCTCCCAGTGGCCGCGGCGGATCAGGCGGTCCCAGATCAGCGGCGGCGCGCCGAACAGCGCGGGGCGGTCGAAGGGCTCGAACACCTCGGGGCCGGCCTCGGCCAGCAGCGCCTCCGCCCCGCCCGGCCAGTCCCGGTCGTTGTGCCGGCGGGAGTGGCCGAACAGCAGCAGGTCCACCGGGCCGGTCTGCTGCAGCCGGTCGGCGAGGGTCTGCAGCGCGTCCCGGGGCAGCAGGTGGTCGGCGTCGAGGAACAGCAGGTACTCGCCGCTCGCCCGCGCCGCCCCCGCGTTCCGGCTCACCCCGACTCCGACCGCCGCGTTGAGGTGCAGGACCGACAGCCGCGGGTGCCGGGCCGCGTACGCGTCGGCGAGCCCGCCCGCGGCGTCGGGGGAGCGGTCGGCGACCAGGATCACCTCGACGTCGCGGAAGGACTGGGCGAGCAGGGAGTCCAGGCAGTCCGCGAGCTGTTTCTGCTGGTCGTAGGCGGGGAGCACGACGCTGATGAGGGGTGAGGGCATGACGCCGGAGCGTAAGAGGGCGCGCTGACCGTGGCAAAGCCCTGACGGTGCGTAATTCCGAGCAATCTGCGGCAAATCGTACGACCGTGCGCCATATCTTCACGCCGCCTGCCGGACGCGTCCACGACAGTCGGCCGGACGGCGCGAGGCCCGCGACGCGTTGCGCGTCGCGGGCCCGGAACGTGCCGAAGGGTCGGCTCAGTACCAGTGGTGGTTCTGCCAGAACGACCAGGCGGCGCAGGGGCTGCCGTAACGGGAGTTCATGTAGTCCAGGCCCCACTTGATCTGGGTGGCCGGGTTGGTGCGCCAGTCGGAGCCGGCCGAGGCCATCTTGGTGCCGGGCAGCGCCTGGACCAGGCCGTAGGCGCCGGAGGAGGCGTTGACGGCGAGCGGGTTCCAGCTGCTCTCGCGGGACACGATGTTGCTGAAGCACTGGAGCTGGCCGGCCGGGACGAGCTGGGCGGCGATCTGCTGCGGGCTGCCGGCCGGGGCCGGGGCGCTGGTGAGGTTCTGGCGCTGCTGGGAGCGGGAGGCGGCGGCCTGGGCGTCGGCCTGGGCCTTGGCGTCCGCCTGGGCCTTCGCCTCGGCCTCGGCCTGGGCCTGCGCGTCGGCCTGGGCCTTCGCCTGGGCGGCGGCCTCCGCCTCGGCCTGGGCGGCCTGGCCGGCAGCGGCAGCGGTGTCAGCCTGGGCCTGGTCGTTGACCGGCTTGCCGTCCACCGTGACGGCGGCCGCGGGAGCGGCGGCCTCGGCGGTGTTCCCGGCCTGCGGGATGGCGAGGGCGGCGGTGGCGGCGCTCGCGACGACGAGGGTGGTGATGCCGGTGATCAGGGAGTTGCGGCGGGCATGGCTGAGCTGCATGAAGCGGACGATCCTTTTCCGTCGGGGGCCGTGCCGGTGGCACTGGGGGCGGGGCATCGCACGGGCTCCCGGGTGAGCGGGGGCCCGCGCGGCCGTCCGGGACGGCCGTGGCGCCCCGGCGGAACTGGCGGGGCGGGCGGGCTGCGTGGCGTCGGGGTCGGCCGCGCTGCCTGGCGACGGGCCATTCTTGGCAGGGCCGGGGACGGGCCGCAAAGGCGTCCGCCACTACGGCGGGTAGTAGTCGCGGGGCGGTCGCGGCGGGGCACGTCGGTGGTTTTGGGGTAATTTTTCCGACTTGTATGTTTAGGGGTCGGAAGCCGGTGGCGCGGGCGGAGCACGAGGGCGGGAGGGGTGGTGGCCTGCGTGGTTCGGGGTGGGTCCGGCCGCGGGGGTGTGGCGGCGGCCCGGGGTCGGGTGGTCGGGCGGCGCCCCGGGCGGGGGCATCCACTATCGGGGGCCGTAGACGGTGAACCCCGTGTGGGCGGCCTCACATGTTCGGCGGGCCGACTTCGGCGCAGGGTGACCGGCCGGTCACCGCCTCAGGAGGCCGCGTGCGGGCTCCCGGGGACGGGCTGCGCGCCGACGGGGGTGATGTCGGTGTCGGCAGCGGCGGTGTCGGAGCTGGGGGACGGCTCCTCCTCCGCCGGAACCAGGTCGCGCGCCAGCAGGGTGGCGCCCGCGACGGCCCCCGGCATGGCGAGGACCGTCACCAGCGGGATCAGGAACGCCAGGATCAGCGGTGTGCCGAAGCCCAGCGCCAGTCCGAGCCGGGCGCGCAGCAGCCGGATCCGTTCGGGCTGCGGCACCCCGCGCCGCTGGAGGGCGACGGCCGCCAGCTCGACGGTCAGGAAGAAGCCGGACACCAGGAAGCCGAGCACCGGCACCACCGTCTGCCCGATCACCGGGATGAACCCACAGGCGAACAGCAGCACGCCGAACGCGGCCACCCGCACCAGCACGTACACGCTGTCCCGCACCGCGATCACCAGCTCGCGCCAGAGCGGCGACTCCGGTGGCGTGGGTGCGCCGCCCTCGGTCTCGTCGACCTTGGCGCAGAGCGCCTCGTAGAAGGGCTGCCCGACCAGCAGTGTGACGGCGGTGAAGGTGAGCAGCGAGAGCAGCAGTCCGCCGCCGAAGACGATCGCCGCGAGCGCGTCGCGCAGCAGGCTCTGCCAGGGCGAGCCCCAGTGGTCGGCGAACGGGGTGGCCCAGCCGGCGAGGTCCTTCGACCAGCCGCCGAGGAAGGCGAGCGCGACGGCGTACCCGACCAGGGTGAGCAGTGCGGGCAGCATGCCGAAGCCCCACCAGCGGCCGTGCCGGGCCACCCACTTCTGGCCCTCGACCAGGTACTTCATCCCCGCCGCAAGATCTCGCATGGCGATCACCTTAGACCGACCGGCACATGGTGAGCGGCGTCGCGACGCCCACCATGTGCCGGTCGGTCTAAGGGCTTCCCCGCCCGGAACCCCGCATTGCCGTGTTCCTGCCAGTTTCGACCGGCAAGGCCCGACTCCTCCCGTCGCGCCTCCCGTCGGGCCACCCTCGGTGCTCCCCGACCTGTCATGGAGGAGCCTGATGAAGCGTCAATTCAGCAGATTGATCGTCCTGTTGGCGTCCCTGGTGCTCGGCGCCGGCGCGCTGGTGCTGCCCGCCGCCGCCTCGCCCGCGCCCTCGCCGACCGTGGTCGGCGGCACGCGGGCGGCGCAGGGCGAGTTCCCGTTCGTGGTGCGGCTCTCGATGGGCTGCGGCGGCGCGCTCTACACCCCGCAGATCGTGCTCACCGCCGCCCACTGCGTCAACGGCACCGGCGCCGACACGAGCATCACGGTCACCCTCGGCGCGGTCGACCTGCGCAGCGGCAGCGCGGTCAAGGCCCGCTCGTCGTACGTCTACCAGGCGCCCGGCTTCACCGGGGCGGAGAACGGCGACGACTGGGCGCTGATCAAGCTGTCCTCGCCGGTCGGCAGCAGCCTGGTGACCACGCTGCCGACCACCGACTCCACCGCCAACGACAGCGGCACCTTCACCATCATGGGCTGGGGCGCCGCGACCGAGGGCGGCGCCCAGCAGCGCTACCTGCTCAAGGCCACCGTGCCCTTCGTCGACGACTCGACCTGCGCCAACGCCTACCCGGGCCTGAACACCGCGGCCTCGCTCTGCGCGGGCTACGTCGACCAGGGCGGCGTCGACACCTGCCAGGGCGACTCCGGCGGGCCGATGGTGCGCCGGGACGCGGCCGGCCGCTGGGTCCAGGTCGGCATCGTCAGCTGGGGCAACGGCTGCGCCCGGCCGGGCTACCCGGGCGTCTACACCAAGGTGAGCACCTACGCGGCCGACATCGCCTCGGCGGCGGCCGGGCTCTGACGCCGGTGCGGGCCTGAGCGGGCGCCCGGAGGAGCGCCCGCGGAGCGTCCGTGGGAGCGTTCGGAGGAGCGCCCGGGGGAGGTCGACCACCCCCGGGCGCTCAGCAGTTCGCCGAAGGCCGGTCCGGCCGGAGCCGGTCCGTCGCAGGCCCGTCCGTCGAGGGCCTGGCCGCCGAGGGTCCGTCCGCCGCAGTCCGGTCCGCCGCTGAACCGCCCAGCCAGGCCCGGGCCCGGCGCCGCTCGTGGGCGATCCGGCCGGTGGCGTCCGGCGGCAGCCAGGAGAGCACGGCGGCCGCGGCCTCGCGCCGCCCGGCCCGGGCGTACGCCCCGGCGAGGCGGCCGGCGACCAGCGCGTGGTCGTGCGGGTGGACGGCCGGGTCCAGGCGCCCCAGGGCGGCGCCCAGGTGGGCCACCGCCGCGTGGGCGTGGTCGGAGCGGCCGGTGCGGACGGCGAGGTCCCGGTGGCAGGTGCCGTGTGCGACGCCCAGCACCAGATCGGCCCGGGCCGGCCCGGGCGTCGGCTCGCCGGCCCGCCGGGCGGCCTCGGTCAGCCGCTCGGCTTCGGCCAGCGCCCGCCACGCCTCGGGCGCCGCGCCGGCCAGGGCGTGGGCGTGCGCCTGGGCGAGGGCGGCCCAGGCCCGCAGGCCGGGCAGTGAGCGGGCGACGGCGTGGGCGGCCTCGGCCAGGGCGAGTGCGGCGGCCGGGTCGCCGCTCCACCAGTGCAGGGTGCTCTGCCGGGCCAGCAGGGCGGCCGTGGTCGGCTGGTCGTCGGCCGCGCGGGCCCATTCCAGCCCGGCCGCGTACCAGCCGAGCGCGCGGGTGCGGCGGTCGCCCTCGAAGTGGGCCCAGCCGGCGAGTTCGGCATAGCGGGCGGCGAGCGAGCGGACGGCGGGGGCGGTCCCGCGCGGGGTGGTGTGCTGCCAGCCGGCCAGCGTGCGGGTGTGGTGTTCGAGGACGGCGGTCAGCTGCTCGCCGCCGATGTGGGTGGCGGCCGCGCGGTAGACGTCGAGCAGGTGGCCGAGCACCTCGAAGGTGACGGCGTCCGGCCGGTCCGCCGAGGGCCCTGGTCCGGCCCCGCCGAAGGTCGGCCGGGCGGGGGCGGCGAGCTCGCCGAGGCGTTCGCGCTCCCGTCGGACGGGCTGCCAGAGGGCGGCCAACTCACCTCCGGTGAGCAGGAGTTCGTCGGCCCGGGCGGGCAGCCCCGGGGGCGGCCAGCGGCGCGCGTTCTCCACTCGGCTGATCAGTGAGTTGTGGTAGCCGAGCAGGCGGCCGAGTTCGGTCTGGCTGAGCCCGCGGGCCTCGCGCCAGTGGCGCAGCCGGTGGCCGAAGCGCAAGCGCGCGGACGCAGGGGCGGGGAGGAGCGGCAAGAGGTCTCCCGGGAAGGGTGGGGGAGCGCTCGTGGGGGAGCGCCATGCCCAGGTATCCCCCTTGACGTGCCATCGTCAAACTGTTGTTCCCGTCGTCGTCACGTTGTGGATCGAGGTCCGGGCCCGGTGCCGGGCCCGGGAACGGCACCGGGCCCGGGAGCCTCCGCAACGGCTCCCGGGCCCGGCACCGCCGCGGCTCGGACGGGTCAGGACTCCGCCGCCACCGCGGCCCGCCGCCGGCGGCCCACCACGGCCGAGGCCGCGAGCACGATCGCCGCGGCGACCAGCGACAGGTACATCTGCTTGCGCCCGTCGGCGTCGGTGAACATGTACGCCACCACGAACCCGATCATGCCGATGGCCGTCCAGGTCAGGTAGGGGTACAGCCACATGCGGACGGTCAGTCGCTCGGGAGTCTCCCGCTCGATGATCCGGCGCATCCGCAGCTGGGAGAAGCAGATCACCAGCCAGACGAAGAGCGCAATCGCGCCGGAGGAGTTGAGCAGGAACGCGAACACCGTGTCCGGCGAGGTGTAGTTGAAGAACACGGCGACGAAGCCGAAGACCACCGAGGAGAGGATGGCCACCCGCGGCACGCCCCGGTCGGTCACGGTCGCGAAGGCCTTGGGCGCGTCCCCGCGCCGGCCGAGCGAGAAGGCCATCCGGGAGGCCGTGTACATCCCGGAGTTGAGGCAGGACAGCACGGCCGTCAGCACGATCACGTTCATCACCTGGCCGGCGCCCGGAATGCCCACGTGCTCCAGCACCGCCACGTACGGGCTGCCCTTGACGGCGGCCGAGTCCCACGGCAGCAGGGTGACCACGAGCAGGATCGAGCCCAGGTAGAAGATGCCGATGCGCCAGATCACGCTGTTGGTGGCCTTGCTGACCGCGCGCTCCGGGTCCTCCGACTCGCCCGCGGCGAGGGTGACGATCTCGCTGCCCATGAAGGCGAAGACCACCGTGAGCATGCCGGTGAACACCGCGCCCACGCCGTGCGGCAGGAAGCCGCCGTGGCCGGTCAGATTGCTGGTGCCGACCGCGTGGGTGCCGGGCAGCAGGCCGAAGACGGCGAGCGTGGCGATCACCAGGAACGCGGCGATCGCCACCACCTTGATCCCGGCGAACCAGAACTCGAACTCGCCGTAGGAGGCCACCGAGAACAGGTTGGTGGCGGTCAGCACCGCCATCACGATCAGCGCGAACGCCCACTGCGGCACGCCGGGCATCCAGGTGTTCAGGATCTTCGCACCGGCGGTGGCCTCCACCGCGAGCACCACGACCCAGAAGAACCAGTACAGCCAGCCGATGGTGAACCCGGCCCAGCGGCCGAGCGCGCGGTCCGCGTACGCCGAGAACGAGCCGCTCTGCGGGTCGGCCGCCGCCATCTCGCCGAGCATCCGCATCACCAGCACGACCAGCACACCGGCCAGCGTGTAGGAGAGCAGGATGCCCGGCCCGGTGGAGGCGATGCCCGCGCCGGAGCCGACGAACAGCCCGGCGCCGATCACCCCGCCGATGGCGATCATCGACAGGTGGCGGTTCTTGAGCCCGGCCTTCAGGTGGCCATCGCCGCCGTGCCCGGGCGGCCCGGGCTGGTGGGGGGCCTGGGCGGCTGCCGCAGGCTTGGTGGTGTCCGCACTCATCAGGTGAGTCCTGTGCCTTTCCCGCGCGGCGCGACCCTCGGCTCGTTGCGCCGAAGGGTGGGGGACGGACCCGCGCATTGCGGTGCAACCTAACTTCTTCGGCCGCTTATCGGAACAGCACTTCGGTAACTGTTCGCTCACCGGACACGAAAGGCCAGGTCAGGGGGGTGGACAAGCAGTGCGAAAAGCTCAAATCTGACGCATTGCCAGTGGTTTGGCGGCGTTCCGGGCCCTGCCGGGGCTCACGGCCCGCGCAGCTCCAGCACGGTGATCCGCGCCGCGTCCGTCGGCCGGCCGGTGAGGCGCGCCGCCAGGATCCGGGGGAGGTCGCCCTCCTGCGAGTACCCGGGCAGCACCGCCACCTCCGCCCGCCGCACGCCGGCCTCGCCCCGTACCGCGTAGACCACCCGGTACACGGTCCGCTCCGGGGGCGGTGGCGCGTCCTGCCCACGGCTTCGGACGGTCATCCGCATCGACCTCCTCGGCTCATTGTCGGCCCGGTGTGGCCGATCGGGGCAAACCCGGGCACAGTGGGATTCTCGGCACGTCCCCGGTACGGGGACGCCCCGTCGGGCGGGAACCTCCGGGAAGGAGCGATCCCATGCAGACCACCTGGAAGGGGACGATCAGCTTCGGGCTGGTCAGCATCCCCGTCCACCTCTACTCGGCCACCCAGGAACACGACGTCCCGCTGCACCAGGTGCACGCCAAGGACGGCGGACGGGTGCGGATGAAGCGGTACTGCGAGCGGGAGGAGAAGGAGGTCCCGTACGCGGAGATCGCCAGGGGCTACGAGTCGCCCGACGGCCGGACGGTCACGCTCACCGACGAGGACCTCGCCGACCTGCCGCTGCCCAGCAAGAAGATCATCGACGTGCTGGCCTTCGTGGACGCCGGCGAGATCGACCCGCTGATGTTCTCCAAGGCCTACTACGTGGGCGTCGCCGACAAGGCCGCCGCCAAGCCGTACGCCCTGCTGCGCGACGCGCTCACCGAGTCCGGGCAGATCGCCGTCACCAAGATCGCGCTGCGCACCCGCGAATCGCCCGCGGTGCTGCGGGTGCACGACGGCACGCTGGTGCTGCAGACCTGCATCTGGCCCGACGAGGTCCGCCCGGTGGCCGGCATCGCGCCCGAGGAGGACGTCACCGTACGGCCGCAGGAGCTCAAGATGGCGCGGTCGCTGATGGACACCCTCTCCGAGGACTTCGACCTCGCCCAACTGCACGACGACTACCAGCAGGCCCTGCAGCAGGTGATCACGGCCCGGCTGGAGGGCGTCGAGCTCCCGCACGAGGAGGAGGCGGGCGAGGCGCCGGACAACGTGATCGACCTGATGGAGGCACTGCGCAGCAGCCTCAAGCAGGCCAAGGGCGGGCGGGCCACCGCCGCCGGATCCGGACCGGAGGAGGACGGGCCCGCGCCCCGCGGGCGCGCCCCGGCGACGAAGCGCGCCGCGTCGGCGGGGGCCGCCTCCGAGCCTGCCCCCGAAGCCGCCGCCCCCGCCGCCAAGAAGGCCACCGGGGCGAAGCGGACCACGACCGGAAAGGCCACGACCGGAAAGTCCACGGCTCCGCGCAAGGCCTCCTGAGCCCCGCGGATCCGGCAGCACCCCGAGAACCCGGAGGCGATCCCGATGGACCTGCTGACCTACAAGGAACTCGACACCGACCCCGACACCCCGCAGCACCTCGGGCCGGCCCAGCGGGCCTGGCACTGGCTGCTCAGCCTCAATCCGACCGCCGTGGTGTTCATGGTCGCGCTCTCGCTCGGCCTGGCCATGGTCGGCGCCCAGGTGAGCTGGCTGCCGATGCTGGTGCTGATGGCCATCGTCTGGGGCGCGACCCTCCTCGCCCTGGTCGGCGTGGTCGCCCGCTGGATGACGCCCGGCCGGGGCAGGCACCGGATGGCGTCCTGACCCGGCCGCGCCGACCGCACCGGTCGCGCCGCTCGCGTCCGGCGGATCCGGGGGCGCTCAGCCGATCCACACCGTGGTGACGTTGCAGAACTCCCGGATCCCGTGCCCGGACAGCTCCCGGCCGAACCCGGAGCGCTTGACGCCGCCGAACGGCAGCGCCGGGTGGGAGGCGGTCATCCCGTTGAAGAACACCCCGCCGGCCTGGATGTCGCGTACGAAGCGCTCCTGCTCGCCCTCGTCCCGGGTCCAGACGTTGGAACTGAGCCCGAACGGCGTGTCGTTGGCGAGCGCCACCGCCTCGTCCAGGTCGGCGACCCGGTAGACGGTGGCGACCGGGCCGAAGGTCTCCTCCTGGTGGATCCGCATGGCCGGGGTGATGCCGGTCAGCACCGTCGGCTCGTAGAAGTACCCGGTGTCCCAGCCCTCCGGGCGCCCGCCGCCGCACTCGACCCGGGCGCCGTGCGTGCGGGCGTCCTCGACCAGTTCCTCCAGGTCGTCCCGGCCCTGGCGGCTGGCCAGCGGGCCGACGTCGGTCGCCTCGTCCATCGGGTCGCCGACGCGCAGCTCCCGCATCGCCTCGGTGAACGCGGCGGTGAAGCGCTCGTAGACGTCGGTGTGCACGATGAAGCGCTTGGCGGCGATGCAGGACTGGCCGTTGTTCTGCGCCCGGGCCCGGACGGCGGTGCGCACCGCCGCGTCCAGGTCGGCGCTGGGCAGCACCACGAACGGGTCGCTGCCGCCCAGCTCCAGGACGGCCTTCTTCACCTCGTCGGCGGCGGTGGCGGCGACCGCCCGCCCGGCCGGCTCGCTGCCGGTGAGCGTCACCGCGGCCACCCGGCGGTCCCGGATCACGCCCTCGACCGCGCCCGAGCCGATCAGCAGGGTCTGGAAGCAGCCCTCCGGGAAGCCGGCCCGCCGGAACAGCTCCTCCAGCGCCAGCGCCGTCCGGGGCACGTTGGAGGCGTGCTTGAGCAGGCCGACGTTGCCCGCCATCAGGGCCGGCGCGGCGAACCGGATCACCTGCCAGAACGGGAAGTTCCACGGCATCACGGCCAGTACCGCCCCGAGCGGGCGGTAGCGGACGTAGGCGCGGGAGGCACCGGAGTCGGCGACGTCGGCGGGAGCCGGGTGCTCGTCGGCGAGCAGCGCCTCGGCGTGGTCGGCGTACCAGCGCATCGCCTTCGCGCACTTGGCGGCCTCGGCCCGGGAGGCAGCGATCGGCTTGCCCATCTCCTCGGTCATCGTGCGGGCGATCGCCTCCAGGTCCTGGTCGAGGAGGTCGGCGGCCCGGCGCAGCAGGTCGGCGCGGGCGGCGAAGGGGGTGGTGCGGTAGCCGTGGAACGCGGCCGCGGCGCGGGCCAGCCGCCGTTCGACGCCGGCCGCGTCGAGGGGTTCGAAGGTCTCCAGGATCTCGCCGGTCGCGGGGTTGACGCTGGCGATGGGCATGCGGGGCTCCCAGGGGGTCGGGGTCCGGTGCGTCTGCGCCTCTCACCCTCTCCGACACCCCGCCCGCGGGCACGCCACCACCGCCCGGCGTGTCCCGCCGGGAGCCGGTTCCACCCGGGCGACGACTCGGGCAGCTACTCGGGCAGCGACTCCACCCGGGCCGCCGCCTCCCTGGCCCGGGCACCGGCCCTGGTCCGCCCTGCCGTCACCAGGCGGTCGGGGAAACGGTGCAGATACTCGGCCTCCAGCTGCCCCGTGCGCAGGGTGTGCCGCTTCAGCGCCTCGTCCGAGCCGTACAGGAACGTCTCGTGGCGGGTGCGGTGGAGTTGCTCCAGCTCGTGCAGCAGCGTGTCGTTGCCCAGGGCGTGCGGGGAGACGCCCTCGGGCCGGACGTGCGGGTCGATGTACCGCATCTCGGTACCTCCTCGACGGAAGCCCCCTCCTACCGGTTGCCCGCTGCCCCCGGCCGGTACACCCCAGCCGTGCACCCTTCACGACGTGCCCGGCCTCCGGGAGCGACGTGCCCGGCCGCCGCGACCCGCCCGTCCGGGCCGGTCGTGATCGAACAGCTCGTAGGATGAATCTCTGGACGCTTCGCCCCCACCCCCTACAGCTCGGACAGATCCCCCATGCCGCTCCCCAAGGCCGAACTCCACCTGCACATCGAAGGCACCCTGGAGCCCGAACTCGCCTTCGCCCTCGCCGCCCGCAACGCCGTCGCGCTGCCCTACGCCGGCACCGAGGAGCTGCGTGCGGCCTACTCCTTCAGCGACCTGCAGTCCTTCCTGGACCTGTACTACGCGCTGATGGCCGTGCTGCGCACCGAGGAGGACTTCGCCGACCTCGCCGACGCCTACCTCGCCCGCGCGGCCGAGCAGGGCGTCCGGCACGCGGAGATCTTCTTCGACCCGCAGGCGCACACCGCGCGCGGCGTGCCGCTCGGCGTGGTGGTCGACGGGCTCACCCGGGCGCTGGCGCGCAGCGAGGAGCGGTACGGGATCAGCACCCGGCTGATCATGTGCTTCCTGCGGGACGAGTCCGCCGAGTCCGCGCTGGAGACCTTCGAGGCCGCCCGCCCCTACTTCGACCGGATCGCGGGCATCGGCCTGGATTCCGCCGAGGTCGGCCACCCGCCGGCCAAGTTCCGCGAGGTCTACCGGCGGGCCGCCGAGGCCGGGCTGCACCGCGTCGCCCACGCGGGCGAGGAGGGCCCGGCCTCCTACATCACCGAGGCGCTGGACGTCCTCGGCGTCGAGCGCATCGACCACGGCCTGCGCTGCCTGGAGGACGGCGACCTGGTCGCCCGCCTGGTCCGCGAGCAGATCCCGCTCACCCTCTGCCCGCTCTCCAACGTCCGCCTGCGCTGCATCGACACCCTCGTCGACCACCCGCTGCGCGAGATGCTGGAGGCCGGCCTGCTGGTCACCGTCAACTCCGACGACCCGGCCTACTTCGGCGGCTACGTCGACGACAACTTCCGGGCCGTCCGGCAGGCCCTCGCCCTCGACCAGGAGGCCCTCCGCCGCCTCGCCGCCAACTCCTTCCGAGCCTCCTTCATCGACGACGAGCGCAGGGCCCAACTCCTCGCCGAGGTCGAGGAGTTCGTGTTCGACGCGGTCGAATTCTGACGGGGATCCCGACCGAGCCCCGGTCCCGGGCGGGCTTCCTCGTCGGCTGCTCGGGCACCGCCGCCTTCAGCGAGCTCACGGGACTGCCGAAGCAGCCGTCCCGGCCCGGGTGTAGTGCAGCAGGGTGACGCCGCTCGCGAAGCGGCGGGTGTCGGTCAGGGTGAGCGGGACGGGGTGGGGGGTGGGGCGGAAGAGGAGGGTGCCGCGGCCGAGGACGACGGGGTGGACGTAGAGGCGGAACTCGTCGATCAGGTCGTGGGCCAGGAAGGACGCGGCCAGGTCGGCGCCGCCGAGGGCGAGGTCGCCGCCGGGGGCGGTGGTGAGGGCGGCGATCGCCTCGGGGGTGACCTCGCGGGCGATGGCGGTGTTCCAGCCGGCGTGCCGGAGGGTGCGGGAGAAGACGGTCTTCGGCATTTCGCGCCAGATGGCGGCGAACTCGGCCATCGGGCCGGCGTTGGCCGGGTCCTGGTCGGCGGTGGGCCAGAACGAGGCCATCAGCTCGTGGGTGACCCGGCCGGAGAGGAAGCCGCCCATCCGGGCGAGTTCCTGGTTGAAGTGGGTGTGCAGGTCGTCGTCGACGAGCTGCCAGCCCAGGTCGTGGTCCGGGCCCTCGAAGTAGCCGTCGAGGGAGACGGACATGAAGAGGACGATCCTGCGTCGCATGGGCGGCCTCGGGCGGAGGATGGTCCGCCGCCCCCGGGGGTGGGGGCGGCGGACGGCGATCAGATCAGGGTGCTCCAGTAGTACCAGAACCGGTTGAGGATCAGCAGGGCGATCACCGCGTACCAGAGGGCCGGGACGATCCAGTGGTAGCGGGCCGCCTCGCGGACGGCCGGGCGCAGGGTGCGGCCGGTGGGGATGATCCCGGAGCGCAGGTTGTGCAGGGTGGTGTACCAGAACAGCGGGATCATCGCGGCCCAGACCACCATGCAGTACGGGCAGAGCGCGCCGATCCGGTAGAGCGCCTGGTACATCAGCCAGGTCACGAAGCCGATGCCGAAGACCGTCCCGGCCTGGAGGCCGAGCCAGAACCAGCGCCGGTAGGCGGCGCCCGCGAGCAGTCCGGCGCCGATCGCGATCACGACCGCGAAGCCGATCAGGCCGAGCAGCGAGTTGGGGAAGCCGAAGGCCTCGGCCTGGTCGCTGCGCATGATCGACCCGCAGCTGATGATCGGGTTGATGTTGCAGTTGGGGACGTACGACGGGTCCTCCAGCAACCGGAACTTGTCCAGGGTGAGGACCGAGGAGGCGAACAGGCCGACCGCGCCGCCGATCAGCAGCAGCCAGGCGAACGGGCGGCCGGAGCCGTAGGTCCGCACGGCGGGGGCGGCGGTCGTCATCCGGTCACCTGCTTGACCATCGCGGTGAACTGCTCGGGGGAGACGGCCTTGCCACCGGTGAGGACGTCCAGCTTCCTGCCGTCCAGCTTCACGGTCGGGGTGCCGGTGACGTCGCTCTTGTTGAACTCCTCGTTCACCCGGGCCGCCCACGGCGCGTAGGTGCCGTCCTGGACGGCCTTGACGAAGCCGTCGGTCTTCAGGCCGGGCACCTGGCCGGCCAGGTCGAGGATGTGGTTGACGTCGCCGAAGTCGTCGGTGCGCTCGTCGGGCTGGTTGGCGTAGAGCACGTCGTGGAACTGCTTGAACTTGTCCACGCCCTCGTTGAGCGCGGCGCCGGCGGCGGCCAGCGCGGTGCGCGAGCCCTTGCCGCCGAGGTTCTTGTCCAGGAACGTCGCCAGGTGGTACTCGACCTTGTAGGTGCCGGCGTCGGCGAGCTGCTGGATGGCCTTGCCGGTGGTGGTCTCCAACTGCTCGCAGAACGGGCAGCGGAAGTCCTCGTAGACCTCCAGGGTGTGCGGGGCGTCGGCCTTGCCGTAGGTGATCACGGTGCCGTCGGTGCCGCTCGCGTTGGCGGGGACGACCAGCGGGCCGTTCGTGGCCGCGTCCGTGGAGCCGGAGGAGCCGCTGACGGCGAAGGCCACGCCCGCCACCAGGGCGAGCACGGCGGCGGAGGCACCGCCGACCACGACCCGGCGGCGGATCCGGTCGGAGCGCTCGGCCTGGGCGCGGGCGGCGCGCATGCGGTCGGTGGCGGAGGTCTTGCCGGTGGTCTTGCGGGTGTTGCTCATGGAGTGTCGTCCTGTGCTCTCGGGCGTGCGGGGGTGCGGGCGCGCGGGGCGCGCGGCGAGAGGACCGGCCGGGAACGGCGCTCGGAGGCGCGCGTTGCTCAGCAGGCCAGGGCGAGCGCCGGCGGACCGCGCCGGACGGCCGGGCGGACGACGACGTCCTCGGCCGGGATCAAGGTCCGGCTGGCCCGGGGGAACGCCACCCGCGCCACCGGACGGGCCGGGACGGGCGCGACGAGCAGCCGCAGCCAGCGCGCGGCGGCCGGCAGGTGCCGGTGCAGGAAGTCGCCCAGCATCGGGACAGTACGGGCGAGGCCGGCCAGCGCGGCGTCCGCGCGGCGCAGCCAGAACGCGCCGGACAGCGCGATCGCGGCGTGCACCAGCAGGAGCAGCAGGACGCCGACCCGTTGGGAGACGCCGTGGCCGAGCAGGAACCCGCCCAGCGAGCCGCCGCCGCACAGCAGCGGCTGGAAGCCGTGCGCGGCACCGGGCGGCAGGGACGGGCAGGCGGTCTGGGCGAGGTCGAACAGTGCGCTGACGCCCAGCTCCAGCGGCAGGAACACCGCCGCGACCGCCGGGTACCCGCGTTCGCGGCCGGCCAGCGCGTACGCCACCGCGAACACGGCGACGGAGGCCAGGGCCATCGTGCCGACCGGCAGCGAGCGGCCGGTGACGAGCACCTGGCCGAGCCCGGCGAGCAGCACGAGCAGCGCGGCGAAGACCGCCGCGCGGAGCGTCCTGGTGACCGGGCCGATGCTCATGGCACCCGAGTCTGCCACAGGTTGAAAGCGAAACGGTCGGGCCGAAGGTCCGCTGTGAAGAGCCTCACCACCGGCACTGAGCTGGGCTTATCCGGTCCTTACGGGTGGGTGCCCGCCGTGCTCACCCGCGCCTCCACCAGCTCCCGGAAGTGCTTCAGGTCACCGCGGACGGTCCGCTCGATCGCCCCGGCCTGGGCGAAGCCGCGCGGCCCGCCGAACGCCTCGTGCACCGCCTCCGGGTCGTACTCCACCCGGATCTGCAGCCGGGTGTGCCGGGCGTCCAGCGGCAGCAGCGCGAACGTGCCGCGCAGCGGGATCCCGTCGAGCGTCCGCCAGGACATCACCCGGCCCCGGCCGCGGTCGGTGATCTCGGTGTCGACCTCTCGCTCGGCGCTGCCGAACCGCACCCCGAGGTGCGCCAGGTTCCGCCCGTGCGGATGGGCGCTGCGGACGCCGTCGACGAACTGCGGGTACTCGTCCACCCGGTGCAACTGCTCCCAGGCGGCGAGGACGGGGGCGTCGATGTCGATCTGTTCCTCAAGGGTGCTCATCACGGTGCTCCGTGGAGGGGGGTTAGTACAAGCCTGCTCCCCGGGCGGGGGTCGGGCAACGGGTGGGGGTAGGGCAACGAGTGCGGCTCGGGTGGGAGGTGGGCCGCGGGCCGGAGGCGGGGTTCGGGCGGGCGGTGGGCGCGGGGCTGCGGGAGACTGGGCGCATGCCGGAGCTGCCCGAGATCGAGGCGCTGAGCGCCTTCCTGTCCGAGCGGTTGACCGGGCGCGTCATCGCCCGCGCGCAGCCGGTGGCGATCAGCGCGCTGAAGACGTACGACCCGCCGGTCACCGCGCTGGAGGGGCGGACCGTGGGCTCGGTCACCCGGCACGGCAAGTTCCTGGACATCGAGGCCGGCGGGCTGCACCTGGTGGTCCACCTGGCCCGGGCCGGCTGGCTGCGCTGGAAGGACGGCCTGCCCGCCGAGCCGCCGCGCCCGAGTCCGAGGAACCCGCTGGCGCTGCGGCTGCGCCTGGCCGGGGAGGCCGGCGACGGCTTCGACCTGACCGAGGCGGGGACGAAGAAGGGCCTCGCGGTCTACGTGGTGAAGGACCCGGCCGAGGTGCCCGGGGTGGCCCGGCTGGGCCCGGACCCGCTGGACCCGGGCTTCACCCTGGCGGACTTCGCGGCTCTGCTGAGCGGCGAGCGGCGCCGGCTCAAGGGCGTCCTGCGGGACCAGAGCGTGCTGGCCGGGGTGGGCAACGCCTATTCGGACGAGGTGCTGCACGCGGCCCGGATGTCCCCGTACAAGCTGGCGTCCAGTCTGACCGGGGAGGAGACGGCGCAGCTCTACGAGGCGCTCGGCGCCACGTTGCGGGACGCGGTGGAGCGCTCGCGCGGGCTGGCGGCCGGGGAGCTGAAGGCGGAGAAGAAGCTGGGGCTGCGGGTGCACGGCCGGACGGGCCTGCCGTGCCCGGTCTGCGGGGACACCGTGCGCGAGGTGTCGTTCGCGGACTCCTCGCTGCAGTACTGCCCGACCTGCCAGACCGGGGGCAAGCCGCTGGCGGACCGGCGGCTGTCGCGGCTGCTGAAGTGAGGCCTGCGGGTGGGGCGGCCGTGGGGCCCGTCCGCTCGGGCGTCCGTCCGCCCCACCCGGGCCGGGGCCGGGCCCTCGTGTGGGGGGCCGGTCCCGGTAGGCGCTTGATGGGTCGGCGCTTGACGGGGCAGCGCCTGGTGGGTCAGCGCTTGACGGCGACGCCGCCCCAGTAGTACGCGGCCTTCGGGTCGGTCGGCGGCTCGCCGTCCGGGCGCCAGGCGAGGACGGGGGACAGGCCCGGCTCGACCAGATCCCAGCCGTCGAAGAAGCGCAGGACGTCGTCACGGGTGCGCGGGACGAGGGTCATGCCGCCGGCCCGGGCCGCCTCGGTGACCTTGCCGACGGCCTCCGGGTCGAAGTCCTGGGTGGGGGTGGTGAGGGCGATGCAGCTGCCGGCCGGCAGGGCGTCGCGCAGCGCGGCGACCCGGCCCCAGGGGTCGTCCTCGTCGGCGATGAGCATCAGGACGGCGATCATCAGCAGGCCGACCGGCCGGGTGAGGTCGAGGGTGGCGGTGAGCGCCGGATCGGCGAACAGTTCCTCGGGCTTGCGCAGGTCGGCGTGGATGTAGGTGGTCCGGCTGGCCGGGCTGGACACCATCAGGGCGCGGGCGTGGGCGAGCACGATCGGGTCGTTGTCGACGTAGACCACCCGGGTGCCGGGGCTGACCGCCTCGGCGATCTCGTGGGTGTTCGGCGAGGTGGGGATGCCGGTGCCGAGGTCGAGGAACTGGCGGATGCCGTGCTCCCGGGCGAGGTGGCGGACGGCCCGGCCCTGGAAGGCGCGGTTCGCCTTGGCCATCTCCTTGACGCTCGGCACGGCCTCCTCGATGGCCTGCCCCATGGCGCGGTCCGGCGGGAAGTTGGTCTTGCCGCCCAGCCAGTAGTCGTACACCCGTGCGGAGTGCGGCGCGGTGGTGTCGACGCCGAAACGTTCCCACTGACTCAGCTCGGCGGGGTCGTTGTCGGGCCGGTCCTGGCCCGGGATGTCCTGACTTGTCGTCATGGCCACGTCCTCTGATGGCAGATCATCACACTGGGGAGGGCTCAGCGTAGCGGTCCGGAGGGGAGGCGGGGCGTCCGGTGGGGGTGTAGCGGGGAAGTCCTGCGGGGGCGGGGTGCGCTTGCGCCGTCTGAGTGGTGATCGGGTCCGTCGGAGTTGAGCCCGGAGAGCGACGGCGGTGCGCGGGGGAAGCATTCAGAATGCTGTCAGATCATCAGATTTCATCTCGAATGTCTTCCCGTCGCTTGTTGCTGGTCGCGGCCGGGATGTCCCTGCTCGGGGCGGCCGGCTGCCGGAGCCCCTGGAGCAGCGGCGACGGCGCCACACCGGACGCCGCCGCGGGCGCCACGGCGACCACGGCGGGTGCGGCGGGCGGGGAGGGGAAGCCGGGCGCCGCTCCGGCCACCCCCTCCAAGACGCCCTCGCCGCTCCCCAGCAGCCCGCCGCCCTCCGCCCCCGCGCCGAACAAGGAGCCCGTCCACCGGGTGCTCACGGCGGCGGAAGCCAAGCCGTTGTACGAACTCGGCCCGGACCGGCGGGCGGTGGCGCTCACCATCGACGACGGGCCGGACCCCCGGTACACGCCGACCGTGCTGGCGCTGCTCCAGCAGCACGGGATCCGGGCGACCTTCTTCCTGATCGGTGAGAACGCCGTCGAGCACCCGGCCCTGGTGCGGGAGATCGCCGACCACGGCCACCACATCGCCAACCACACCTGGACCCATCCCGACCTGCGGCACATGTCCGAGGGCCGGGTGCGGGACGAACTGGAGCGCACCTCCGACCTGCTGCACCGGACCACCGGACGCCAGCCGACCTGGTTCCGGTCGCCCGGCGGGGACTGGCCGGCGGTCACGCTCAAGGTGAGCGCCGACCTCGGGATGCGGCCGATGTGCTGGTCGGTGGACCCGCGGGACTGGGCCCGGCCCGGGACCTCGGCGATCACCGAGCGGGTCCTCAAGAACGTCCGGCCCGGGTCCATCGTGCTCAACCACGACGGCGGTGGGGACCGCTCGCAGACGGTGGCGGCGATGAAGGCGTACCTGCCGGTGCTGCTCGACTCGGGGTACTTCTTCACGGCCCCGCCGAACTGAGCGGGTTGCTCCGCCGACCTTGAGTGGATGCGAAAAGATGGCGGGGTAGCGGCTTTGACTTTTAAACCACTCGAAAGGGTGGATTGGAAGAACCGTTTCTGCGAATTTTGGGCCTCTAGGGTGATCTCGCACCAATTCACCAGGTACCACCGAGTACCACCTGAAAGGCCCTCACGCATGCGTCTCCGCAATGCCGCGCTCGCCGTCGCCAGCGCCGTCGCCCTCGTCCTCGCCGTGCCGATGTCGGCCAATGCCGCCACCGGTGAATTCCTGTACAAGGTCGGGCCCGGTGTGCTGGCCGGGCTGGCCGACCCGGAGAGCCGGGTGTGCATCGATCTGTTCGGGACCACTGAGGACCACCCGGGCTTCGCACCCGAGAACCTCACCAAATCGACGGCCACGGTGTTCCTCGACGAGCACTGCTCGGGCGATGTCTTCTACGTCATGAACCCCGGCAGGAAGCTCGGCGACCGGCTGAAGCTGCGCTCGGTCGTCTTCTCCTGAGCCGCCGGGACCGCGGAGTGGCCCGGGTCGGACGGTCGGCGTAATTTCGAACTGTCCGGCCCGGTCGCCGGCGCCTCCTCGTGCCCGTGGTCGGGCGCCGCAGCCTGGGCAGAGTGAAGGAGGGCCTGCGATGACCGGCAACGGCTACGCACACCCCGAGGCGCTGGTCCGCACCGAGTGGCTGGCCCACCACCTGAACGACGGGACGATCCGGGTCGTCGAGGTGGACGAGGACACCACCGCCTACGACCGGGACCACATCCCCGGCGCGGTCGGCTGGAACTGGACGACCGACCTGCACAGCCGGGTCGGCCGCGACTACGCCGACCGGGAGGGCGTCCAGCACCTGCTGCGAGCGGCCGGGGTGGAGGACGACACCACCGTGGTGCTCTACGGCGGCAACAACAACTGGTTCGCCGCGTACGCCTACTGGCTGCTGCGGCTGCGCGGCTTCGGGCCGGTGCGGCTGCTGGACGGCGGGCGGAAGAAGTGGGAGCTGGAGGGGCGCGGGCTCACCGAAGAGGTGATGGACTACCAGCACACCACCTACCGGCTGACCGGGCCCGAGCGCCCGGAGCTGCGGGCGCTGCGGGACGAAGTGCTCGGCAAGGCCGAGGTGTTCGCCAAGCCCGGCTCGGACGCGGTGCTGGTCGACGTCCGCTCGCCCGCCGAGTACCGGGGCGAGCTGATCGCACCGCCGCACCTGCCGCAGGAACAGGCGCAGGTGCCCGGGCACATCCCCGGCGCGGTCAACGTCCCCTGGTCGCAGGCGGCCAACGACGACGGGTCGTTCCGCTCGGCGGAGGAGCTGCGGGCGCTGTACGGGGGGAAGGGCGTGGAGCCGGAGCGCGAGGTGATCGCGTACTGCCGGATCGGCGAGCGCTCCGCGCACACCTGGTTCGCGCTCACCGAGCTGCTGGGGTACCCGCACGTCAAGAACTACGACGGCTCGTGGACGGAGTACGGCTCGCTGGTGCGGGCACCGGTGGCGCTCGGAGGGTGACGGCGGCAGGGGTCGGCAGCAGGGTCGACGGCAGGGGGTGAGGGGCTGCCGGGGCGTGCGGGGCCGGTGTGGCGTGTGACGGCGTCGCGGCGCTGCCATTTCGGCCTGTTTCTTTTCATGAACATCTCACGATCAGGGAGTGGACCCGGGGCCGCCGGGACAAGGATCGATCCGACCCATCGTCCCAGTGACCCTGGAGGACCACGTGCGCAAGAGGCTGATCGTCTCTGCCGCCAGCGCCCTGAGCCTGTTCCTGGCCGTCCCCGCCTCGGCGACCGACTTCCAACCCGGCGCGGCCGGGGCCGGCGACTCGTACTACCCGACCTACGGAAACGGCGGGTACCGCGTCTCGCACTACGACATCCGGCTGAAATACCAGCCCGCCACCGACGAACTGGAGGGCACCACCACCATCCTCGCCACGGCGACCGAGAACCTCTCCCGGTTCAACCTGGACTTCGCGCTGAACGTCCAGGAGGTCCGGGTCAACGGGCGACCGGCGACCTTCGCCACCAGCGGTGAGCAGGAACTGGAGATCACGCCCGCCCGGCCGCTCGCCAAGGGCGGCCAGGCCACCGTGGTGGTCCGCTACAAGGGCGTCCCGTCCACCGTGAAGAAGTACGGCTTCACCGCCTGGCTGCGCACGCCGGACGGTGCGGTGGCGGCCGGCGAGCCCGAGTCGGCGTGGTGGTGGTTCCCGAGCAACGACCACCCGAGCGACAAGGCCACCTTCGACGTCTCGGTCCAGGTGCCGGACGGCAACCAGGTGATCAGCAACGGCATCCTGACCGGCGCCACCTCCCAGGCCGGCTGGACCCGCTACAGCTGGCGCGAGAACAAGCCGCAGGCGACCTACCTGGCCACCCTCGCGGTCGGCAAGTTCGACGTCACGACCGACACCACGCCGAGCGGGCTGCCCGTCTACAACGCGTACAGCAAGGACCTCGGCGAGAACGCCGACGCGGCCAGGGCCAGCGTCGAGCGCACCGGTGAGCTGGTCGACTGGCTGAGCGGCTACTTCGGCGACTACCCGTTCAGCTCGGTCGGCGGCTACGTGCCCAACGTCAAGACCGGCTTCGCCCTGGAGACCCAGACCCGGGTCTTCTACAGCCCCCGGCAGTTCGCGCGCGGCACCAACACCTCGGTCGTCGTGCACGAGCTGGCCCACCAGTGGTACGGCGACAGCGTCTCGGTCTCGCACTGGAGCGACATCTGGCTGAACGAGGGCTTCGCCCGGTACGCGCAGTTCCTCTGGTCCGAGCACGAGAACGAGGGCACGGCGCAGGAGCTCGCCGACTACGTCTACGCCTCGCACCCGGCCGACGACGCGTTCTGGAGCGTCAAGCCGGGCGACCCGGGCGCGGCCGACCAGTTCTCGAACGCCGTCTACGACCGGGGCGCGGTGGCCATCCAGGCGCTGCGCAACGCCGTCGGGGACGACGCGTTCTTCCGGATCCTGAAGGGCTGGCCGGCCGAGCACCGCTACGGCAACGCCACCGTCCAGGACTTCCAGGCGTACGCGGAGAAGATCTCCGGGAAGAAGCTCGGGGACCTCTTCACCACCTGGCTGTTCACGGCAGCCAAGCCGGCCACCGGGCCGGCGCCCGCCGGGGCGGCCTCGCTGGCGCCGGGGGCGGACGCGGGTCGGGCCGACGGGCAGCTGCCGGTGGAGCCGAAGTCCTGGAAGAAGATCCAGGAGACCAACTCGCTGCACGACGCGGAGCATTGAGGCCTGGCGCGTCTGCGGTGAGCAGGTGAGCAGGTGAGCAGGTGAGCAGGTGAGCAGGTGACCTGGTGACCTGGTGACGGGTGTGGTCCGGTCGGCCGCTTGAGGAAGCGGGCGGTCGATCGGGCTACGCCGCTCCGGGGCCGTCGGCCGCCAGCAGCTCGGTGAGGCGGCGGACGGCGAAGGGTATGAGCTCCCGGACCGGGATCAGCCGGCAGGGCGCGCTGCCGACCAGCACCTCGCGGATGCCCGCCTGCTCCTCGAACTCCCGCCCCACGACGGGGAAGTGGGTGCTGTTGTCGTTGCCCACGTCGGGCGCCTCGATCCAGACCCGCTCGCCCTGGATCGCCATCGGGAAGCGGCGGAGCTTGAGCCGGCGGTTGGGCGCGAAGGTCTCCGCGTAGTGCAGGAAGGTGTTGCGGTTGTGCCCGACGCCGATCAGCAGCACGTACCCGCCGAGGTCGTGCAGCGCGCCGAAGGGCGACTCGCGACCGACCGCGAAGCCCAGTGAGCGGCGGACGGTGACCTCCCGGGCGTGCGCCCCGACCGCGGCGACCGAGGCCTGCGGATGTGTGCTGCGCAGGCTCTCCGGCAGCGCGCGCAGCGCCTCCGGGACGGCGCCCATCCGGGAGGGGAGCCCGGCGTGGAACAGCGGGACGGCGGCCCGCCGTTCGGCGATCTCGGGGCTCGGAAGGCCGGTGTGCTCCGGTGCCGGGTCGCTGACGACATCGCCGGTGAACGTGGGCACCGCGACCGTGCCGCCGGGCCCGACCGCCTCGCGCAGGCTGGCCACCACGGCCGCGGCGCCGCCGTCGACCCGGCCGAGGCTGGAGAGCGAGGAGTGCACGATCACCGCCATGCCCTCGCGGACGCCGACCCGCCGCCAGCCCTCGACGAGATCGGCGGTGCTCAGCGGCGCGCCGGGCGGGGCGGTGCGTGGCCCGGCGCTCTGCGCGGTGGTGCGGTGCGAGGTCATGGTGCCCCCTGGTGGCGCTGGTGCAGGTGCTGGTGGGATCGTTCGGGGCCGACCATAGCGGGTGCCACTGACAACCGGTCAGGACGGGTGCTCGGGGCGCATCGCGGTGACGCGCGGGTCGGCGGTCACCGTAGGCCCGCCGACTCGGCCAGCACCCGGGCCTCCTGCTCGGGCGTGAAGCCGTGGCCGAGCGGAGGTTCGCCGCGCGCCCTGTCCCAGGCGAGCACGTCGGCGGCGGTGACCGCGAGCGGGGTCGCCGGCAGCCCGGCCGCGCGCGCCCGGGCGGCGCTGCGCTGTTGGCCGGGCCAGAGCGGCTCGGCGCGGACCAGCGGGAAGAACGGCGGCGGCGCGCTCTCCGGCGGCACCGGGACGACCTCCACCTCGGTGCCCGCCACCTCGGCGCAGGTGGCGATCAGCCGGCCCAGCGTGGTCGGCTCGGCCGGGCCGACGGCGTGGAAGGCGCCCGCCCGGTCGTCCTGGAGCAGCCGGCCCACCAGCCGGGCCAGGTCGCGGACGTCGACCACCTGGACGGGCTGCTCCGGCCGCCCCGGCAGCGCGACCCGCCCGCCCCGGGCGGCCCGGCGGGCCCAGTAGGTGAGCCCGCGCTGGTCGTCGTGGGGGCCGGCGACCTTTCCGGGCCGCACGATCGTCGCCCGGTCGCCGTAGCGGGCGGTGACGGCGTCCTCGCAGGCGACCTTGAGCCGGCCGTACGTCTCCTCGGTCAGCTGCTCGGCGTCGCGCAGCGGTGCGCGGCGCGGGGCGGACTCGTCCGAGCCGGGGGCGAGGCCGGTCCGCTCGTACACCGCGTGGCTGGAGATGAACAGGTAGCGGCCGACCCGGTCGCCGAGTGCGGCCATCGCCTGGTCGACCTGGCGGGGGCGGTAGCCGCTGACGTCCACCACCGCGTCCCAGCGGCCGTCGCGCAGGGCGGTGTGGTCGCCGGTGTCGCGGTCGCCGATGAGGTGGGTGGCGGCGGGGAAGAGACCGGGGTTGGTCCGGCCGCGGGTGAACAGGGTGACCTCGGCACCGTCGCGCAGGGCGTGGTCGGCGATCGCGCGGCCGACGAAGGAGGTGCCGCCGAGGACGAGGATCCGCATGGGGCCAGCGTAGCGGCGGGGGTCGGCCGGCATGCGGGGGCCGGCGCTCGCCCGCCGCGCGGAGGAGCCGGCGGCGTGCCGTCTCCGCGGCGGCCCGGAACCGCGTCGTCGGGGCCATGGCGACGCGGTCCGGCCGGTGTCGGGTACCGGGGTCAGCCCGCTTCGGCGGCGCGGGCCTCGGTGAGGATCAACTCCTCGATCCCGTACAGGAAGCGCTCCATCGCCGGGCGCGGGAGCACGGCCGGGTCGGCCGTCATGGTCAGGCTGAGCGCGTCCGGGAACTGCAGCGCGTCCAGGGCGTACGTCAGGCCGGGGCGCGGTTCGAACTCCACCGGCCAGGTCAGGGTGGTCCGGTCGCCGCCGGTGTCGGTGCCGGGAGCGGCCAGAACCAGCTCGCGGGTGTCGTTGAAGACGCAGGACCGGTCGGCGAGCGGGACGCCGTCGGCGGCGAGCCGCCCGATCTCGGCGTCCAACCGGAGCCTGTCGTAGTAGGCGTGGCGGTAGGTGCCGATCGCGGCAGCGTGTGTGCGCCGCACGACGTCGCCGAACTCGGCGGTGGCGTCCGGGAGATGGAACAGGCCGTCGCCCGCGACCACGCTCACCGCGTTGGTCAGCTCGGGCCGGAAGCGGTTGCTGACCACGACGCTCAGCACCGCCTCCGCCGAACCCGACAGTCGGGCCGTCATCGTGGCCGTCGCCGCCAGCAGCACCGAGGAGGAGCTCACCCGGTGGGCGGCCGCCACGCGTTCCACCGCGCCGGGCAGCGCCGGCGAGCGCAGCACGGCGTTCGGGAACGCGTCGGCAGGCCCGGACGGCTGCGGAAACAGTCGGGCCGGGGCCGACCGGAGCTTGCGCAGGAACTGCTTGCGGGCGCCCGCGTCCCGCCGCTGCCCGCGCTCCGACACCTGGAACTCCGCCTCCTCCAGGGGCTGTTGGCCAGGCTCGCGCAGCTTGGCCAGCTCGTCCGGCGAGGTGCCCAGGCAGAGCGCGGTCAGGTCCGCCACCAGGCGGTTCATCCCCGTGCCGTCGACCGCGGTGTGCGAGAGCACCAGGCTCACGTACCGGGCCAACCCGCCCGCCTCCACCACACCGACCCGGATCGGCCACTGCGCGGCGGTGTCGAACGGCTGCGCCGCGAGTTCGTCGTGCAGCCGGCCGCCCGCCTGCGCCGGGTCGCACCCCTCCGCGCAGTGGCGGACCTCGATGCCCAACCTGCCCTCCGCGTCCAGCACTTGGAGCAGCCGACCGTCCTCGCCCGGCACCAGTCGGGTGTGCAGGGAGTCGTGCAGGTGCAGCAGCCGCGCCAGGCCGTCGAGCAGGACGGGCAGCGGCAGCCCGGGGGCGAGCGGAGCCGCGGTGGCGATGTTGTACCGCGGCACGTCGGCCGGGGCCAGCCGGCTCACGGCGTCCCGGATGGCCTGTTGGCCCCAGGTGGCGGGTCCGGCGCCGGACCGGCCGGACGAGAAGGCGATCTCCAGCAGTTGACGAGTGGTCACCGTGTGGCTCTCCGATGTGGCGGTGGATCGTGACGTCGTGCCGGTGCGTTGGGAGCGCGGATGCTGCTGGGGAGAGTGTGGCGCACCGCCCGCCGGGCGTCGAGGGTTGACCAGGGCCCGTGGCCGTGGCCGGGCGGGGGAGTCGAGGTCGAGGGCGCGCCCGGACGGCGGGCCAGTAGCCCCGGGAGTCCCGATGGCCAGTCGTCAGAAGCCGCCGTCCGGTGCCGTGCCCGAGGACGGTGCCGTACTGGCCGCGCTGCGGAACGGGCCCTTCGACGTCGCGCTGCGCACCGCGATCGAGGCCCGCGGCCTGCCGCTGGAACGGCTGCGCAGCCGGCTGGCCGAGAGCGGCCTGCGGATCGCCGTCACCACCCTGAGCTACTGGCAACGCGGGCTGCGCCGGCCGGAGCGCCCGGAGTCGTTACGGGTGGTGGCCGCGTTGGAGGAGATCCTCGGGCTGCCGCCGCGCTCGCTCACCGTCCTGCTCGGGCCGCCGCGACCGCGTGGTGCGGCGGCCCGCGCCCCCCGTCCGCCCCGCCCGTACCCCCAGATCGTGCGCACCCCCGGCGACCTGGACGGGCTGCTCGCGGCACTGGACAGCCCGGCCGCCGGAAAGCTCCAGGTGGTCACCGAGTACGCGACGGTGACGGTCGGGCCGCACCACGAACTGGCGGCGCTCAGCTCGATGCTGGCGATCCGGGCCCGCCAGGACGGGGTCGACCGGGCCCTGGTGATCTACGACTGCGACGAGGGCGTGGACCAGGACGCCGTCGAGATCCTGGCCGGGGACAGCTGCCGGCTGGGCCGGGTGCGCCGCGACCCGGAGGCCCGGGTGGTGCTCGCGGAGCTGCTCTTCGACCGCTCGCTGCACTGCTCCGAGACCCAGGTGTTCTCCTTCGAGGTGCGCCCCCACAGCGACGCCGAGTGTTGCCGGTACCGCGCCGCCTTCCGCTTCCCCGCCGACCACTACGTCCTGCGGGTGCGCTTCGACCCGGCCGAACTCCCGGTGCAGTGCCAGTGGTTCACGGCCCGCGACTCGGACGGGCCGGCCGACGGCACGGCCGACCTGACTCTGGACAGCCACCACCTCGCGCACGTGGTCGCCGCCGCCCTGGGGCCGGGGGCCGCGGGCATCCGGTGGGCCTGGACGTAACGTCGGGCTCCGAACCCCGCCTGCGCGGCGGACCCGGGCCCCGGGGCTGGGTGCCGTCGGGGCAGGGTGACCGCCACGGTGCGGGACCCGGAGCGTGCCGTCCTGCCGGGGCGGCAGGCAGGTCGGCACGCTGATGGGGGTGGCGGGTCAGGGGCGGTGGGCGGTGATGACGTGGTAGTCGAGGAGGCCGTTGTGCCAGGCGGGGAGGAAGTTGCGGGTCCAGTGGCCGGGTGGGACGGTCTCGGCGAGGTAGCGGTCGAGGCCGGGCCAGACGTCGGGGCCGATGGTCTCGGTGGTGACGGCGGTGAAGCCGGCGGCGGTGAGGTCGCGGGTGAAGGTGGTGAGCGGGTGGGGGACGTCGAGGCCGTCGGCGAAGCTGGCGAGGAGGATGCTGAGGCGTTCGGCGATGTCGGGGCCGTCGGTGGCGAAGAAGGTGGTGACGACGAGTCGGCCGCCTGGGCGTAGCACGCGGGCGGCCTCGCGGGCGAAGCCGGTGAGGCCGCGGAAGTGCTGGGCGGCCTCGACGGAGTAGACGCCGTCCAAGGAGGCGTCGGCGAAGGGGAGATCGTCAGCGGAGCCGAGGGTGTAGGCGAGCCGATCGGGGTAGGTGGCCAGGGCCTTGGCGTTGACGGCGCGGGCGCGTTCGATCTGGTCGGGGTGGATGTCGACCCCGGTGACGGCGGCGAACCGGAACTCGCGCAGCGCGAGGGCGGCGCCGAGTCCGCGTCCGCAGCCGACCTCGGCCAGGCGCAGGTGTGGGTGTGGCTCCGGGAACGCCCGCAGGACCCGGCGGTAGAGCTGCTCCTGACTGTGCACCCGGTCCTCTGCGGTGGGGGCGGTGAGGTCCATGCCCTGCCAGTAGCCGAAGTTGATGAACCCGCCTGCGAAGCTGGCGGCTTGGGACAGATCGCCGGCGCCGTAGGTCCGGCGGACGGTCGGGGGGATGCGGTTCTGGTCCATGGGTCGCTGGGTCTCCTGGTCTGTGGTCGCCCGGCCCTCGGGCGCGCCGAGGTACGTACCCAAACCGGTATGCGTCCGAACACGGCGAGTGACGGTCTTGGGGTGGATGCTACTGGGTGGCGGAGGGGGTCCGCGCCGCCTCGCCGCCGGGAGCGAAATGCGCTGTCAGGCAGGGCGATCCGTTCGTTACAGTCCGCGAGGATTCCACAGCCAGAGGAGAAACGATCCCGTGAACACCGACGAACGCCCCGCCCCGCCGCTGACCGGCGGCGAGCGCGAGATGCTGCGCGCCTTCCTGGACTTCCACCGGGCGACGCTCGCGATGAAGTGCGAGGGCCTCACCGAGGAGCAGCTGCGGCAGCGCTCCAGCCCGCCGTCCACGCTGACCCTGCTCGGCCTGGTCCGGCACATGGCGGAGGTGGAGCGCACCTGGTTCCGGCGCGTCATCGACGGCGAGGACGTCCCGCTGGTCTGGTCCGAGGACGGCGACTACCAGGCGGCCTACGACGCCACCGGCGCCACCCGCGCCGAGGCCTTCGCCGCCTGGCAGGCCGAGGTCGGGCACTCCCGCCGGATCGAGCGCGCCGCCGCCTCCCTCGACGTCACCGGCTACCAGCCGCGCTGGCAGGCGGAGGTCTCGCTGCGCCTGGTGATGCTCCACCTGATCCACGAGTACGCCCGCCACAACGGCCACGCCGACTTCCTCCGCGAGGCCATCGACGGCACGGTGGGGGCGTAGCCCAGGCGTGGCCCGGGCGCAGCCCGCCTCGGGGGCGGGCGGGGCTACCAGCCGAGGAGGTGGGTGCGGTGGGTGAGGGCGGTGAGGATGGACTTGGCGGTGGTCTCGGGGGTGAGAGCGCTGGTGTCCAGGGTGTGGGGGCCGGCGGCGGTGTCCGGGGCCGGGTGGAGGACGACGTAGTGCAGGGCGGTGCCGGTGGTGCGGCTCTCGCGGCGGAAGGTGTCCAGGGTGGACGGGGCGGCCGGGCACTCGACGATGACCTGGTAGCCGCGGGTGGCGTAGGCGAAGGCGGCCTGTGCGGCGGCGGCGAGGGCGGTGGTGTTCTGCCGCTCGGCCTCGGGGAGGTGGGGCGGCAGCTGGCCGCGCCGGATGACCCGCAGGAAGTCGTGCGCGCGCAGGTGGACGCTCGGGTGCAGTTCCTCCGCGAGCAGGGCCGCGACCGGGCTCTGGTCGGCCCCGGACGGGTCGACGAGGACGAGGACGCCGCCGGCACCCCGGCCGCCCCCGAGCTCCGGCCCACCTACGGTCGTACGGTTCACAGCTGCTGATCCCTTCGCGGGCCGGGGACGGACGGGTAGCCGGGGCGAGGCGGGCGGAGTGCGGAAGGGCCGGTCGGACCCGGATGCGGACAGCCGACCGCCTCGTTCCTACGACTGATGCATTCGGGGATCAACCTAGTCCACGCCGGCGCCCCGAGTCGTCCCCCTCCTGGTCCGGACCACCTGGCAGTGGTCCTCGGCGTCCTCGGTGCGGAGCACGATCGGGTTGGTGCGGGCCGCCATCGGGCCCCAGAGGAGGTCCGGGCCCATCGTGCTGCCCCGGCCGGGCGTCCCGTCCGCCGTCGGGTGGCGGACCTCGGCCCGGACGTGGGCGGCGAGCGAGGCCGTCGTCCGCCACGCCACCGTGCCGGAGCCGTCGGTGGGCAGGGACTCCTGGCGCAGCCGGCCCTCGTCGGTGAGGAAGCGGACCGTCCCACCGGGGACGGGTCCGGAGCAGGTTCGCCGGAGCACCCGGTGCCCGCAGCCTCGCAGCACAGGAATTCCACGCGCCCCAAGGCGAGTTTGACGGTACGAAGGCCGGGAAGGACAGCCCCCGACAAGGGGGTATCCCGCATGGAGCTGGACCGGCTGTTCGACGGCCGACGGCGCTCGGCGATCGAGGTCGCGGACGTCTTCGTCGACCGCAGGCCGCTCATCAGGGCCTTCGACCAGGCCGTCGCCGACCTGCGGCAGCACGCGGCACCCACCGCCACCGCCCCGGCCCAGCGGCGCAACCTGCTGGTCTTCCACGGGCTCGGCGGCATCGGCAAGACCCGGCTGTCCAAGCACCTCGAACAGCGGTTGCGGAACGGCGAGTACGACCAGCCCGCCGAGCGCAGGATCGGCTGCCGGATCGACTTCGAGGACCCGGCCTTCGCCGAGCTGGAGAACCTGGTCATCGCGCTGCGCGCGGCCGTCGGCCAACGCGAACGCAACTGGCCCGCCTTCGACCTGGCCTTCGCCGTCTACTGGCAGCGGGCCCATCCCGGCGAGCCGCTGGGCCAGGTGATCTCCCGTGACTCGGCGCTGCGCCGCCTCAACGGCGTGGCCGACCTGCCCCAGCAGATCGACGAGACCCTCAACGCGCTGCTCGGGCCGATCCCGATCGCGGGCCTGGCCCGCCGGGCGGTCACCGCGCTGATCAGCAGGATACGGGACCGGATCCGCCGGGACCGGTTGCTCGCCACCTGCCCGGGGCTGGAGGCGATCACCGAGATCGAGGACCCGGCCGAGCAACTGCCGTTCCTGCCGGCCCTGCTCTCCTGGGACCTCGCCGAGCACAGCCACCGGCACCCCCTCGACGTGGTGTTCTTCCTCGACACGCTGGAGAAGACCGAGCGCCGCCCGCGGCTGGGCGGCGGATTCGAGGACCGGCTGGCCAGGCTGGTCTACCTGCTGCCCAACGTGCTGTTCGTTGCCACCGGGCGCAACCGGCTCGACTGGGGCGACCGGCACCACCCGGCGATCCACTACTCGGGGCCCAACTACTGGCCCACGCTGGCCGTCACCCTCCCGCAGCAGCGGCAGGGCGACCTCCAGGTGGCCGGCTACCACGGCGCCCAGCACCAGCTGACCGGCCTCTCGCCGACCGACGCCGACACCTACCTGAGGCTGCGGCTGACCCGGCGTGGCGAGCCCGCGATCCCTTTGGACATCCGAGAGGCCGTCATCGTGGCCTCCGGCGGAGCTCCGCTGTACCTGGAGCTGTCGGCCGAGTACTTCGACCAGCTCAGCGCCGACGGACGAACGCCCCAACCGGCCGATTTCGGAGGGACCTTCGCCGAGATGTTCATTCGGATCATGCGCGACCTGGACCGCGAGGAGCGGGCGCTGCTGCGCGCCGCCTCGCTGGTGCACGGCTTCGACGCCGACCTGCTGAACGCCGCCGTCCCGGACGCCCGGGACAGTGCGCTGCGCCGCTTCCTGGCCCGCCCGATCGTGCAGCAGCGGAGCACCGGCTGGCTGCGGCACTCGGTCGACGAATACGTACGGGAGGCGGTCCGCGCGCACGACCAGGACACCGACGACGCCTGGTCCACGGCCGAGTGGCGCCGGGCGGCCGAGCGCATGGTCGGCCACCTCGGCGGGCAGCTGGCCGAGACCGCCGCCGACCCGACCACGGCCGACCGCGCCCGGCTGGCCGAGGGCTTCACCACTGCCGGGCTGCTCACCGCCGAGACCGGCGAGGTCCCGGACTGGCTCTACGACCTCGCCTACGGCTTGCGGCTGCGGTTCGGCACCCAGGTGCTCGCTGACACCGCCGACTGGCCGGTCCCGGCGGACGGCCCCACGGCCGCCTTCGCCCTCGCCTGCCAGGGCATCGCCCAGCGCAACCTGGGCAGTCGCGCCATCGCGGTGGAGCTGCTGGAACGGGCCGCCGCCCACCCGGCGCTGGCCGGCGGCGGCTACCCCGGCCTGTTCGTCCGGCACCGGCTGGGCAAGGCACTTGAGGAGGCCGGCCGCTACGCGGAGGCGGAACGGCTGATCGCGCAGGCGGCGGAGGTCGAGAGCCCACTGCGCAGCACGGCGGAGAAGGACCTGGCCTGGGTGCAGTGGCTGCGCGGCGACGGCCGACGGCTGGTGGACTGGTCGCGGGCGCACCTCGACTCGGCCATCGGCTTCCACCGGGCCCAGGCGCTCGATCTGTTGGGCCAGTTCAGCTATCTGCAAGGGGAGTTCGCGGACGCCGAGCGCTATCTGCGGGCGGAGGTGGACGATCCCGAGCTGGCGGCGGCCGGCATCGGACGGGACGGCGGCTGGCGGCACCTCGGCATGGTGCTCTCCTGGATCCGCCCGCTGGAGGCGATCGCCGTACTGGACCGGGCACTTGAGGTCAACCAGGAGATGCGGGCGGCGGTCGGGGTGGCGCAGACGTACCTCTTCCGCGGGGTCGCCCGGACCGGTTACGGCACGGCAGCCGAGGTCCGCACGCACCTCGCGGAGGGCGAGCGGCGGCTGGCCGAGACGCACGGTGGCGCGGACCGCTGGATGGTGCTGCTGGCGCTGCTGTTCCACGAGCTGGTGGACGGCACCCGGCAGGGCGCCCTGGCGGCGGGCGACCGCCTGATCGCGTACGTGCGGGAGACGGACTGCCACCCCGGGCTCGGCGAGATCGCCGAGCGCTGGCTGGCCGTCCGCGGGCTGCACCCGGCCGAGCCGGTGCTGCGTCAGGAACACTGGACCGAGCGGGACCGGGCGCTGGCCGGCTGGGAGCAGGTTCTGCGCGAACGACTGGCGCTGCGGACCCCGTCGCCCTGACCGATCACGGCCGGGCCGCGCCCGGTCACGGCGGCCTTGTCCGGGGTGCCCGCATCGGGGCGGGCGGGTCCGTCCGCTCCCCACCCGTGGCGGTGAATCAGGGGTGCGCCGGGGCCCACGGGCGTGGGGCGGGTCGGTGAAGGGCGCGGGCGTCGGGGCGGCGAGTTGCACGTGGCGACGATCGGTCGGTTCATTCTCATGAGGATGATGAGGATCGGATCGTCGCGGAGGAGACGGGTGTGGCACTGAGCCGGCGGGTGCTGTTGGCGGCGGTGGCCGGGAGCGCGCTGGCGGGGTGCCGGCCGTCGGCGCGAGGCGGGGTGGGGGATCCGTCCCCGGCGCTCTCCGCGACGGCTACTCCGGCCGCGACGGCTGCGACGGTTACCCCGGCCGCGACGGCTGCCCCGGCTGCGACGGCCACTCCGGCCGCGCGCCGGGAGCCGACCCGGGCGGAGCTGGTCGACCGGTACGGCGGCACGGCGCCGAAGGAGTGGGGGCTGGAGGTCGCCGGGGTGATCACCGCGCTGCCGGACGGCGAACGGGCGACGGCGCTCACCTTCGACGCCTGCGGCGGCCCCGGCGGGAACGGCTACGACGCCGACCTGATCGACTTCCTGCGGGCGCGCTCCGTCCCGGCCACGCTCTTCCTGAACGCCCGCTGGATCGCCGCCAACCCGGACGTGTTCGAGCGGCTCGCCGCCGACCCGCTCTTCGAGATCGGCAACCACGGCACCGTCCACCGCCCGCTCTCGGTGAGCGGCCGCTCCGCCTACGGCATCGCCGGCACCCGCGACGTCGGCGAGGTGTACGACGAGGTGGTGGGCAACGCGCACCAGCTCGCCGGGCTGCTCGGCCACCCGGTGCGGTTCTTCCGCTCTGGCACCGCGCACTACGACGACGTCGCCACCCGAATGGTCGCCGACCTGGGGGAGCGCGTCGCGGGCTTCACCGTGAACGGTGACGGCGGGGCGACGCTCAGCGCCTCCGAGGTGCGGCAGGAGGTCGCGGCGGCCCCGCCGGGATCGATCGTGATCGGCCACATGAACCACCCGGGCGGCGGCACCGCCCCCGGTGTGGCGGCGGCGGTGCCGGGGCTGCTGGCGGCGGGGCGGCGCTTCGTCCGGCTGTCGGACGTGCTGGGCTGACGCACGGGCTGTCGCCCGGGTTGTCGCGCTGGGCCTGCGTGCTGGGCCTGTGTGCTGGGCCCGGCAGGATCCAGCGGCGAGCGTTAGGCCAAGCGGAGGCCTCCGGGGTGCTCCTCCTCGATGATCCGGACGAGCCAGTCGAAGACCGTCGGCCCCTGTCCGGCCCGGGCGGCGGCGAGGTCGGCGCGGACGTGCTCGCGGTTGGCGGGGTGGCAGTGGCCCAGCCGCAGCTCCAGCTGGCGGACCGTCTCCGGGTAGCCGAGGTTGCGCCGGGAGACCTCGTGGTCGCGCCACTCGATCAGGTAGTCGCCGTCCTCGGGGGTGCCGTAGCCGCCGCGCAGGCAGTCGGCGAAGGCGTCGAGGTTCCGGCCGAAGTAGCCGTCGCTGCCGATGGTCTCCCCGACGACGTCCCAGAAGTCCTCCAGCGTGCGGATCCGGGCGCCGGCTATCACATAGGTCACGGTCACGGGGTCGAGGATATGCCGAGTGCGGTCGTCGGCGGGCCGCACTACCGGGCCACCGCGATGGCAGTGGCGAGCAGGCCGTCCCGGACGGTCCAGCGGCCGTCGAAGCCCTCGACGCGGCGGTCGCCGACCGTCGGGCCGGGGACCAGCAGGCGGGCGGTGAAGGAGCCGTCGGGGGAGAGGACCAGGTCGGCCTCGCTGAAGTCCAGGAACAGCCCGGTCAGCGGAAACCACGCCTTGTAGACGGACTCCTTGGCGCTGAACAGGATGCGGTCCCACGGGGTGCCCGGGTGTTCGGCGAGCAGCTCGGCGATCCGCTTGCGCTCGTCGGGCAGCCCGATGACGTCCAGGACGTCGTCCGGGAGCGGGAGGGCGGGCTCGGCGTCGATGCCGACCGAGGCGAGGTCGTCCGCCTTGGCGACGGCGGCGGCGCGGAAGCCGTCGCAGTGGGTGAGGCTGCCGACGACGCCGTCGGGCCAGCTCGGGGCGCCGCGCTGGCCGGGGACCAGCGGGCGGTAGGGGACGCCGAGGCGGGTGAGGGCGGTGCGGGCGCAGTGGCGGACGGTGGTGAACTCGCGGCGGCGCTTGGCGACGGCCTGGGCGACGGCCGCCTCCTCGGCTGGCTCCAGCCGGGCCTCCGGCGGGTCGTCGTAGGCCACCTCGGTGACGACGGCGTCCGGCAGCAGGTCCCCGATCACACGCTCCCCCTCGGTCGGTGGCGCGGACGGCCGCCGCGCGGACCGAGCCTAACCCGGGTGGGGGTGGTCCCGGTGGCCTTCGGGGGAAGCGTCATCGGGACCACCAGGAGCACTGGAACCACCGGCGCCGCCACTCGAAGGCCGCCGCTGCCCTGCCCTGCCCTGCCTCGCGCAGCGCCTGGGCGACCGCGTCAGGGGACGGGGCCGGTGCGCCGTGGGATAGGTGACGGAGTGCCGGGCACTGTGCGAGACGAAGGTGCCCTGGTCGGCCTCCTGGTGCAGGCCGCCGACGCGTGCGCCCGACTGCGTCCCGGTCGGGCGGAGTGGGCAGGCGCGGACGGATCCGCAGCCGAGCGCGGCGGTGCTACGGTCGTCCCCACCGGGGCGGCTCGGCAGCGTGGCCGAGGTCGCCCGGGTAGCCGAGGTCCGCCCGGGCGGTCGGCTTCCTGGCGAGCGAGGAACCGTCGTTCGCCGGCGGTGCCCGCCCCGCCGTGGACGGTGGGATGACCACGATGCCGCCCGAAGTCCTGCTGTGCTGACGCCTGTTGAGGAGAGCCCTGCCGTGCGTGCCGAACCCGTCGCCGATACGCCCTACCTGGACCTGGGCGAGGGCCCGCTGTGGGATCCCGGCACGCAGCTGCTGCGCTGGATCGGCATCCCCGACCGGCGGGTGCTCACCCTGGAGCCGTCCTCGGGCGAGATCCGGTCCCTCCAACTCGACGTCACCCCCGGCACGTTGATGCCGTACGGCGACGGCGAGCTGATGCTCGCCACCGAGCGGGGCTTCGAACTGCTCGACCCGGCGACCGGCCGCACCACGCTGGTCGCCGCCGTCGAGGCCGACCGCCCGGACCGCCGGATGAACGACGGCAAGACCGACCCGTACGGCCGCCCGGTCGCCGGCACGATGGGGCGCGGCGAACCGCGTGAGCCCGGATCGCTGTACCGCCTGGAGCCGGACGGTGGCGTCCGGGCGATCCTCGGCGGGCTCGACATCCCCAACGGCCTGGCCTGGCCGGAGCCCGACCGGCTCTGGCACATCGACACGACGACACGCCGCATCGTCCTCTACGCGTACCCCGAGCACGGCCCGGTCGTCGAGCGGATCCGCTCGCTCGACGTCTCCCACCTGCCGGGCTCGCCGGACGGCATGACGCTCGACGCCGACGGCAACCTGTGGGTGGCGTTCTGGGACGGCTGGGCGGTGCACTGCCTCTCGCCGGAGGGCGTGGTGCTGGCCTCGGTGGAGCTGCCGGTGCCGCGCGTGACCAGTTGCGCCTTCGGCGGGGCGGACGGGCGGACGCTCTACATCACGTCCGCCCGGTCGGACCGACACCCGCTCTCCGGGGGTCTGTTCAGCGTGCGACTCTGATCCCCTACGGCCCCGGCTACTGCCCCAGCAGCCGGGCGAAGTCCAGCCCGAGGCTGCCGAGTACGGGCAGGGCGCCGAGGTCGGTGACGGCGCCGACGGGGATGCTGTAGCCCTGGTTCACCTCGTGGGGTGCGGCGGCGGTGGGTGCGGCCGTGGCCGGGGTGGCGGCGGTGGGTGCGGCCGTGGCCGGGGTGGCGGTTGCCGGGGTGGCCGTGGCAGGGGTGGCGGTGGCCGGGATCAGGACGGCGCCGAGGGGCAGGGCGGCGAGTGCGGTGCGCATGTGACGGAGCCTCCGTGGGCGGGTGTGGTGGCCTGTCAACACCCTGCGTTGCGGAGCGGTCACGTATCTTCGCCCCTTCGGCCGCATTGGTAAAGGTTCATGCCTTGTGTTCATGCCAACATGGCGGAGGTCTGGACCACATCAATGCCGAGCGCATACGTTCCCTTTACTCGGATGGGCATGGCGCCGCCGAATTCCCTTGCGGCCTTGGCGACTTTCGTCTGTCATGCCCATGGCTATCGAACCGGAGGGAACCATGCGCGCCATCAGCAAGAACCTCAGGATCCTCGCGGGCGCCCCGCTCGCGGCCGCCGCCCTCATCGCCCTCACCGCCGGTACCGCCAGCGCCTCGATACCGATCAACCAGCCCATGACCGGCAAGGCCACCTACTACACCGACGCCGGCTACGGCGCCTGCGGCACCCCGATCGACGCGTCCAGCCAGCTGCTCGTCGCCGTCTCCCCCGCCTGGTGGACCGCCGCCAACCCCAACAACGACCCTCTGTGTCAGGGCATCTCGGTCAAGGTCACCTACCAGGGCAAGACCGTCACCGTCCCGGTCAGGGACAAGTGCCTCTCCTGCGAATCCACCCACATCGACCTCAGCCAGCCCGCCTTCGCTCAGTTCGCTCCGCTCGGCCAGGGCGTCATCAACGGCCTCACGTGGCAGTTCGTGCAGACCGGCCTCAACGGCAGGACCGTCGAACTCTCCGCGCCCGTAGCCGGCTCCACCATCGGCTGATCCGGCGGCCCCGCGACGCCGGGTACCGCGCTCCCACGAAGCCGTGGGGGCGCGGCACCCGGCGCCGGTCGCGCCCGTGTTCGGGACTGTTCGTCGCATGGTGAGGCTTCGACGGCGCAGGAATCCGGCCGCCATCGTGACCGCAGGCGTCGTGGTGGGTGGCGTCGCGGTGACGGCTTGGGTGTTCCAGCCCCCCGGGCATGAAGGTCCACAAGGGCGCCACGGTCGGCCAGTTGCTCGTCAGCGCCGACGGCCGCACCTTGACGCTCAGCATCGGCTGGAGCTGCGAGCGGCAACCTGACCTCGTGGTCCGCGAGACCGCCGACACGGTGGGTGGGCCGGCCCCGCTCTCGGACCAGGAGCTCATCCGCGTCACGCAGGGCCTCAAGTAGCCGCTGCCGTCGCAGAATGCCGGGTGTTCTCAACGGTAGTAGCGTCCCCATGGCCGCATCCTCGGACGCACGCGAGCGGCCCACCGGGCGAGGCGAGTTGTGGGGAGCCGCCGCGGAGCCGTCCGGGAGGGTCGTGCGGGCGGATCCCGTGGTGGAGCGGGATGGGCGGTCCGGTTGGCGTGTGGTGTGTTGGTGGCGAGAGGAGAGTGCGGAAGTGCGTGGGGACGGGAAGCCGGTGCTGTACGTCGTGGTGTGTGCGGCGGGAGTGGCGGGCGGGGTGGGGGAGTTGATCGCCGCCGCGCAGGAGAAGGGCTGGGAGGTGGGGGTGGTGGCGACGCCGCCGGCGATGGGGTTCATCGATGAGGAGGGGATCGTGGCGCGGACGGGGTATCCCGTCCGCTCGGCCTGGCGGCGGCCGGGGGATCCGCGGCCGTTGCCGGATCCGGACGCGATCGTCGTGGCGCCGGCGACGTTCAACACGATCAACAAGTGGGCGGCGGGGATCTCGGACACGTTGGCGCTCGGCATCCTCTGCGAGTCGTACGGGTGGGGCGTCCCGGTGGCGGTGCAGCCGTGCCTGAGTGCGGCGCAGGCGGTGCATCCGGCGTACGGGGAGAGCCTGGCGAGGCTGCGGGGTATGGGGGTGCGGATCGCGGAGTTCGTGCCGGGGGCGTACAGCTGGACGCGGGTGTTGGAGCTGCTGGAGGACTGACAGGGTGGCTGGCCGGGGGCGGGGATCTTGGCAGTGTGAGGGTGTTCCGCGCCGAGGGGCGGGGGGTAGCGTCCGGGCAGGTCGGCGAGGGCGCGGGAGGTTGCGGTGGCGGTCAACGGCGAGGTGTCGTTCTGGTACGCGGCGGGTGGGGTGCCGGTGCCGGGGCCGCCGCTGCCCGGCAGTGCGGACGTGGACGTGTGCATCGTCGGCGGCGGGTACACCGGGCTCTGGACGGCGTACTTCCTGAAGAAGGCGGAGCCGTCGCTGCGGATCGCGCTGCTGGAGCGGCGGTTCTGCGGCTACGGTGCCTCCGGGCGCAACGGCGGCTGGCTGTACAACGGCTTCGCGGGGCGGGGCGCGTTCGCCAAGCGGTACGGGTGGCACCCGGCCGCGGCGATGCAACGGGCGATGGACGAGGCCGTCGGCGAGGTGGTGGACGTCGCCGCCGCCGAGGGGATCGACGCGGACATCGTGCGCGGCGGGGTCCTCGAAGTCGCCAGGAACAAGGCCCAGTTGGAAAGGCTGCGGGCTTTCGCCGAGGCCGAGCAGGCGTACGGCCCCGGCCGCGTCGAGCTGCTGGGCGCCAAGGAGGCGGCCGACCGGATAGCCGTCGCAGGCGTCCTGGGCGGCACCTGGTCGCCGTACGGCGCGCGGATCCAGCCGGCCGAGCTGGTGCGCGGCCTGGTGCGGGTGGTGCGCGAGCTGGGGGTGGAGGTGCACGAGGGGACGGCGGTGACCACGATCCTGCCGGGCACCGCGTACGGCCGGCCGCGTGCGGTGACGCCGCACGGCACGGTGACGGCCGATCATGTGCTGCGCGCCACCGAGGGATTCACGGCCGGGCTGCGCGGTGAGCGGCGGACCTGGCTGCCGATGAACTCCGCGATGATCGCCACCGAGCCGCTGCCCGCCGCCTTCTGGGCGGACGCGGGCTGGCAGGGCCGCGAGGTGCTGGGCGACTTCGCGCACGCCTACATGTACGCGCAGCGCACCGCCGACGACCGGATCGCGCTGGGCGGCCGGGGGGTGCCGTACCGGTTCGGTTCGCGGACGGACTCCGACGGCGGCACCCAGGTGGAGACGGTGCGCCAGCTGCGCGGGATCCTGAACCGTTTCTTCCCGGCCGCCGCGCAGGCCCGGATCGACCACGCCTGGGCGGGGGTGCTGGGCGTCCCCCGGGACTGGTGCGCCACGGTCGAGCTGGACCGGGCGAGCGGTCTCGGCTGGGCGGGCGGGTACGTCGGCAGCGGGGTCACCACGACGAACCTGGCCGGCCGGACACTGCGCGACCTCGTCCTCGGCCGGGACACCGAGCTGACCCGGCTGCCCTGGGTGGGCCACACCGTGCGCCGCTGGGAGCCGGAGCCGCTGCGCTGGATCGGGGTGCACGCGATGTATGCGGCCTACCACGCGGCCGACCGCCAGGAGGCGGCCGGTCGGAGCACCACCTCGCCGATCGCCCGGGTCGCGGACGTCGTTTCCGGGCGGTGACCTCGCCTCGGGGCGGTGACCTCGCCTCGGGGCGGTGACGTCGTCTCCGGGCGTTACCGAGCGCGGCCGTTCGGACGCCCCGCCGTGCAAAGCGGCCCGGGAGCAAGCACGGTGGGGGCGTGCTGAGGAGAACGCTGGTAGGCCTGTGCGCCCTGCTGTTCTGCGTGCCGGCGACCGGTGCGCAGGCCAGGTCGCCCGGGTGGGCGGTCGTGGTGGTGGACCAGGCGTCCCGTCGCGTCCTGGTGCTGCAGAGCGCCGAGGAGCTGATGGCCTACCAGGGCCCGGGGTGGCTGCCCGTCGTCTGGGGCTGGAGCGCCGACCGGGCGGCCGACCTCGCGGACCTGGCACCCGCGCGGAGCTGGACGAACCCGGACGAGGCGAAGAGCCGGGTCCGGCAGGGCCGGCGCTACCTGCTGGCCACCGCCTCCGGCGGGCTGGCCGCCGTCGTCGAGACCGCCACCGGCGTGACCCGCTGGGCGGCGGACGTGGGCGAGGGGGCCAATCCGCACAGCATCGAGCTGCTGCCGGACGGCAACGTCGCGGTCACGGCGAGCGGCGGTGGGTGGGTCCGGGTGTACGCGGCCTCGCAGGGCCCGCGCGCCACCGCACACGCCGCCTACCGGCTCCCGGGCGCGCACGGCGTGCACTGGGAAGGGCGGACGGGCCTGCTCTGGGCGCTCGGCGACGACGTGCTCATCGCGCTGCGGGTGGGCGGCACCCCGGCGGCGCCCACCCTGACCGTCGTCCGTACGACGCCGCTGCCGGACCACGGCGGGCACGACCTCGCGCCGGTGCTGGCCGCGCCCGGGCGGTTCTGGGTGAGTACCCTGACCCACCTTTGGCGCTACGACCCGGCGGACGACCGCTTCACCGCCGTGCGGCTGGGCGACCCCGCAGCCGTCCGGGACGTCAAGAGCATCGGCGACGAGCCCGGCACCGGTCGGCTGCTCACCGTGGCCCCGGACCACACCGGCCCGTGCGACTGGTGCACCTCGGTGATCATCCTGCACCGGCCGGACGGGACGCGGACGCTGCGCGGGACGCACCTCTACAAGGCGAGGTGGTGGGGAGCCTGGTAGCACATGTGCGACGCACGGGTGCCGGTTTCAGGGTTCGGGTCGGCGATGTCACCCGAACTGCCGACGGCATTCGGATGATGGGGCATATTGTGTACCCCGGCAAACTACTCCAATAGAAGTGAGTTTCCCGTCGCCGTCCGTAAACCATCCGTCGACCGTGCCGGCTGGGATAGCGTCGAAGGCGTCGGGGGGCCGACGCCGATTCGGTGTATTCGAACACTAGCTACTGGGCCGTAATGGCCGGAATGAGTCCTGGAGAAAAATATGTCGAATTTCATGCCGGACAACATGCCGGAGAAAATGCCGGACACCGTCGACGACCTGCAGCTCGCGGCGGAATCGCTGGCCGCTTTCCCGGCCCGGGGCGTGGCCGGTGGTTCCGATGTCACCGAGCGGCTCGCGGCGGTCGCCGAACTCTGCCGGTCCGTCGATGCGGTGCTCGACAGCCTGGTCGTCCAGGCCGCTGCGGAAGCCGCTGAAGAGGGTTGGACGGCGGCCCGGATGGCGGCCGAACAGTCGGGCTACTACGCCAGGTTGCAGCGGGCTCTGCTCCCCGCCGCGACCGGCGCCGGGCTGACGCAGCAGTGAGCGCGCTGCGTCCGGGCGGGCATGTGCTGTCCTGCCCCACCCGGTGGAGCGACGTCGACGAGAACGGGCACATCAACAACGCCCGGCTGGTCGGCTACGTCCAGGAGGGGATTTACGACCTGTTCTGCCACCACGCGACCGCCGTCCGGGAATCCCTTTTCCCGTCCGGATTCATTATCGCGCGGCACGAGATCGATTTCCTGGAGCAGTTGCACCACCGGCCCGAGCCATTGTCGGTGCGGCTGACCGTGGAACGGATCGGAAGAAGTTCCGCGCATGTCGTGGTGAATGTCTGCCGTGATCCGCTCACCTTTATGCGGGCCAGAACCGTGGTGGTCGCGCGGGATCGCGAATCCGGCCGCTCGCGCAAGCTCAGCTCGAACGAGCGGAGTTTTCTCGCGGCGTTTATGCCGGACGCCGAACGGGCCGTGGCGGCACTGCCCACCGCGCCGCCCACAACCTCGCCGCAGCGCGTGGCGGTCCGGTCGAGCACCGCCTCGCCGAGCCGGACCCGCAGACGGTGCCGGGCCTCGGCGGCCTGACGCCGGGGCCCCGTCCCCGGTAGCCCCCGCGCCGGACCGGGTGCGGGCCGGCGGCGTGATCGACAACGGCGTCGATCCGCCCGGCCGGTCTCCCTCCCGCCGCGCCGCAGTAGGCTGAGCAGCACGGGCACCGGGACGCCCCACCGCGGTCGCGGGCCGCGTCGGCGTCACCGGCCGGACCCCGCCGCCTCCGGTCACCGGCCTTCCGTCGCAGGCCACCGGCCGACCGTCGCCGGCCGCCGTCCCACCAGGCCTCTTGTCGCCTGTCACCGGGCCGTCGGCCTCCGGCGCCGGCGATCGGGCCCCCGGCCGTCAGGCGGGCCGCCGCCGGTTCCCGCGGGATTCCGCCGACCGGAAGGAGGACGCGATGACCAGCTCCCGGGAGGACTTTCGCGCCCGCGTCGTCGAACGCGGGGAGTACCGGAACGAGGGGGAGGCGGAGCACGCCATCCGGGTCGTGCTCGCACTGCTCGGCGAGCACCTGGTCGGGACCGCACGGGCCGACCTCGCCGACGCACTGCCCGAGACGTACGCCGCGATCCTGCGCGACGCCGGGCCCGCCGCCGAGCCGCTGACCGCCGAGCGCTTCGTGCGCGGTGTGGGCGGGTGGATCGACGGCGCGACCGAGGCGACCGCGCCGTGGGACATCGGGGCGGTGCTCAGCACCCTCGTCGACCTGGCTCCGAGGGACGTCGTCGACCGCGTGGTCGATCAGCTTCCGGACGGCTACGACCTGCTGTTCGGCTGCCCGACGCCCGCCTGGGCGGGGGCGCCGGTGGTGGCCCGGAACAGCTCCGCGCCCGGGCCGGTCAGCCCGACCGGTCCGGCGCCCGGCCGCAGGTAGGCGGACGCGCCGGGAGGCAGGTCGAGGTCCGCGAAGCCGGGTGCGTGCAGTCGGGCGCGACCCGCGACGCAGAGCAGGATCTGCGGGGTGGGCAGCTCCATGCGGGCGGCGGCCGCGCCGGGGTGCAGCCGGGAGAGGCGGAACTCCTCGGCGGGGGAGGGGAATTCGTCCTCGACGGGGTCGCGCGGGAGCGCCGCGAGGACGCGGGGTTCGCCCGCGCGGAAGGACGTGACCGCCAGCAGGCCGTCGACGTCCACGTGCTTGGGGGTGAGTCCGCAGCGCAGCACGTTGTCCGAGCTGGCCATCAACTCCACGCCCAGGCCCCGGAGATAGGCGTGCGGCACCCCGGCGTCCAGGTACAGGGCCTGGCCCGCGCGAAGCCGTACGTGGTTGAGCAGCAGCGCCGCGATCAGGCCCGGGTCGCCGGGGTACTCGTCCGCGGCGCGGGCGTAGCCGGCGCAGGCCTCGGCGAACGGGCCGCCGGCGGCCGCGACCCGCTGCAACGACCGGTTGACGTCAGCGAGTTGGCCTCTTCCGGGCCGGTCCTCGGCCAGGAACCGGCGCAGCAGCGCGGGCAGTACCTCGGCGGGGTGCCGCCCGCGCAGGGCCTCGGCCCAGGGGGCGAGCAGCGGGACGGCGAGCGCGTCCAGCAGCCGAGCCGTGTCGGCGGCCGGACGGAAACCGCACAGCGCCTCGAACTCGCCCAGTGCGCAGATCAGTTCGGGCTTGTGCTCGCGGTCCCGGTAGATCCGCCGGGGCGCGTCGAGTGGAATGCCGCGGGCCTCCTCGTCCGCGTACCCGGCCGCGGCCTGGGCCCGGGTCGGGTGGACCTGGAGGGAGAGCGCCCGGTCGGCGGCCAGCAGCTTGAACAGGAACGGCAGCGCCGGGCCGAAGCGCCGTACGGTGCCGGGCCCGAGCAGGCCGTCCGGGTCCTGGCGGATCAGCTCGTCCAGCGGCTGCGGTCCGTCGGGTCCGTCCAGGGTGGACGGCGCCGACGGGTGTGCGCCCATCCACAGTTCGGCCTGCGGGGCGCCGGTGGGCGGGGTGCCGGTCAGCGCGGGGATGGCGGTGGGCGAGCCCCACGCGTACGGGCGGACCGGGTTGTGGAGCAGGGCGAAGGGCGGGAGCGGCACGGCGCGGCCTCCGAAGGGTGCGGGTCAGCGGCAGAGCGCCGCGGCGCCGATCAGCCCGGCGTCGGTGCCGAGCTCGGCGCGGCGGACGTCGAGGCCGCGGACGTAGGACAGCGTGGCGTAGCGGTCGAGGTGGCGGGCGAGCGGCGCGAACAGCAGGTCGCCGGCGGTGGCGACGCCGCCGCCGACCACCACCCGGTCGAGGTCGACCAGGGCCGCGGTGGCGGCGATCCCGGCGGCGAGGGCCTGGGCGGCGCGGTCGAAGGAGGCGAGCGCGATCGGGTCGCCCGCCCCGGCGGCGTCGGCGACGGCGCGGGCCGAGTGGTCCTCCCCGCTCGGGCGCCAGCCCTCGGCGAGGGCCCGGCGGGCGATCGCGGTGCCGCTGGCGAGGCCTTCCAGGCAGCCGCGCGAGCCGCACGGGCAGGGCTCGCCGTCCAGCTCGACGGTGATGTGGCCGAGGTGGCCGGCGTTGCCGCTGGGGCCGGGCCGGACGGCGCCGTCGAGCACCAGTCCGGCGCCGACGCCCGTCGACACCACCAGGCACAGCGCGTTGTCCGCGCCCCGGGCCGCGCCCTGCCAGTGTTCGGCGGCGGCCATCGCGACGCCGTCCCCGGCCAGCCGGACGGGCAGGCCCCGGGCGGCCACCGCCGGGTGCGCGGCGACCTCGGCGACCAGCGGGAAGCCGCGCCAGCCGGGGATGTTGACCGGGCTGACGGTGCCGGCGGCGAGGTCGACCGGGCCGGCGCTGCCGATCCCGACGGCGGTCACCTCGGCCCAGCCGGCGGCGCCGGCCAGCTGGTCCAGCACCTCGTGCACGACGGCGAGCACGGCCGCGCCCGGCTCCTGGGCCGGGGTGGGCAGCTGGAGCCGGTGCCGCAGCCGCCCGTGGCCGTCGACCAGCGCCCCGGCGATCTTCGTGCCGCCGATGTCCACGGCGGCGAACAGCGGGGTGGCGGCGGGCGGCGGGGTGAGGGTCATCGCGGCGGGCTCCAGGCGAGTGCGGGCAGGGGGTGGCGCCCGGCCCGGTGGGGCCGGGGCGCCGATCAGCGTAGTGGGGCGTCCGAGGCGCACGGCCCCCGCGACGGGTGGGGCCGCGGGTGGCGTACCCGCGGCCCCACCCGCCCGGTCGGCCGCCCCGGTCAGCCGGCCGCGCTCAGGCGCAGCGTGACCAGCTCGAACGGCCGCAGCGCCAGCCGCACCCCGCCGTCCTCCAGGGCGACCTCGCCGCGGGTGCCGTCCCACGGCCGCTCCAACAGGTCGCAGGGGACGGCCCCGGCCAGCGGGTAGGAGGTGGTGAGCCGGCCCCGGGCGCGCCCGCCGCCGGCCTCGTAGACGCGGACGATCAGGTCGCCGCTGCGGTCGTCGGCGAGCTTGACCGCGCTGACCACCAGGGCGTCGTTGTCCAGCTCCACCAGCGGCGCGACCTGCTCGGCGCTGCCGGTGACGCGCCGCTCGGGCAGGCCGATCCGGTAGCCCTCGCGGACGGCGTCGCCGATCGCCGCGCCCGGGACGAGGGCGTGCCGGAAGTGGTGCAGGCCCTGGTCGGTCTTCGGGTCGGGGAAGCGGGGTGCGCGCAGCAGGGAGAAGCGGACCGTGGTGGTGGTGCCGCCGTCGGTGTCGCGCACGGCGCGGGTGACGTCGTGCCCGTAGGTGGAGGCGGTGACCAGGGCGACGCCCCAGCCGGGCTCGTCGAGGTGGACGAAGCGGTGGTTGCAGGCCTCGAACTTGGCGGCGTCCCAGCTGGTGTTGGTGTGGGTGGGCCGGTAGAGGTGGCCGAACTGGGTCTCGGCGGCGTAGCGCTCGGTGTGGACGTCCAGCGGGAACGCGGCCTTGAGGAACTTCTCGGTCTCGTGCCAGTCGACCTCGGTGTCGATGTCGAGCCGCTGCTCGCCCGCCCGCAGGGTGAGCGTCTGGACGACGGTGGACGAGCCGAAGGAGCGGGACACCCGGACGGTGGCCTGGTCCGGGGCGGAGAGGGCCGTCACCGCGTCCACGGCGGTCAGGTCCGTGACGGTGTTGCGGTAGAACTCGTCGACGTCCCAGGCGTCCCACATGTTGGGGAAGTCGGGGTGCAGCTGGAGCAGGTTGGCCCGGGTGCCGGGGGCGACGGTCTCCCGGCCGCTCGCGACCTCGACCACCGAGGCCACCAGGCCCTCGCCGTCCACGACCACGTCCAGCAGCCCGTTGCGCAGCAGGTAGCCGCCCTCCGGCCGCTCGACCACCTCGCAGGCGCCCGCGCCGGAGGCGGCCGGGGCAGCCCCGCCCGCCGGAACGGCCGAGCGCGGGTGCGGCGCCGCGTTGAAGACCAGTTCGCGCTTGCCGGAGGCGTCCCCGGCGAGGGCCTGCTGGGCCTGCCCGATCAGCGACTCCAGCTCCGCGGCCACCGCCGCGTACGTCGCCTCGGCCTCGCGGTGCACCCAGGCGATGGAGGAGCCGGGCAGGATGTCGTGGAACTGGTGCAGCAGGACGGTCTTCCAGATCCGGTCCAGCGGCTCGTACGGGTAGGCCGCGCCGGTGCGCAACGCCGCGGTGGCGCACCAGAGTTCGGCCTCGCGCAGCAGGTTCTCGCTGCGCCGGTTGCCCTGCTTGGTCTTCGCCTGGCTGGTCAGGGTGGCCCGGTGCAGCTCCAGGTAGAGCTCACCGACCCAGACCGGCGGGTTCCGGTACTCGGCCTCGGCCTTGGCGAAGAACTCGGCGGGCCGCTCCCAGCGGACGGTGGCCGAGCCCTCCAGGTCCTTCATCCGGGCGGCCTTGGCGACCATCTCGCGGGTGGTGCCGCCGCCGCCGTCGCCCCAGCCGGTCGGGGCGAGCGAGTGCCGGGCCACCCCCTTGTCCTTGAAGTTCTTCGCCGCGTGGGCGATCTCGCTGCCCTTCATGGAGCAGTTGTAGGTGTCCACGGGCGGGAAGTGGGTGAAGATCCTGGTCCCGTCGATGCCCTCCCAGAGGAAGGTGTGGTGCGGGAACTTGTTGATCTGGCTCCACGAGATCTTCTGCGTCAGCAGCCACTTGGAGCCGGCGTTGCGGATGATCTGCGGCAGGCCGCCGGTGAAGCCGAAGGTGTCCGGCAGCCAGGCCTCGTGGTTCTCCACCCCGAACTCGTCCAGGAAGAACCGCTTGCCGTGCACGAACTGGCGTGCCATCGCCTCGGAGCTCGGCATGTTGGTGTCGGACTCCACCCACATGCCGCCGGCCGGGACGAACCGCCCCTCCGCCACCGCCTTCCGCACCCGCGCGTACACCTCGGGGCGGTGCTCCTTGATCCAGGCGAACTGCTGCGCCTGGGACATGGTGTAGAGGAAGTCCGGCTCGTCCTCCAGCAGCGCGGTCATGTTGGCGGTGGTGCGGGCCACCTTGCGGACGGTCTCGCGCAGCGGCCAGAGCCAGGCGGAGTCGATGTGTGCGTGGCCGATCGCGCTGATCCGGTGCGCGGACGGCACGGCGGGCGCGGCCAGCACCCCGGAGAGCTCCGAACGGGCGGCGGCCGCGGTGCCGTTGACGTCCTGGAGGTCGACCGCGTCCAGCGCCCGCTCGACGGCGCGCAGGATCTCCCAGCGGCGGGCGCCCTCGACCGGCAGCTCGGCCATCAGCTCGCCGAGCACCTCCAGGTCCAGCACCAGCTGCCAGACCGTCTCGTCGAAGACGGCGAGGTCCATCCGGGTCAGCTTGTACTGCGGCTGGTCACCGGCGGTGTCCTTGTCGCCCAACTCGGTGGGCAGGAAGGGGTGGTAGTCCAGGATCACCGGGTTGGAGGCCGCCTCGACGTGCAGCAGCACCTGCTCGCCGCCGGCCGCGGGGGCGGCGATGCGCACCCACTGGTTCTGCGGGTTGAGGCCCTTCACCGGGGTGCCGTCCGGGCGGTAGACCAGGCCCTCGCACTGGAAGCCGGGCATGTTGGCGTCGAAGCCGAGGTCGATCAGCGCCTCGACCGTCCGCCCGGCCCAGGCCTCGGGCACGGTGCCGGTCACGGTCAGCCAACTGGTGCCCCAGGGCGCGCCCCAGGCGTCGCCGACCGCGATCGGGGTGCGCGGCGCGGCCAGTCCCTCGGCGACCGGCACGGGCTCGCCGGGCGCCGTCCAGACGCCGACCTCCAGCGGGACGGACTCGGGGTAGACGGCCGGGCGGATGCGCTCGTCCAGGACGCGCTTGAGGCGGGACTCGACCAGGGTGCGGTCATCGTGCATGTCGGCAGGCTCCGTTGCGTGACTGAGGGGGAACGGCAGGGGCAAGGGGTTGTCAGAGGGACCGTACGTCGTCCGGGTGGACCACCTCGGTGATTCCGCGCGCCGCCAGGTGCGCCCGGTCCCCGGCGCGCTCGGCGAGGACGGTGGTCGGGCGGGCGCCCGCCTCGGCGAGGCGCATGAACGCCTCGTAGACGGCGCCGCCGGGCCCGCAGACCGAGCGCTTGGGCGAGGTCACCTCGTCCCCGGTGGCCACCACCACGGCGGTGGTGCGCGGCGCGGGCGGCTGCCAGGAGCGGCGGGCCTCGGCGGCGGCCTCGGCCAGCCGGGCGCCGGCCGGCTTGACCTTGCGGTCGGTGGTGAGCAGGCCGAGGCTGTACTCCAGCTCGGGGAAGTCGGCCAGCGAGCGGTCCACGTCGTGCGAGCACCACCAGGTGACGCCCCACAGGTCCGGGCAGTCCAGCACGGCCTCGACGGTGGCGCCGGTGAACCGGGCCGCGTCCTCGGCGGTGATGTGCGGGGCGGGGGCGCCGACCTCCTGGAGCCAGACCGGGCGGGCCGGGTCGTCCGCCCAGGCCTTGGAGAGCTCGACCAGGTAGGCGGCGTGCTGCGCGGTGGCGGTGGAGTGCGCGCCGTAGCGCTGGGCGGTGCCGTTGAACACCCAGGAGTGCACGGCGGTGGCGGCGCCGATCCGGGCCGAGTGCCAGGGGGTGAACGGGTGCCCGTCCAGGTACCAGGCGGCGTCGTAGGAGGCGTGCAGGTGCAGCCGGTCGGGCGCGCCCTGCTCGCAGGCGTCGAGCATCCGGCGCAGCCAGGCGTCGGCCTGCTCCGGGGTGATCCGGTCGGGGTCGGGGTGCGGGTCGCCGGAGAACTGGTTGATCTCGTTGCCGAGCGTCATGCCGAGGAAGTTGGGCCGTTCGCGCAGGGCCTCGGCGAGGGTGCGCAGGTAGGCGGCCTGGCCGTCGATGACCTCGGGGTCGGTGAAGATGTTCCGCCGGTGCCAGGTCTGGGTCCACGAGGGCAGGAAGTCGAAGCTCGACAGATGGCCCTGCAGGCCGTCCACCGCGACGTCCAGGCCGCGCTCGCCGGCCGCGTCCACCAGGGCCGCCAACTGGTCGACGGCGCGCGGGCGGATCAGGGTGCGGTTGGGCTGGAACAGCGGCCAGAGCGGGAAGACCCGGACGTGGTCCAGGCCGAGCGCGGCGACGGAGTCGAGGTCGGCGCGGACGGCGTCGAGGTCGAAGTCGAGCCAGTGGTGGAACCAGCCGGCGGTGGGCGTGTAGTTGACGCCGAAGCGGGGGCGCTGCGGTGCGGGGGTGGTCATGGGCGGGTGCTTCCTCAACGGGGTTGGGGCGAACGGGCGGTGGGGCCAGGGCTGGGCTCACGGTGCGCGTCGCGTCAGCGCGCGGCGGGAACGGTGAGCCAAGCCCTAACCCTTGACGGCACCCTCTTCGACGCCCTTGAAGAAGAAGCGCTGGCAGACGCCGAACACCACGACGATCGGCAGGAAGGCGATCATGGTGCCGGCCGCGATCAGCCGCGGGTTGGCGGAGAAGGTGCCGTTCAGGTACTGGAGTCCGACGGTGAGGGTGTACTTCTGCGGGTCGTTGAGCACGATCAGCGGCCAGAGGAAGTCGTCCCAGGCGCCGATGAAGGTGAAGATGACGATCACGCTGAGCATGCCGCGCACGTTGGGCAGGCCGATGTGCCAGAGCCGCTGCCAGACGGTGGCGCCGTCGACCAGGGCGGCCTGGTCGAGTTCGAGCGGGACGGCGGCGAAGGCGGTGCGCATCAGCAGCACGTTGAGCATCGCGATCGCGCCGGGCAGGGCGACGCCGGCCAGGCTGTCGGCCAGGCCGAGGCTGCGCACCAGCACGTACTGCGAGACGATGGTGACCTCGCCGGGGAGGACCAGGGTGGCGAGGAAGAGGCCGAGGACGAGCTTGGCGCCGCGGAAGCGCAGCCGGGCGAGCGCGTAGCCGGCCAGGGTGCAGCCGACCACGTTGCCGGTGATGCAGACGGCGGCGACGATCAGCGAGTTGAGGGCGTAGGTCCAGACCGGGATGGTGTCGGCGACCTTGCCGTAGTTGCCGAAGGTCAGCTGCTCGGGCAGGAAGCTCGGGGTGCGGGTGTAGACGTCCTCGTTGGGACCCTTGAGGGAGGTGGAGAGCTGCCAGAGGAACGGGCCGACCACCAGCAGCAGGACGAGCAAAAGGAGCAGGTAGCGGGCGGCGGTCTGGGCGGGGGAGGGGGTGTTGAAGCCCCGGGAGCCCCGGGAGGCCCGAGAGGCCCGAGAGGCCCGAGAGGCCTGGGAGGCCTGGGAGTCCCGGGCGGGCTTTGTGGTCGTGGACGGCTGCGAGGTCTCTGAACGGCTGGAGGTCATGGGGTTCAGGCCGCCTTCCGGTTCAGGCGCATCAGGAGCAGCATCGGGCCGAGGGTGATGACGAACAGCATCAGGCTGAGCGCCGAGGCGTAGCCGAGGTGCCCGTTGAAGCCACGGCTGTACATCTGGATCAGCATCACCACCGACATGTCCCGCCCGCCGGGGCCGCCCTGCCCGTGCGAGAGCACGTACAGCTCGGAGAAGACGCGCAGCGCGCTGACCGAGATGAGGACGGAGATCAGCATCATGGTCGGCCGCACCCCGGGCAGGGTGACGTGCCAGAACCGGCGGAGGGGGCTGGCGCCGTCGACGGCCGCCGCCTCGTGCAGTTCGCGCGGGACGTTGGCCAGCGCGGACAGGTAGATGACCATGTAGTAGCCGAGCCCCTTCCAGACGGTCAGGGCGATCGCGCTGAACAGCAGCAGCCAGCGGTCGGTGAGGAAGGAGACCGGGGAGTCGGTCAGCCCGCTCTGCTGGAGCATGCCGTTGACCAGGCCGCGGTCGTCCAGGACCCAGCCCCAGATCAGTGCCACCACGACGGCGGAGGCGATCACCGGGGTGTAGAAGGCGGTGCGGAAGAAGGTGATGCCGGGGATCTTCCGCTGGACGAGGAGGGCGAGCAGCAGCGGCAGGACGGTCAGCAGGGGCAGGCAGACCAGCATGAAGACGATGCTGTTGAGCAGGGCGTCGGCGAGTTGTTCGTCGTCGAGCAGGCGCCCGTAGTTCTCCAGGCCGGTGAACTGCCCGCCGCCCAGGGGCTTGGCGTTGGTGAAGGACAGGATCACCGTGTTGACCGCCGGCCAGAGGTTGAAGACGGCCAGCCAGAGTAGTGCGGGCCCGGCGAGCAGCCAGGGGGTGAACCAACGCCGGTGGGTCATGCCGTTGCCTTCCTGGGGGTGGTGCGGGTCATTCCCGGGGGCGGCGGGCCGAGGGGCTCCCGCCGCGTCGCCGGTACGGTCGGGGTGGCGGTGGGGTCAGCCCTTGAGCAGCTTGTTGCACTGCTCGACGGCGGAGTCCAGCGCCTGCTTGGAGCTCGCGTCGCCGCTGATGGCCAGCGCGATCTGCTGGTTGATGATGGTGCTCATCGCGTCGTCGACCTGGACGGGCTGGATCAGCTTGGCCTTGGCGAGCGAGTCGAAGGCGACCACCTTGGCGTCGCCGGAGTTGCTGCCGTCGCTCTTGCTGAAGAACGGGTCGTTCGCGGAGGCCTTGGTGGACGGGAAGACGCTGGTGAGGTGGGAGAACGCGGCCTGGTTCTCCGGGCTGGTGACCCAGCGGGCGAGGGCGACCGCGGCGGCCGGGTTCTTGGTGGTCTTCGGGATGGACAGGCCCTGCACGTACAGCGGCGGGACGCCCATCGTCGGGGAGGAGGTCATCTTCGGGGCGAGCGTCGGGTTGTCGGTGGCGAGGCTGGTGATGAAGTTGCCGCCGCCGGTGGTCCAGGCCGCCGTGCCCGCGTTGAAGAGCTTGGAGTTGCCGACGTAGGTGTTGGTCAGCACGTCCTTGGGCAGCAGGCCCTCCTTGAAGGCGTCGCGGTACTTGTCGAGCAGTGCGGCGGCCTCGGGGGTGTTGAAGGTGAAGGACTTGCCGTCGTCGGACATGATCTTCACGCCGGCGTTGTAGAGGTCGCCGAGGCCCGGCTTGCGGCTCATCAGGTAGGTCTGGCCGCCGGACTTCTCCTTCATCACCCGGGCCTGGGCGATCAGGTCGTCGAGGCTGGCGGGGAGCTTCTTCGGGTCCAGGCCGTTGTTGGTCAGGAGTTCCGAATTCCAGTAGTTCACATCGGTGTTGAGGTACCAGGGGTAGCCGAAGGTGCCGTTCTGGCCGGTGTAGCGGTAGGCCTCGACACCGCCCGCGACGTACTCGTCGGCGAGCTTGGGGTCGGCCTTGGCGACGTCCAGCAGGAGGTCCTTCTTCGCCAGCGGGAAGGCGAAGTCCGGCGGGAGGTTGACCACGTCGGGCAGACCGCCGGCGGCGGCCTGGCTGAGCACCTTGTCGGAGTAGCCCTCGCCGGGCTGGTCGAGCCAGTCGACCTCGACGCCGGGGTACTTCTTCTTGAAGCCGTCGATCACGCCCTGCATGTAGTCGGTGAACTTGGGCTTGAGCGCCCAGGTCTGGATCGAGACCTTGCCCTTGACCTCGCCGGTGGCGGCCGCACTCGCCACACTGTCGCTGTTCTTGCTGTCGCCGGAGCCGAGTCCGCAGCCGGTGAGCGCGGCCGCGGTGAGGGCCGTCGTGGTCAGTGCCGCCCAGATTCTTCGCATGAGGGTCTCCCGGTCCTGGGGATGGGTGGGGGATCGTGCCGAGCTCGGGGGTGGTGCTGGTCACGGGGGTGGTGCCGAGTTCCAGAACCTGACGTACTAAACCGGTCTAGCTATGCCAGGGACTATGCTCCGGCCTAAACTTGGATGTCAAGAGAAGGAGTCGGGTTCTGTGGCCAGACCGACGATCGCCGACATCGCGCGCCAGGCCGGTGTCTCCAAGGGCGCGGTGTCCTTCGCGCTCAACGGCCGCCCCGGCGTGAGCGAGGCGACCAGGGCCCGGATCCTGCGGGTCGCCGAGGAGATGAACTGGCGCCCGCACAGCGCCGCGCGCGCCCTCGGCGGCGCCCGGGCCGACGCCGTCGGCCTGGTGATCGCCCGCCCGGCCCGCACCATCGGGGTCGAGCCGTTCTTCAGCCAACTGCTCTCCGGCCTCCAGGCGGTGCTCTCGGCCAGCTCCGTCGCGCTGCACCTGATGGTGGTCGAGGACACCGCCGCCGAGATCGAGGTCTACCGGCGCTGGGCCTCCGAGCACCGGGTCGACGGCTTCATCGTCGTCGACCTGCAGGTCCGCGACCCGCGGTTGCCGGTCCTGGACGAACTCGGCCTGCCCGCCGTCGTCCTGGGCGGGCCCGGCCGGGGCGGTGGGCCGCTGCGGATCTGGGCCGACGACCGGGAGGCGATGCTCTCGATCGTCGACTACCTGGCCGCCATCGGGCACCGCCGGATCGCCCACCTGGCCGGCCTGCCGCACTTCCAGCACACCCAGCGACGGATTCGCGCGCTGCGCGACGCCTCCCGCCGGCTCGGACTGGAGGAGGCCGTCTCGGTGCCCACCGACTTCAGCGACGCCGAGGGCGCCGCCGCCACCCGCGCCCTGCTCTCCCGGGCCCGCCGGCCCACCGCGATCGTCTACGACAGCGACGTGATGGCCGTCGCCGGGCTCGGCGTGGCCGGGGAGATGGGCGTGGCGGTGCCCGGCGAACTGTCCATCGTCTCCTTCGACGACTCCGTGCTGGCCCGGATCGTCCACCCGCCGCTGACCGCGCTCAGCCGGGACACCTTCGCGCTCGGCGAGCAGGTCGCCCGCAGTCTGCTGGCGGCCCTCGACGAAACCGGGGCCGGGCGCGACCTGCAGATGCCCACGCCGCGGCTGACCGTGCGCGAGTCCACCTCGCCGCCGGGGGCGGACTCGCCCGCAGGAGTGGTTGTTGCGCGAGTCGTTGACAGCGGTTCTGAACCGGTTTAGCCTCGGCGCCGAGCGGGGGCCCCGCTCGGCGCGCTCTCATCCCGGCACCCCCGGCCGGCCTGCCACCCCGAAGACCCGCCGGCCGTGGCGGCGAACCGTCACCCCGATGAGCACCGCCACGCCACATGCACTCGGACCCGTCCGCGCAGACGGGCCCGTCCCCACCCTCCTCCGCTCGATCGGAGCCACCGCATGTCACGACGGATACCCCTGATGTCACGACGGATGCCCCTGCTGCTCAGCGCCGCGCTCGCGACCGCCGCGCTGGGCGCCGCACCCGCCGCCCACGCCGAGCCGAAGGCGCCCGCCACCCCGGCCGCCACCACCGCCGGCAGCCAGCCCTACGCCTCGTACTGGTACCCCGACACCATCCTGAACTGGGACCCGGCCACCGACCCGGACGCCCGCTTCAACCGCTCCCGTGTCCCGCTCCAGCCCCGCACCAGCGACCCGGCCCTCAAGGCGAGCCCGAACGCCCGGGCCGGCGAAGGCAGGATCGCCTCACTGGTCTCCTTCGGGCCCACCTCCAACAACCCCTCCCAGGGCTCCGCCGACCCCAACTACTACGCCTTCGGCTACTGGCAGTACGTCGACAAGCTGGTCTTCTGGGGCGGCTCGGCCGGCGAGGGTCTGATTCTCGCCCCCAACCCGACCGTCATCGACGCCGCCCACCGCAACGGCGTCAAGGTCTACGGCACCGTCTTCTTCCCGCCCGGCGCCTACGGCGGCCAGCTCCAGTGGGTCCGCGACTTCGTCCAGAAGTCCGGCAACCGCTACCCCGTCGCCGACAAGCTCGTCCAGGCCGCCCGGTACTACGGCTTCGACGGCTGGTTCATCAACCAGGAGACCGGCGGCGGAGACGCGGGCCTGGCCACCGAAGTGCGCAACCTCATGCAGTACACCAAGGCGCAGAGCGGCACCGACTTCATGTGGTACGACGCCATGACCACCTCCGGCTCGGTCAACTGGCAGAACGCCCTCACCTCCGCCAACTCGCCCTTCCTCCAGGACGGTTCGAAGCGCACCTCGGACTCGATGTTCCTGAACTTCGACTGGAGCTCCAGCGGCCTGAACTCCTCCCGCACGCTGGCCCGGCAGCTCGGCCGCAGCGAGTACGACCTCTACTCCGGCATCGACACCGAGGCCAACGGCTACAACACCGGCGTCGACTGGAACAGCCTCTTCCCGGCCGGCAAGCCGCACACCACCTCGCTGGGCCTCTACCGGCCCGAATGGACCTGGAAGTCCGCCACGGACCGGGCCGACTTCTACGCCAAGGACGCCCGCTACTGGGTCGGCGCCAAGGGTGACCCGTCCGCCGTCAACCCCTCCGACAGCTGGCCCGGCCTGGCCGGCTACGTCGCCGAGTCCTCGCCGATCACCGCCAAGCCCTTCGTCACCAGCTTCAACACCGGGCAGGGCGACTTCTACAACTCCGCCGGCACCCGGGTCGCCACCGGCGGCTGGAACAACCTCTCCCTCCAGGACGTCCCGCCGACCTACCGGTGGGTGGTCAACTCCACCGGCAGCAAGCTCACCCCGTCCGTCGACTTCACCGACGCCTACCAGGGCGGCTCCTCGCTGCGCCTCACCGGCACCCTGGACGCGACCAACACCGTGCGGCTGTACGAGACCAAGCTCCCGGTGGCGGCGACCACCAAGCTGGACCTGGTGGTCAAGACCCCGGCCGCCGGGCCGACCAAGCTCAAGGCCGCGGTCTCCTTCACCGACGCGCCGAGCAGCTTCACCACGATCGACCTGGGCGCCAACTCCGGTACCGGCTGGGAGCGGCACAGCCTCGACCTGTCCCCGTACGCGGGCCGCACGATTGCCCAGATCGCCCTCCAGGCCGACGGCTCCGACCCCTCCTACGACGTGCGGATCGGCCAGGTCTCCGTCTACGACGGCGCGGTGGACACCCCGGCGGCGCCCAGCGGCCTCACCGTCCTCGGCGCGAGCGACGTGACGGCGGGCTCCAGCCAGTCGCTGCGCCTGTCCTGGACCGCGGCGCCCGGCGGCAACGTCCACCACTACGAGGTGTACCGGCGCAACGCCGACGGCAGCCGGACCTTCCTCGGCGCGACCCCCAACGACGCGTACTTCGTCGGCCGCCTCGACCGGGCCGGGACCGAGGACGCCACCACCCTCGACGTCGAGGCCGTCTCCACCACCTACGGCCGCTCCACCGCCGCCTCCACCACCGTCGGCTGGACCGGCACGCCGCCCGCGACCGGCAGCAACCTGGCGCTGAACCGCCCGGCCACCGCCTCCGGCCGGTGCAACGCCAACGAGGGCCCCGCGAAGGCCGTCAACGGCAGCGTCAACGGCGGCACCGGCGACAAGTGGTGCAGCCTGGACAGCTCCAAGTGGCTCGAGGTGGACCTCGGTTCGACCAAGAGCCTGTCCACGTTCGTGGTCAAGCACGCGGCGGCGGGCGGCGAGAGTGCCTCCTACAACACCCGCGACTTCTCGATCCAGGTCCGCTCGAACACCACCGACCCGTGGACCACGGTCGCCAACGTCACCGGCAACACCGCAGGCACCACCACCCACCCGGTGACCAGCACGGCCCGCTACGTCCGCCTGGTCGTCACCAAGCCCACCCAGAACACCGATCCGGCCGCCCGCATCTACGAGTTCGAGGCCTGGGGCCAGTAGGCCCCCGTACCGACACCGAAAGGACCCCCCGTGCCGGTCACCATCACCGCCGTCGAGAACACCGACCTCTTCATCGGCCCCGAGGACGCCCCGCGCCAGCTGCTGCGGGTGACGCTCGACGGCCCGGCCGCCCGGATCACCGTCAGCGGCCCGGGCGTGCGCGGCGAGGCGACCGGCACGGGGCCGGTCGAAGTCCCACTGGAGCTCACCGGCGCCGAGCCGGGCGCTCAACTGCCCGTCACTGTCAGGGCAGAAGGCGCCTCGGTGGACGCCCTGGTGGAGGTCGCCGAACCCGGCTGGACGATGTTCCTGGTCTCCCACTTCCACTACGACCCGGTCTGGTGGAACACCCAGGCCGCCTACACCTCCCCCTGGGAGCTGCTCTCCGCCGACGCCACCACCCGGCCGCTCTGGGAGCGCAACGGCTTCGCACTCGTCGACGCCCATCTGGACCTCGCGCTGCGGGACCCGGTGTACAAGTTCGTCCTCGCCGAAGTCGACTACCTCAAGCCGTACTTCGACCAGCACCCCGAGCGCCGCGAGACGCTGCGCACGCTGCTGGAACGCGGCCAGGTCGAACTCGTCGGCGGCACCTACAACGAGCCCAACACCAACCTCACCGGCGCCGAGACCACCATCCGCAACATCGTCTACGGCATCGGCTACCAACGCGACATCCTCGGCGGCGATCCCCAAACCGCCTGGCAGCTCGACGTGTTCGGGCACGATCCGCAGTTCCCCGGCCACCTCGCCGCCGCCGGGCTCACCGGCAGCGCCTGGGCCCGCGGCCCCTTCCACCAGTGGGGCCCGATCCAGAAGAACTTCCGCGAGGCCAAGGACGACGCCCGGGTGATGCAGTTCCCGAGCGAGTTCGAGTGGATCGCCCCCTCCGGCGAGGGCGTGCTCACCCACTACATGCCGCACCACTACTCGGCCGGCTGGTGGATGGACTCCTCCCCGGACCTCGCCACCGCCGAACAGGCCGTCTACGAGCTGTACCGCAAGCTCAAGCCCGTGGGCGCGACCAGGAACCTGCTGCTGCCGGTGGGGACGGACTACACCCCGCCGAACAAGTGGGTCACCGAGATCCACCGCTCCTGGGCCGCCAAGTACCTCTGGCCGCGCTTCGTCTGCGCCACCCCGCGCGACTTCCTCGACGCCGTCCGGGCCGAACTCGCCGCCACCGGCCGCCGGCCCAGCCCGCAGACCCGCGACATGAACCCGGTCTACACCGGCAAGGACGTCTCGTACATCGACACCAAGCAGGCCCAGCGGGCCGGCGAGGTCGCCGCCGCCGACGCCGAGAAGCTCGCCACCCTGGCCTCCGTCCACGGCCTCGGCGAGTACCCCTCCGCCGCGCTCGACAAGGTGTGGCGCCAACTCGCCTACGGCGCCCACCACGACGCCATCACCGGCTCCGAGTCCGACCAGGTGTACCTCGACCTGCTCGGCGGCTGGCGCGAGGCGCACGACCTCGCGGCCGCCGTCCGGGACGAGGCGCTGGACGCGCTCACCGCGCGGATCTCCACGGCGGGCGAGGGTGCGGCCGTGGTGGTCACCAACACGCTCTCCTTCGACCGGACCGACCTGGTCACCATCGCGTTGCCTCCCGAGGGCAGGGCCGTACGGGTCCTGGACGACCGGGGCGAGCCGGTGCCGAGCGTCGTCGACCGAGGGACGCTGCGCTTCCTCGCCGCCGACGTCCCCGCGCTCGGCTGGCGCACCTGGCGGCTGGTGGAGGGCTCGGCGGAGGAACCCTGGACGACGGCCGAGGGGGTGGAGATCACCAACGACCGCTACCGGGTGACCGCCGACCCGGCCCGCGGCGGCGGCCTGTCCTCCGTCCACGACCTGCTGCACGACCGGGAGTTGATCCAGGGTGGCCGGATCGGCAACGAACTGAGGGTCTACGAGGAGTACCCGCAGCACCCCGACTTCGGCGAGGGCCCCTGGCACCTGGTGCCGAGCGGCCCGGTGCGCGGCTCCGGCACGGCCCCGGCCGAGGTGCGCCGCGAGACCGGCCCGCTCGGCGAGCGGCTGGTGATCGGCGGCACGGTCGACGGGATCCGCTACGAGCAGACCGTCACCCTGTGGCGCGGCCTCGACCGGGTCGACTGCCGCACCCGGGTCGTCGACTACTCCGGCGCCGACCGTCTGCTGCGGCTGCGCTTCCCCGTCGACCTGCCCGGTGCGCTGCCGGTCAGCGAGGTCGCCGGCGCCGTCGTCGGGCGCGGCTTCGCCCTGCCCGACGTCGACTCCGCCGAGGCGCCGTGGACCCTGGACAACCCGGCGAACACCTGGTTCGGCCTCGGCGCCACCGCGCGCGCCGTCCTGCGTGATCCGGCCGGATCCCCTTCGGGGGAGCGTGCGTTGGGCGTCGCCGAGGTGGTCGTCCCGACTCTGGACGACGCCGCCGACGCCCGCCCGCTGGTGGTCGCCCTCGCCCGGGTCGGCGTCACCGCCACCACCTCCGGCGCCGACTGGGCCCGGTACGGCTGGCTGGACGTCGACTCCAACCTGCCCGACTTCCGGATCGTCCTCGGCGGCCCCGAAGGCAACGACGCCGCACGGGAGTTGATCGAGCGGGCGGGCGAGGAGTACGCGAGCGTCCTCAAGGCCCACGGCGCGGTCTGGGTGCCCGCCCTCACCCCGCTCGCCGAGGTCTGGCAGCCCGGCGCCGACCTGCGCGACCTGCGGGCGCTGCCCGCCCTGGTCGTCACGGACACCGCTGCGCTGGTCGCCGACCTCGCCGACGCCCGGATCGGCGCCGTCTGCCCGTCCGAGGTCGTGGACCAACTTGCCGACCACACCGTCGCGTTGCTCAGCTTCGGCCTGCCCGGCTTCGCGGTCGACACCACCGGCGCCCTGCACCTGTCCCTGATGCGCAGCTGCACCGGCTGGCCGTCCGGCGTCTGGATCGACCCGCCCCGGCGCACCCTGCCGGATGGATCCTCCTTCCAACTCCAGCACTGGACGCACGAGTTCAGCTACGCGCTGGTCGGCGGCCCGGGTGACTGGCGGGACCAGACCCTGCCCGCGCAGGGGCAGGAGTTCAACCACCCGCTGTACGCGCGGATCGCCCCGGCGCAGGACGGCCCGCTGCCGGCCACCCTCTCCTGGCTGCGGGTCGAGCCGCAGCGCGAGGTGCTGCTCGGTGCGCTCAAGCCCGCCGGGAACCCGATCGCGCACGGCTCGGCCGCGGCGGTCGGCAGCGAACTCACCGTCCGGCTGGTCGAGTCGACCGGTCTCGGGCGCACGGCGGAACTCCGCGGCGCGCTCGGGCTGGGCGAGGTGCGGCCCGCCGACCTGCTGGAACGGCCCCTCGGCGCGGCCGCCGAGCGCCTCGACCTGGCCGGCTCGCAGATCGCCACCCTGCTCGCCGCCCCCGGCGTCGCGGGTGTCGCGGGTGTTGCCGGGGGCGCTGGCGGCGCGAGTGTCGCCGGTGTCGCCGAGCCCGGTGGGCCGGTCCTCGGCCCGGTCGCCGAACCCGCGCAGCCCGTCCACGCCCGCTACTGGCTGCACAACCGGGGCCCGGCGCCGCTCGGCTACCTGCCGGTGTCCGTCGGTGCCTCGCCCGGCCTGCTGCGGACGGACGGCGAAGCGGTCGAACTCTCCGTCGCCCTGTCCTCGCAACTGCGCGATGCGGCGGTCGAGGGCACGGGCGTCGTCCTGCCGCCCGAGGGCTGGACGGCGAGCCTCGGCAGCCGCCCGTTCCGGCTGGAGGCCGGCGGCCACCTGCGCTTCCCGGTCACCCTCACCCCGCCCGCCGAGGCCCCGCCCGGCCTGTACTTCGCCGCCGTCCGGATCACCCACGACGGCCAGGAGATCGAGGACGTGGTGACCATCGCCGTGGGCGAGCTCCCCGGCCTGCTGCCCGTCCCCGGCGACGCTCCCGAGGACTGGACGGCCGCCCAGGGCACCAAGGCCGAGGCGGGCCGGGACACCGGCCTCTCCGTCACCGTCTCCGACGAAACGCTCCGCCTCACGCCCGGTGACCGCACCACCCTCACCCTGACCCTCACCAACCGCACCCGAGGTGAGATCCGGGGCGAGCTGCAACTCGTCTCCCCCTGGGGCACCTGGGAGGCCATCGCCGACCCGGTCCGCGGTTTCACCGTCCTGGCTGAATCCTCGACAACCGTCGACTTCGAGATCGCCGCCCCCGAGTCCACCGACCCCGGCGCGTACTGGGCGCTGGCCAAGGTCATGTGGTTCGGCCGCTGCCAGTACGCCCCGACCGTCGCCCTGGAGGTGGAGGCATGACCCTCGGCCTGCTCGACGGACGGCCCCTCCCGCGCACCGCCCTCGACCGCCGCCTCGCCGCCCTCCGCACCGGCCCGCGCTCCACCGCCCTGCCCCAGCCCGGCAGTTCGGAGGACCGCCAGCTCACCCGCTGGGTCGCGCAGGTTCTTCTGACCGAGGCCCTGTGTGAGACGGTGGCCGCCGAACGGGCGTTGGCTGTCTCCGCACCCGGCCCCGCCCGCCTCGACCAACAGGCCGCCGTCGAACTCGGCTCCATCACCGCCGCCGCGTACGAGGGCAGCGCGGCCGTTCGGGCCGTCTACGCGTCCGTCACCGCCGACGTCGAACCCTCCGCCGCCGACCTCGCCCACTACCGCGGCGTGACCACCCGCCCGCCGATCGTCCGCTGGCACCTCGCCCTCCCCGACGGCGAGTTGGAAGCCGACCCCGACACCCTCCCGACGGCCCTCGCCGAAGCCCTCCGCGCGGCCGCACCGGGTGAACGGGTCACCGCCGGTCCCTGGACGGCCGCCCTCCTCGCCATCCACACCGTCACTGATGACCACGACCCCACCCCCGCCCTGAAGGAGGCCGCCCGCCGCGCCGCCTTCGTCCGCTGGCTCGACCACGAGCGCGCCCGACGCCTCACCCTCGTCGAGGGCCTGGAACACCCCGGTGACCCGGCCCAACCCGACAACCACCACCGCCACTGAGGGGCCCGAGGCCTTGGCCGCCGCGCTCGGAGACCGAACGCGGCGGCCAGGCGGCTTCCGGCCCTCGCTACGGCCTGCCTGACAAGTGATCATCCGGCTGGTCCGCGGAGCCCGTGACCGAGTCAACGGCTTCATGTCAGCGGGGCATGGTTCACCCGTGCTGTGACCGGCTCAGGTCGGGCCGCCGGTGACCCAGCCCATCCGCACGTCGGCCGCCGCATCCGCCCAGGGCGCGCGGCGGCCCGCTGTACCGTCACGGACCCGTACTGCGGCGGATTGGTGCCGGGACTGTAGCTGCTGCTCGGCGGTTCGGACTCACCGGGTCATCGAAGGGTGCGGACCATGACGGCGTAGAGCGGGGCGTCTTCGAATGGACGGTGCTCGCCGACCCTCTTGTATGCCCAGCGCTCGTACAGTGCTTGGACCCGAGGGTGGGTGACATCGACGTAGAGCACGGCCAGTGCTTCGTCCCGTCCGGAGAGCAGCGCATCGTGTGTCTGCTCGGCGATGCCGAGCTTCCGCCAGTCGGGGCGCACCATGACCTCGGACACGGCGAACGTTGACGCGTTGGAAGGCGGCGACATGTGCGGGCGCCACCACTCGCGGCCGTCTTCCAGCGGGGCGCCGTAGCAGTAGCCGACCGGCTCGTCGTCGTCGTAGGCCATGACGCAGCTGTAGCCGGGCCGGGACGTCCAGTGCTTGGCGAACCAGGGGAAGCGCTGGACGAAGGGGTCGTCTGCTTGGTCCCGGTAGGCGTCCGCGTGGACGTCGATGAGCACCTGCGTGTGGTCGGCGGGAATGCTGCCGGCCTCGTGGCGGCGTAGGGCTATCGTCACTGGGTGCCTCCCTGGGCGTGGACTCTGTCGGTCCACTCTCGCGTAACTGCCGAGGTCGGTGCCAGGGTGATCAGGCCGCGGTGGAAGTCGCCGAGGAGGGTGCGGAGCCTCGGCGGAAGCGGGTCGGCGCCCATCAGCGCGTACACACTGGTGGCGGTGGCGCTGGCCTGTTCGACTTCTCTCTGTCCGAGCTGGGCGAGCGGCCGGGCCACCGCCGACCAGCGTCGCGCCGCCGCCGATGCGTTCGACGATCTCGTGGCCGTCCTTGCGCTGGGCGGAATCACCTTGCCGTCCGCAGGCGTCGACTGGCGTGCGGGCAGGCTCACCGGATCCTTCCTCATCGAACTCGGAGCGACGACACCGGAGATGATCGTCCGTCTCGTCGAACTCCTCCGGAGTGGCCTTCGGCAGGAACAGCGGGAAGCAGCCGGTGGCAGCTGAACTCGCCTGCGCCATCGGTTCCATGAAAGGTGTGGTTGTCGTTGCTCGGCTCGTGTGGTGGGTGGCCTTCGCCGGCGCCTTGGTGGCCGGATTCGCCGCAGGACGTGATCGCTGACGGCCGGCGGTGGACACGGACAGGCGATCGGATTCCCGAACACCCCCTGGCAGTAAGAGGTCGCGCAGATAGGCGCGGCGGTAGCCCTGGTGGAAAGACAGGCGCAGGTATGGTGATCACGGAGTTGCGACGCTCAGTGGTCAACGGGGGCGACTTGTGCCTGTACTGCCGTCGTGGCTGGCTGAGCCGCTGTGGGATCAGTTCTCGGCGTTGTTGCCCGCTCGGGCGGCCTACCACCCAGACCATCCCCTGCGCTGCCACCGCCCGCGCATCCATGACCGGATCGTGTTCAACAAGCTCCTGCAGGTGCTGCGGTTCGGCTGCTCCTACGAGGCGATCGCCGACACGACCTGCTCGGCGAGTACCATCCGCAGCCGCCGCGACGAGTGGATCCGACTGGGCATCTTCAGCCAGTTCAGGCAGATCGCACTCGCCGCCTACGACCGCATCGTCGGCCTGGTGCTGGATCATATTGCCATCGACGGCTCCATCACCAAGGCCCCCGGCGGTGGCGAGGTTGCCGGGCGTTCGCCGGTTGACCGGGGCAAACAGGGCCTGAAACGCTCCGGCATGACGGATGGCTACGGAATCCCGCTCGGCCATGTCCTGGAAGGGGCGAACTGCCACGACTCTCCGCTGCTGGCCTCGACCCTGGACCGCCTGGTGGACCTCGGGCCGCTGCCCGAGGACATCACGGTGCACTTGGACGCCGGCTACGACTCGAACAAGACCCGCGCCCTGCTCGACGAACGCGGCCTGCACGGCCGGATCGCGCACAAGGGTGAGAAGGCCCCGATCCAGGCAAGCGAACGGTGGCATGTCGAGCGGACCCACGCCTGGCAGAACGCCTTCCACCGTCTCGCCCGCTGCTTTGAGCGCCGCGCCGTCGTGATTGACGCGTTCTTCGAACTCGCGGACACGATCATCACCGTCCGCAGCCTCATTCGACGAGCCTGGACCACCCACCGCTGGCAGATACGTCCCCGCCGTCGCTCCTGAACATCAGCCCCTGAAGACCCCCATGTCCTCGGGGGACCGCCTCTCAAGTGGCTCGTACTGCGAGACGTCTGTGCGGGGCCCGGTCAACGGCGGGCCAACACCGCGACCTCCCAGCCGAAGCCCACCACCAGCCGACCATCCGGCACCACGGCCACCGCGCAGACCGGCAGCGGGAACACCAACTCCGGCCCGACCTGGACGCCGGTGGCCAGGTCCCAGACCCGCACCGTGCCATCGTCGCCGCCGGTGACCGCCAGGGAGCGGCCGTCGACCACCGCCGCCGCCACCGCGTTCACATCGCCGGTGTGGCCGGTGAGGGGTTGGCCGATCTCCTGGACGGTGGTCAGGTCCCAGACCCGCACCGAGCCATCGCTGCCGCCGGTGACCGCGACGGGGCGACCCTCGACCACTGCCGTCGCCACTGCCAGCACGAGGTCGGTGTGGCCGGTGAGGGGTTGGCCGATCTGCCGACCTGCGGTCAGGTCCCAGACCCGCACGGTGCCATCGTCGCCGCCGGTGACCGCCAGGGAGCGGCCGTCGACCACCGCCGTCGCCACCGCCCACACCCAGTCGTCCTGGCCGGTGAGGTGCAGGCCGATCTGCCGACCGGTGGCCAGGTCCCAGACCCGCACCGTGCCGTCGCCGCCGGTGACCGCCACGGGGCAGCCGTCGACCACTGTCGTCGCCACCGCGTTCACATCGCCAGTGTGGCCGGTGGGCGGCTCACCCACCTGGCCGCCCGAGGCCAGGTCCCACACCCGCACCATCCCGTCCTGACTGCCGGCGATCACATGGGGACGGCCGTCCAGCACCGCTGTCGCCACCGCCCGCACCTTGTCGCTATGGCCGATCACCGGCTCGCCGACCTGCTTGCCCGTGGCCAGATCCCACACCTGGAGCGTCCAGTCCTCGCCTCCGCTGACGATGCAGGGGCGGCCGTCGATCGTTGTCGTGACCACCGACAGCACCCAGCCGTCGTGACCGGTGAGAGGTCGGCCGATCTGCCGGCCCGTGGTCAGATCCCATACCCGCACGGTCTCGTCGTGGCCACCGGTGACCGCCACGAGGTGGCCATCGACCACCGCCGTCGCCACCGCTCGCACCCCCTCCTCGTACGGCTCCACCGGTGCGCCGGAGTCGGCGACTGTGAGCGGCTCGCCGGTCTGCTCGCGCGTGGTCAGGTCCCATACCCGCACGGTGTCGTCGTGGCTGCCGGTGACCGCGACGGGACGGCCGTCGAGCACCGCCGTCGCCACCGAGTACACATAAGAGGTGTGGCCGGTGAGGGGCTCGCCGATCTGCTCGCGCGTGGTCAGGTCCCACACCCGCACCGTGTGATCGCCGCCGCCGGTGACCGCGACGGGACGGCCGTCGAGCACCGCCGTCGCCACCGCCCCCACCGCAGCTGCGTGGCCGGTGAGGGGTTGGCCGATCTGCCGGCCGGTGGTCAGGTCCCATACCCGCACGGTCCGGTCAGAACCGCCGGTGACCGCCACGGGGCGGCCGTCGACCACCGCCGTCGCCACCGCGTCCACCTCGCCGGTGTGGCCGGTGAGGGGTTGGCCGATCTGCCGGCCGGTGGTCAGGTCCCATACCCGCACGGTCCGGTCACAACTGCCGGTGACCGCCACGGGGCGGCCGTCGACCACCGCCGTCGCCACCGCCAGCAACGGTTCGGTGTGGCCAGTCGGAATACGACGCACGGACCGGTCCAGCTGGGAGCCGGTGGCCCACTCGACGCCCCACGGTGCGGCGGGTTCGTCCTCCACCGGTACTGCGGTGATCCGTGCCGACAGCTCCCGGTCCCCGTAACGGGCCGCATCCAGCGCCAGCAGCTGTCGGCGTACCCCCGCAGTGACGTCACGATGCAGGTCTGTCGAGGCCCGGTACACCGACGCGGCCAATCGCGCCGCCGGACCCGACGCCGCATCCAGCAACGCCATCACCGATCCCGGGTCCGCGTTCACCAGGAACCCCGGATCGGCCAACCGCTGGGCGGCCACGGAAGATTCAGCACGCGGGCGGCCGTCCCGCAGATCATCAGACATGACCGGCACACTAGTGCTGTGCCCGGGATGGTTCGCCGTGTTTGGGGCGTCTCTCCGTCTGCCCGCGGTAGGTCTGGTCACTCGGCTACTGCCGCCTGCCATGTCCATGAGGTGCGGCGGGGATGGCCGTCCAGGTCGCCCCGGCCGGTGCACCAGAGGAGGACATGAGCCGGGTCACCGGGTGGGGCATCGGGGAAGAGCCGGTGGAGCACTGCCGCACAGAGCGGCGCCGGTGGCAGCCACGGCACGCCCAGCCCCTGGGCGATGTCGCGGGTGTGCAGGAGCACCTCGGCGACACCCATCGCCGCGAAACCTGGCGGGTCGCAAGGACCCCAGTGCCAGGCCCGGACCTCCGGGCGGGCCGTGGCCAGTGCACTGCCGAGTAGCCCTGCGCAGGCGGTGACCACCTGGAGCACCTCGCGCGGGGAGCTGTCCGGGTGGACGGAGAGGTCGAAGGGCAGGTAGGCGTCCGTCGGGCGTGCGGCGACCTGTCCGGCGTAGGCCAGCAGGTCATGGGCGATGTGGGCGGTCGTCGTCCAGCAGCTCCATTCCAGCGAACCTGCCGGTACCGACCAGTCCTGCGCGTCGTGCGGACCGAGTACCCGCAGCATCTCGGTCACGGCTTCGTTGACGTCTTGGTTGTCGATGTTGCGCATCAGGCGATGCTATGGCTGCGGCGAAGAGGGTTCATCCGTCCACAGTTAGGCTGCCGCGCTCGCGAGGGGGCGTCCGCCCCAGCGCAGGCCCTTCTCGCTGCGGATGCGGGCGCGTTCGCGGCGTTGGGCGGCCAGGACGTCGGGGTGGCGGGTGTTGGCGTTGCGCCAGCGAAGGTATCGGTGCAGTTCACGGGTCTGGACGGTGTGGTTGGGGTGGTTGGAGTTGGCGAGGGTGAACTGCCGCAGCGGTCCGAAGTGCGCCTCGATGGGGTTGGCCCAGGAGGCGTTGGTCGGGGTGAAGCACAGCTCCACCTTGTTCTTCCGGGCCCACTGGCGGATCTTGGCGCCCTTGTGGGCGGAGAGGTTGTCCATGATCACGTAGATCGGGGCGCCGTCGGGGCGGGCGGCGCGGATCGACTTGAGTGCGGCCAGGCTGTTGGTGGTGCCCTTGCGGCGGTGGTTGACGCCCCAGAGGGTGTCGTCGCCGATGGAGTAGCAGCCGTGGAAGTAGGTCACGCCGTGGGTGCGGTGGTAGGTCGCCGGGACCCGGTCCGGTCGGCCCTGCTTGGCCCAGCAGGATCCGCCGGTGGGGCGGATGCCGAGCGGCCCGAACTCGTCGAACGCGAAAACGCGGTCGGGGAAGTGCTCCAGGACGTGCTCGATCCGGTCGAGTTTAGCGTCGCGGTCGGGGTCGGTGGACTCCTTCCAGGTCTTGGTTCGTTGGAAGGTGACGCCGCGTCGGGCGAGCAGGCAGCGCAGGGCCTCGCGGCCGATGCGGATCACCCGGCCGTGGACTCTGCGGAGGTAGGCGGCGAGCTTGCGGATGGACCAGCGGGTGAAGGGCTGGGCGAGCTTGGTCGGGCGGGTGGTGGCCGTCTGGACGGCGAAGTTCTCGTCGTCAAGGCTGAGTTGGCGGGGACGGCCTCCCGCCCACTGAGGGTCCAGACAGGCCAGGCCGATCTGGTTGAAGCGGTGAACGACGTCGCGCACCGTGCCCTCGTCGGCCGCCACCAGCTGGGCGATCACCGGGACGCGGTTACCGCCGGCCGAGGCCAGCAGCATCATCGCCCGCCGGTACCGCACCGAACTGGTACTGCCCCGACGCACAATCTGCTGCAGCCGCTGCCCCTCCTGATCAGTCAGTCTGCGGACCTTGACCGGCTCTGCCACCGCGCCTCCACGCGCTGGCTGGGATGTCAGCCCCTATCCAATCGGCCCCAGCCTCGGTGCGGGCAGAAACCCGGTGAACCTATGCGGTCAGAGCACTAGCCGTACCCAGCAACACAGCACCGCAGAAAGCACGACCGCCAGACCCCCGCCTGCACATGGGCAGGGCACCGACAGGACGCGAGCGCAGGCACACGAACACGAAGCGTCACCATTGCACATTACGCAGGCCCCCGCCTGGACCCCGCCGGTATCCTCCTTTCCGCCTATCCGCGCGAGTTCTAAGCCAAGGTCGGGCCGTTGGGGCGGTCGGCGATGCCAGAGGCGGCGGCGATGGCCGGCCCGCCGAGCAGCGTGCTCGGCGGGCCGGTACAGGTCCGGCATCTACGGTTGGAGTCCCAGGGTGACCTGGAAGCCGAGGCTGCCCAGCATCGTGTAGCCGCCGTAGAGGTCGCAGCGGGCGGCGACGAGGACGCCGGCCGGGTAGGCGAGGACCTTCGGCGGCTGGAGGCCGTAGCCGCGGCGGCGGTCGCTGGTGGGCTTGCCGGGGGAGAGGACGCTGGTGGCGCTTGCGAAGAGGATGGCGGTGCCGTCGGTCCGGTCGCCGTGGGGCGGCGGGAGGAGGGTGCCGGTGTCGTCCTCGGGAACGAACAACAGCAGCCAGAACGAACCGGTGGTCTCCTTCCCGAGGAAGAAGTTGACGGTCGCGTCACCGGTGACGACGTTGCCGAGGACCTTCACGCCGGAGAAGGACAGCGGCAGCGCCGTGGGGTGGCCGGAGCCGTCGATCTCGGCCAGCAGCCGGTGCAGGGCCGGGGCGCTGTCGAGCGTGGCCCACTCCCTCAGCGTGATGAGCGCGTCGTCCTGGGCCGGTACTACCTGCTCTTCGTCCATGGCGCCTCCTCGGAACGGTCCTCCTGGTGTGCGGAGGGTCGATGAGCTCACGGATGCCCGCCGCGGGCGGCCGGGGCACCGGGAGCGGAGAGGTGTCCCCCGAACGGCTGCGGACGGTGACCGATACGGGCCATCAGCGGCACGGCGTGGGCTCGGTCCGCGCCGTGCCGCTGATGGGTTCACGCCCAGGGGTCGGTGAAGGAGCGGCCGCGTACGGGCTCGGTGTGGGTGGTGGGCTGGGGGGCAGCCTCGGTCAGGGGTGAGGGCGCACGTTCGAGGCAGTCAGAGGTGGTCGGCCGTCAGACGATCTTGCAGGGCGCGTAGGCGTGCCCCAACCGGGCGGCCGCGCCCAGGCGGTGGTTCCCGTCCTCGATGCTGATGCCGTCTCCGTTGAGCTTGATCTTGATCGGTTCGAGCGCGGCGCTGTTCCTCATACCGGTGACGGCGGCGTTGAGTCGGTTCTCGACGAGCCCGCCCGCCACGGTCTGCGCACGGCCGCTGGCCCCTTGCAGCAACGCGACGCTCACTTCGACCAGTTGGCCCGACCGTACGCCCTGCGTCTCGAAGTCCTGCAGCTGGTCGATCCGTGCCCCGTGGAAGGCCGCGCCGCCGGCCCGGACGTGATAGCTCGTGTCCCGTTGCCGCGTGAAGTGGCCGCTCAGGTCCGCCTGTGCCTGGTCCGGCCCGATCTCCCCGTTGTTGAGGCTGCGGTAGGTCTCCAGGCCGTCGTCGAACTTGATGTACCTGTAGCTGCTTTCCCCGTCGAAGATCACACGCTCCTCGGAGCCGGCGAGCTGGTAGACCTCTACGCCGTACTCGTCGCCGTGCTCTTCGGTCTTCGCCTCGTCCAGGATGAGCCGCAGCCCCGGATAGTCGGGGTCGACGTCGGTGTGGTCGCCTTCCTCCTCGGCGGGCTTCGGCTGGGGCCACCGCTGCACCGAGGGCTCGGCGGCCCGGGTGCCGGGCGTGTGGGCCGCGTGCACCGGCTCGGGGTCCCGGGCCGGCGGCCGGGACAGCACCCGGGAGGCGTTGGCCTCGGCCTCGCGCTCGAAGCGGTCGGAGGGGTCGCTGACCCGCAGCCCGGTCCCGTTGTCGGTGCCCGCGACGGGGCCGCTGCGCTGCTGGATGACGTGGGTCAACTCGTGGGCGAGCGTGTGCTTGTCGCCTCCTCCGGAGCCGATCACGATGTGGCTGCCCGAGGTGTAGGCGCGGGCGCCGATCCCGGCCGCGGACTCCCGGGCGCTCGCGCCGGTGTGCAGGCGGACGTCGGAGAAGTCCGCGCCGAGCCGGGTCTCCATCTCGCTCCGGAGCCCGTCGGCCAGGGGTGTGCCAGGGCTCCTGAGCACCTCGTGGACGGCGGAGCGCTGCACGTCGGGCGCGGCTCGGTCGTGCCCGCACCCGGTCGAGTGCTCGTGCTGCTCCAGCATCCGGCTCACCGCGGCGTTGCCCACGGCCCGTTGCATGGCGGCGAGTGCCGCGGGAGTCACGACCCCGGCACCGGACGGGCGCCGGGCGGCAGTCGTGGGCCGGCCGGTACGGACTGGTCGTCGGTCGGCGGCAATCGCACTGCCGGGGTCGTGGGCGCGCACAGGAAGGCCCCTTCAAGGTATCGGTGACGGCCCCTTCCAGTCTGTTCGACCCCGCAGGTCCGGCGAAAGGTACGACAGGGCAGCGTCCGATGTCTCTTGGGGCCACCTTCCCCGTCGGCCCGCCGAGCTGGGGCTCGGCGGGCCGGGTTCACGAGGTGGCGGGCGTCACACCCAGGGATCGGTGAAGGAGCGGCCGGGGACGGGCTTGGCGATGAGGGCGATGGCGGTGAAGAAGTTGACCTGGCCGATGGCGATGGTCAGGGTCGTCAGCGCCTTCTCGTCGTAGTGCTCGGCGACCTGGGCGTAGAGCTCGTCGGACACCCGCTCGCCTCGGGTGGTGGGCTGGAGGGTGGCCTCGACCAGGGCCAGGGCAGCGCGTTCGGGGCCGGTGAAGTAGGGCGAGTCCTGCCAGGTCGCGACCGAGGTGATGCGCTCCTCCGACTCGCCCGCCTTGCGGAGGAAGCCGGTGTGCAGGACGGTCAGGTACGTGCTGCCGGCGATCTGGCCGGCCCGTAGCTGGACCAGACTGATCGTGGCGCGCGGCACCGCGCCGTTGCCGGCGGCCTTGAACAGGGCCGCCGAGACCTCGGCCAGTTCGGGGACGAGCTGGACGGGGTCCTGGGCCAGCCGGGGGCGCAGCGGGATCTCGGTGGTGATCGATCGGGTTTCCATGGCGGTGTTCCTTTCGGGTTGCTCCTACCGACCCGACGGATCGCGGCGATGGAATGTGACAGCGGAGGTCAGGGGAGCAGCGAGACCTGGTAGTGGGCGATGGACCAGGCGTCGTCGGAGCGGCGCAGCAGGACACCGAGGTTCACGGTGAGGGTGGGGCGGTCGGGGAAGGCGAAGTCGACGCCCAGGTACCCGAGGATGAGGTCGTCGGCGAGCCGGCGGATCTCCAGGACGCGGTAGTCGGCGGTCAGGCCGGGTGGCTGGGAGGCGTAGTACGCGGCGACGCCCGCGCGGCCCACGCTGTACGGGTGGAGGCCCTGGAAGACCGCGTCCTCGGTGAAGCAGGCGGCGGCCTGCTCGGGCCGGTGGGCGTCGACGGCGGTCTTCCAGCGGTCGAGGACGTCACACAGGACGGCTGCGTCGTTCATCGGGTGCCTTCCGGGCCGGGGTCGTTGGGGTGCGGGCAGAGCGGGGTGACGGTGTCCCGCCGCCACACCCGCAGGGGCATGGAGGCGAGCGCCTGTTCCAGCCGCTCCTCGTCGGGGGCGCTGAACAGGCCCCAGGTGCGCCACTCGCCGGGAGCGAGCGGCGGGCGCCAGAGCCGCAACAGGGTGCCGCAGGCTGCGAGTTCGCGGGCACGATCGGCTTCGCGGGCCCGGATGCCGGCAATCGCCTCCTCGGGGGTGCCGTCCGGGACAGTGGTCACCATGTCGACCAGGAATTCCATGGGCGTCCTCTCGTACGGGGTCTACCGGAGTATCGAGGGGGGTGCGGTCACCGCTGCGCTGCCACGCCGTTCACGGCCGGGCGCCGTGGCCCGCGCGGGTCTCGCGGACGGTGAACCGGGTCAGACCGGTTGGAGTGGCTGGAAGACCATCCCCGGCACCACTCTGATCACGGGCTGACACGCCCCCGGGGGACACGGGGATCACAGCGGCCCGGCCGAAAGTGTCAACAGACAGTCGCTGCCCGCCTCCTGGTGCCACGGCGGTCCGGGCATCGCCCGCGCGCTCCGATTGGCCGGCACCGCCCTCGACGACGCGCCCCTGCGCGACCTCGCCCGCGGCACCCTGCTGGCCGCGACGACGCCCGTTCCACCCGGGTGGGACCGGGCCCTGCTGCTCTCGTGACCGGTCGGCGGAGCGGTGACAGGAGCAGCAGGACCCGGCCCGTCAGAGCCGCTCGGGGACCGGGTTGCCGACGGCCTCGATCGCGCGGCGGACGGGGACCTTCACGAGCACCGCGAAGCCGATCACGAAGAACACCAGCAGCGAGATGATCGCCGACCGGTAGCTGCCCGTGACCTGGTACGCGAGGCCGAAGACCAGCGGGCCCATCCAACTGGTGCCGCGGTCGCTGACCTTGTAGACGCTGAAGTACTCGGCCTCCTTGCCGGCCGGGATGAGGTGGGAGAACAGCGAGCGGGACAGCGCCTGGCTGCCGCCGAGCACCAGGCCGATCATGCAGGCCAGGGCGTAGAACCAGACGGGCTGGTGGGTGGGCATGACGTACCCGAGGGAGAGGGTGATCACCCAGCCGACCAGGGAGCCGAGGACGGTCCGCTTGGCGCCGTACCGCCGGGCGATCCGGCCGAGCAGTAGGGCGCCGCCGATCGCCAGGGCCTGGACCAGGAGGACGGCGGCGACCAGCGAGGTCTGGTCCAGGCCGAGTTCCTCGCTGCCGTAGAGCGAGGCCTGGGAGACGACGGTCTGGATGCCGTCGTTGTAGCAGAGGAAGGCGGCCAGGTAGAGCAGCGTGAGCGGGTGCTTGCGCATGCCCCTGAGCGTGCGGCCGAGTTCGCGCAGGCTGCCGGCGGTGGGCCGTCCGGTCGAGGCCGTGGCCCGGCTGGGTGCGACGCCCGCCCGGGAGGGCAGCCGCAGCATCGGGACGATCGTGAACAGTGCCCACCACAGGCCCGCCGAGGCCAGGCAGATCCGCACGGCGGTGCCGGAGGACACGCCGAGCGCGTCGTGCCCCTCGAACAGCGCCAGGTTGGCGATCAGCAGCAGTCCGCCGCCCGCGTAGCCGTACGCCCAGCCCTTGGAGGAGACCGCGTCGCGCTCGTCGGGGGCGGCCAGGCCGGGGAGGTAGGCGTAGGAGAGCGCGACCGACACCGCGTACGCGATGTTGGCGACCACCAGCAGCGCGCCGCCGAGCAGGTAGCGGTCGCCGTCGAGGAAGAACATCCCCGTCGTGGCGATCGCGCCGACGTAGGCGAAGCCGCACATCAGCTCCTTGTGTCGCCCGGTGCGGTCCGCGAGCGTGCCGGTGAGCAGCATCGCCGCGACCGATATCAGCACGGAGAAGGAGACCGTGTACGGGAAGAAGGAGCCCGCGCGGATCGACAGGCCGAGCGGGTGCACGTCACCGGACGCGTCGGCGGCGTTCTTGGCGACGGTGGTCAGGTAGGGCCCGAGGAACACCGTCAGGACGGTGGTGGAGAAGGCGGTGTTGGCCCAGTCGTTGATGTACCAGCCGAACTGCATCCGGCGCAGGGCGCGGCCGTCGGCGGAGGCGGCGGACGTCGGGTCGGTCGGTTGATCGTCCGGCAGGTGCGTCGCCGAGTTCGTGGTGCTCATGGGGTCCCCGTCACCGTGCTGGAGCCGGTACTGCCGTCCGTCCAGCAGCCGCGCTCGCCGAGGACGTCCCGCAGGACGTCGATGCGATCGGCCATGATGCCATCCACACCGAGGTCGAGGAGAGACCTGATCCGTGTGGGATCGTCCACAGTCCAGACGTGGACCTGAAGGCCGAGGCGGTGGGCGGCCCGGACGAAGGCCCGGTCGACCACCCGCAGGCCCAGGTGCCGCTCCGGCACCTGCGCGCACACCCCGGTGAACGGCGAACGGCGCCCCCGCGGCAGCGGCCCGGCCAGCGAGCGCAGCCGCAGCCGGGCCACCTCACGCGGGCCGAGCGAAGTGGCCAGCCGGGGGCCCGCGGCGGCGCGGACGGCGGCGAGCCGGCTGTCGGAGAAGCCGCCGACGCAGACCCGGTCCCAGGCGCCGGTCCGGCGGATCGTCTCGACCAGCGGCCCGATGGCCGGCGCCGCCTTGACGTCGATGTTGAAGCGGGCGTCGGGGAACGCGCCGAGCAGGTCCTCCAGCAGCGGCACGGGCTCGCTGCCACCGATCCTGGCCCGCCTGACGGTCGCCCAGGGCAGCTCCGCCACCGCCCCGGCGCGATCGGTGACCCGGTCGAGGCGGGAGTCGTGGAAGGCCACCAGCACGCCGTCGGCGGTGGTGTGCACGTCCGTCTCCAGGTACCGGTACCCGAGGGCGACGGCGGCCTCGAAGGCCGCGAGCGAGTTCTCCGGGTGCCCGAGGTCGCCACCCCGGTGCGCGAAGGCCAGCGGCCCCGGATGGTCGAGGAAGGGGTGCATGTCGTGCTCCGAGCTGCCGGGGGAGGAGGCCGCGCCGTCCGCTCCGCCGCCGTCCGGACCGCGCGCGTTACAGTATTACGCATCCTGTCAAGCAGTAACGCCCGAGTGTGCGGCCTGGACCGGGGGCGTGGCCGCTGCGCGTCGTGATGACGAGTCCTGATGACGAGTCCCGACGATGCGATCCGATGGCGTGATCCGCCGGGACCTGTGCCGGGAGATCGTGCAAGAAGCAACATTCCGGCGATGTTTGATCACTTTTGATCGTTTAGAGACTTCATTGCTGTGACCTTTGCCACAAGATGACCTGCCATCAAGGTTTCGTTGACGCGATTCACGTGGCTGAAACATTTCATGGTGGCCTGATGGTGCATGACTATTCGTCAGAAGTTCAGATTTGATGGCAGTGTGTGTGAAGCCGTACCACCTTCTGACCTGCTGCACACTGATCGTGTACATGATGACGAATGGCTGAACTGTGCGCATGACCCGTTCGGATCGCGACAAAGCGACCACGCGGCCCCGCCTGACCGGCGAAAAGCTCACCACCCAGGAGTTTTCCCAGCTGGCCGGCACCATCGGGGGCTATCCCTATGTGAAGATCGTGCTCGACCGGGCCGAGTCGGTGCTCCACTTCATCGACAGCGCCGACGGCACCCTCCACGTCCGCTACATCGGGTGCGAGATACTCGGCATGTCGCTCGACGAACTGGCCCGCGGGCTCGATTCGTTCAATGACGACGTCTACCGGAATCCCGATCGCCGTTTCTATCTCGGTACCCTCGCCCTGCACTCCCGGCGCGGTGACGGGGGCGGTACCGGAGAAGGCCGAGCGGATGACGCCTTCCTGTCCCTGGAGACCGTCGACGTCGACACCATGTCCCAGGAGATGCTGCGCTTCTTCTACCACCGGGTGCGCGACCACATCGACCCGACGCTGCCGCTGGTCCTCAAGCCGGCCAACCATCGGCAGGAGGACTACGTCGCCGGGATACCGGAGAGCGAGATACCGCGCGTCCTGTCCCACGAGCTCTACTCCACGGCCTCCTTCGTGCCCCTGAACGACGGGCAGGCCCACGGGCGGCTGCGGGTGTTCCGCTCCGAGGCGGAGTACCGGGCCGACCCCGAGCCGCTGGAGTGGCACGACATCGTGGTGATGCCCCGGGTGCCGGAGGACATCCCCCGGGTGTCGGGCATCATCCACACCGAACACACCACGCCGCTCTCCCACATCAACGTGATGGCCGCCGGGTGGCGGATCCCCAACGCCGTCGGCACCGAGGCCGTCGACCGGATCGAGCGGGCCGGGCTGGCCGGGCGATGGGTCCACTACCGGGTCGACGCCGACGGCTCCGACCTCCACCTCGAAGCCGCGCAGCCGCATTCCGACGGCGTCCCGTCGACGCCCCCGGCCGAACGCGTCACCGTGGACCGGCCCGACCTCGCGCCCACCCCGATCACCGCCCTGTCCGAGCTGCGCGCGGGCGACCACGTCCGGTTCGGCACCAAGGCCGCCAACCTCGGCGAACTCACCCACCTGCTGCAGCACGGCTCACCTCGCTGGCTCGGCTTCTACCGCGCCCCCAGGCCGCCCCGGGACAACCTGCTGCGCTACCTGGCCCGGCAACTCGGCCTCCCGGAGAACGCGGACGAGGTCGAACTGGTCGCCGCCGCCCAGCACCTGGTGAAGGAGTACACCCAGGTGCCGCGCGGGATCGTGCTGCCGTTCTCGCTCCAGCAGCGCTTCCTCGACTCCTCGGCGGAGTTCCGGAGCGTCCTCGGCCGGCTCGACTCCGCGCTCCTGAGCGGGACTTGGCTGGCCTCGCGCACTTCGCAGACCTCGCCGACCCCGCAGGCCGCGCAGGCCACGCAGCTGGGAGAGCTCTGCCGCGAAGCGCAGCGGCTGATCCGCACCACCCCGCTGCCCGACCCGGTCCGCACCGAGATCGACCGCGCGCTCGACCGGCACCTGTACGGCGCACCCGTCCTGGTCGTGCGCAGCTCGTCCAATGCCGAAGACCTGCCCGGCTTCTCCGCCGCCGGACTCTACGAGTCGGTGGCGAACGTCGGCGGCACGAGCCCGGTCCACGGCGCGGTCCACGGCGCGGCCCACGAAGCGGTCGACGGAGAGGTCCACGAAGGGGCCCTCGACGGGGTCCTCGATGCGGTCCGGGAGGTCTGGGCCTCGCTGCTCTCACCGCGCGCCGTACTGCTGCGGCACCAGGCGGGCATCCCCCTGGACCACTGCGGCATGGGCGTGATCGTCCAGGAGCAGGTCGGCGCCACCGTCGGCGGCGTCCTGGTCACCTGCAACCCGCTGAGCCCGCAGGATTTCCGCAACGTCTACCTCAACATCTCGCCGCGCTCGGTGACCGAGGTGGTCTCCGGCCAGGGCGCCCCGCTCCAGTACCTGTGCAACACCATGGAGGGCGGCAGCCGCACGGTCTCGCTGGGCACCGCCACCGCCGACCTGGACGCTGCGACCAAGGACCTCGTGGGCCGACTGGCCCTGATCAGCCGGCTGTTGCAGTCCCACTTCTCGCCCGACGAGAGCTACGCCGCCCCGGTCGACATCGAGTGGGCGATCGAGGACGACCGAGTCAGCCTGCTGCAGCTGCGCCCCTTCCGCACCGCCGGGTGACACCGGCTGAGTGACACCGCCCGGTGGCACCGGCCGAGTGGCACCCAGCAGGGTGCGACATCGCCCGAACGCGACACGGGCCGAGTGAACTTCCTTCAGGAGAAAGTACGTTGAACAGGATTCTGTACGTCTACGTCAAGGGCGGCGCCCCGCTGGAGTACGCCTTCCCGCGGATCGCCGCCTGCGGGGAACTGCACGTCCTCGCACTGGCGCCACTGCCCACGACCGCGGCGGACGCATGGCGGCCCAGCTGCACCAGCATCGAGCTGGTGCCCGAGGCGCCGCGCGGCGAGGAACTGGTCGAATTGATCGTGGAGTACGCGAAGGCCATCGGGGCCGACGCGGTACTGACGCTCTCGGAATTCGCGGTGCTGGCCGTCGCCCACGCCGCGCACCGGCTCGGCCTGGCCGGAGCCGGCGAGGGGATCGTCCGGGCCAGGGACAAGCGGCTGATGCGGGAGGCGTGGGCCGCCGCCGGCGTGCCGATCCCCGGGTTCCGCCGGGTCGACAGCCTCGCGGACCTGGACGCCGCGCTGGCCGAGTTCACGCCCCCGCTGCTGCTCAAGCCGGCCTGGGGCGCCGGGTCGGTCGCCCAGATCGTGCTCGACTCGGCCGCGGACGCCGCCCCCGCGTGGAGCGAGATCGAGCGCGGCCTCCGGGCCGGCAGCCGGGTCGGCATGAACGAGCTCTACGCCGCGGACACCGACCGGGACCGGCTGGTCGAGGAGATCGCCCAGGGCTCCACCGAGGGCTGGTACCAGGAGCCCGGCTACGGCGACTACGTGAGCGTGGAGGGCATCGTCGCGGACGGCGTCTACCGTCCGCTGGCCATCACCGCCAAGCTGCCGACCGTGCCGTCCTTCGTCGAGGTGGCCAGCACCTCGCCCTCCGTCATGCCGGTGCCGCTGCAGCGCCGGATCGAGGAGGTCTCGCGGCATGCCGTCGACGCGCTCGGGCTGGAGAACTGCGGCACCCACACCGAGCTCAAGCTGATGAAGGACGGCGAGCTGGTGGTCATCGAGACCGCCGCCCGGTTCGGCGGCCTGCTGACGACCCGGCAGGTCCACGAGGTGTTCGGGTTCGACCCGATCGGCATGCTGGTCCGGCAACTGCTGGGCGAGCGGGTCGACTACCCCGAGGTCATGCTCACCGACGGGGTCCGGGCCGCCGCGTCGGTGGCCGTCGTCCCCGCCGACGCGTTCGGCGTGCCCTGGCGCACCAGGCCGGTCTGGAACCCGCAGGCCGTGGACTGGCAGAGCCTGCTGTCACCGGGCAGCACCATCGAGGCCGTACCCGCCTTCGCCATGCCCGCGGGACAGCCGGTGCCCGCCTTCGACCCCTCCGCGGGATCGCGCAACTGGCTCGGGGTCTACCTGCTGAGCGCCGTCGATGCCGTCACCCTGCAGCGCGACTGCAACGCCGTGCTGAACGGCCTGGAGGCCGCCCTGCACCGGGCCGCCTCCTGATCCCCCCATCCCGAACAATCGAGGTTCCTTCATGCGTGTACTGTTCGCCGGCGCGCCCGGCTTCGGCCACCTCTTCCCGCTGGTCCCGCTGGCCAGGGCGATGCGCGAGCTCGGCCACGAGGTCGCGGTGGCCTCGATGGACGGCGGCGAGCCGGTCGCCGGGTCAGGGCTGCCGTACCTGCCCATCGCGCCGGGCGTGGACTGGCGCAAGGAGATCAGGGAGGCCGGCCGCACCCGGCGGCCCGACCTGATGCGGCGGGTGGTCGAGAGCAATTCGGCCGATCGCGAGGCGTTCGTCCCGCTGGCCGCCCATGTCAACAGCCGGGTGGCCGACGCGATGGTCGAGCTCGCCACGCGGTGGCGGCCGGACCTGGTGGTGTACGAGTACCAGTTCCCGGTGGCCCTGCTCGCGGCGGCCCGCCTGGGCGTGCCCGCGGTCCAGCACGACCTGGGATTCGTCCGCACCCCGAAGCTGCGCGCGCTGATGCTCGCAGAGATGGCGGACACCTTCGCCCGGCACGGAATCGACCGGCTGCCCGAGCCGGCGGACACCATCGACCTCGCGCCACCGAGCATGGCCGGGGAGGAACGGTACGGCAGCTCGATGCGGCCCGTCGCCTACAACGGCGAAGGTGACGTCCCCGATGACCTGGCCGTGCCCGCCGACCGCCCGCGCGTGGCGGTGACGCTGGGCACCGTTCCGCCCAAGACCGACGGCCTGACCAGGATCGAGCGGGTGATCGCGGCGGCCGCCGACGTCGACGCGGAGTTCGTGCTGGCGACCGGCGAGCTCGACCTCGGCACGCTCGGCACGTTGCCGGACAATGTCCGCCCGTACGGCTGGGTCCCGTGGCGGGCGCTGCTGGAGACCTGCGCGGCCGCGATCCACCACGGCGGCAGCAGCAGCGCGCTCGGCGCACTGGACGCGGGCATCCCGCAGCTCGTTCTGCCCGACGGGTCCGACCGCTTCATCACCGCGGACGCGGTACGGGAGCGGGGAGCCGGGCTCAGCGCGGGCGCCGAGGAGATCGGGCCCGCGTTGCTCGACCGGTTGCTCACCGACGACACGCTGACCCGGGCCGCGCGCGAGGTCAGCGCCGAGATCGCGACGATGCCGAGCCCGCGCGAGCTGGCGCAACGGCTGACCGCCCTCGGCGCCATCGCCGGCTGAGGCCGGGCCGCCCCTGCTCCCCGTTCACCGGCTACCACTGACAGCCCGTCGGAGCGGGGCGGGTGCCACCCCGCCCCGGCCGGCCTCATCGGCTCTCGAACACGGTCCGGCGGCCGGGTGGGAGGGGCCGGTCCGTCAGCCCTTGCCGCCCGCCTTCAGGACCTGGGCCGCCGCCACGCCGGCCGCGCTGTTGCCGTGGCCGCCGCCCTCGACCTCGGCGGCGACGGCGAGGTCACCGCGGTAGGCGATGAACCAGCTGTTGGTGGCCTGGCCTGAGCCCGCCTCGACGGTGCCGGTCTTGGCGCCGATCTGGCCGGACAGACCGGACATCGGTGCGCGGGCGGTGCCCTGGGTGGCGGTCTTGGCCATCATGGAACGCAGGTCCCGGGCGACGTCGGCGGGGAGCCTGCCGGGCGCCGTCACGCGTTTGGCGTCCCCGCGCAGGACGGGCTGGCGGAACGTTCCGCTCTGCACGGTGGCGGCGACCGAGGCCATCACCAGCGAGTTGACCTGGATCTGGCCCTGGCCGATGTACTCGGCGGCGGCCTCGTCCTTGTTCCCCGGCATGGGGATGGTGGCATCCCGGCTCGGAATGCCGATGTGCCACTCCAGACCGAGGCCGAACTGCTCGCGCGCCACCTCGGTGAGCCTGCCGGGCTGCAGCTTCTCCAGGGCCTTGTCGATGAAGCCGGTGTTGCAGGAGTGCGTGAAGTCGTCGGTGAGCGTGTACGAGGGGAAGTCGCCGCGGTCGTCGTTGTGCCAGGACCGCGGGGAGTAGGTGGTGTCCTGGCACGGCACCACGGCGTCCGGGGACACCCCGGCCTCCAGCAGGGCGGCCGAGGTGATCACCTTCATCGTGGAGCCGGGCGGCTGGCCGCCCGCGACCGCGCGGTTGAACCCGCCCTGCGGGGCGTACGCCATCGCCAGAATGTGGCCGGTGCTCGGCTGGACGGCCACCAGCGAGGCCGGCTTGCCGTCGGCGGACTGCTGCTTCACGGCCTCCTCGGCGACCTGCTGGAGGTCGGCGTCCAGGGTGAGCTCGACCTGCGGCGCGCTCGGCGGGGTCAGGACGAACAGCTGCTCGGGCTCCTTCGCGGTGCCGCCCGAGATCACCACGGCCCGCCCGGTGACCACGGCCGCGCCGTCGGCGGGGGCGACCTGGGGCAGTGCCGTGCGCAGCGACGGGAACCCGTCGAGCGCCTTGCCGTTGCGGTCGGTCGGTTTGGTCACCGGGCCGGCCAGCGGCTTCACACCGATCGCCTTGCCCGGAGTGAGGTGGGGGTGGATCACGGTCGGCACCCAGCGCACCACGGCCCGGCCGTCCTGGGCCCGGACGACGCTCAGCGCGCTGTCGTACTCCCAGGCGTCCGCCGCGCCCTCGAACTCGGCCTTCACCCGGAAACCGAGGGCCGGTTCGCCCACTGTGCCGGACGGCGCCGGGCCGGTCCCGGTCAGCGCGAGCGAGCGCGCCCCCACCTGCTCGTGGAACGCCGTCAGCGCGGCGCGGGCCGTCTCAGGGCTGTCCGTCAGACCGGCGGCGGCCGCGACGTCCCCACGGCTCCAGGCCGCCAGGAACTCCGTCGCCACCGACGCGGCCTGCTCGGCGGTGGCCGGCTCCTGCGGGGCCCGCGAGGCGGTGGCAGCCCCCTGTCGGCCGCCGGTGCCCGGGGCGTCGCCGCCGGTCACGGCGTTCATGATGGTGTAGGCGCCGTACCCGCCGACCGCCAACAGCGCCGCGAACACCCCGCCCGCCGTCACCAGGAGGGCCCGCTTCGCGGCCGGGCGGCGCGGGGCGTCCTCCTCGTCCGCCGACTCGGCGTATTCGTGGCCGAGTTCGGCGTACCCGGCGTACCCGGCGTACCCGTCGTGCTCCTGTTCGTCCCGCATGCTTCCGTCCCCCCTGCGTACTCCGTGTGACGCGGGCCCGCCCCCTCCGGCATTCCGGCCCGCCGCCCGGACGGCCTGGTGGCGATCCGTTCGGGCGCGGATCAGCCTATGCGGAGAGGAGTGACAGGTCGACAGAAGGCGGGCCGTCAGCCGAAGTTGCCTGCTCATCGGGGCTTCCGACGGGCCGTCCGTCCGACCGGCCGTCCGTCCGACCGGCCGTCCGTCCGGAAGGGGAGTCCGCTCCTCTTGAGGTGAACCGTGCGGTCACCGGTTCGACGGATCGCGGTGCGGCTCTGTGGCAGCGTGGCCCGCGCGCAGGCTGCGGACGGAGCCGGCCAGGAGCAAGGCGACCAAGGCGAGCAGCGGGGTCGTCCAGGTGCCGGTGGCGCCGTGCAGGGCGGCGGCGAGCGCGGGGCCGGTGGCGGCGAGCAGGTAGCCGCGGGTCTGGGCCATCGTGGAGAGCGCGGCGACGTGGTCGTGGTCGGTGCCCCGGCGGACGAAGAGCACTCCGGCCAGTGCTTGGCCGCCGCCCATGCCGATGCCGAGGACGCCGGCCCAGACCGGCGCGCCGGCGGTGGGGGCGAGCAGGACGCCGAGTAGGCCGAGGACGCAGACGGCCACCACCGCGAGGATGTGCGGCCGCTGGTCGGTGCGGGCGGCGGCGAGCACGGGGACGAGGAAGCCGCCGACGGCGAGCCCGAGGATGAGCGCGGCCTGGTCGGTGCCGGCGGCCGTGCGGCTCAGGCCCGCGTCGACCAGGATGGTGGGCAGCCAGGCGAGGGTGGCGTAGAAGACCAGGGTCTGGATGCCGAAGAAGGCGGTGAGGCTCCACGCGAGCGCCGTCCGGCCGACGGGGCGGTGGTGCACCGGCGCGGCGGCGGCCGGTATCGGCCGTTCGACCCGCAGTTGCGGGGCCATGCCCGCTGCGGCGAGCACCGCCGGGACGACGGCGAGGGCGACCGTGGCCCGCCAGGACCACGCGTCGGCGACCGGCGCGAGTGGCCCGACCTGTCCGAACGCGACCCGGGTGTTGAGGCTGGCGGAAGAAGGGGGCGCGTGGGTACCCGAGGCGGGATTGCTGGTGCAACCGCTCAGTGTCGGCGTGCTTGCCAACCCGCTTTCCAAAGGTTCGTCGGGGACCGGGGCGGGGGTTCCTGACCTGCGGAAGAGCCGGCGCTGAGAGGGTTCGTGAACGGTGCTGGACGCCCGTGAAGGGAACCGAGGGCCGCTCTCGCTGGCCGGAGGGTCGCCGTGCCGCCGACTGTGAGTGGGGACATCAGGACCTCGCTGAGGAGGAGGGCATTCCGTGTGCTCCTGGTCTTGAGAGCACACGGAATGGTGGCGGTTGCCCTGGTGACCCGCCGACTGCTCGGGCGCGGTGTGGCACGGTGCTCGGGCTGCGCCCGTCGGTGCCGCCGGGTCGGCCGGTGGCCGGGCGGGGGTCAGGGTTCGATGACTCCCGCGTGGTCGCTGGACGGCGACAGGATCGCTGACGGGGTGCTTCCGCCGGCGAAGGAGACGTCATAGCCGCCGTTGGCGAGGATGAGCGTCAGGATGAGCGTCTCGTTGAACCGAGCGATGCCTTGGGTGTCGGTGGCGGCGACGCCCAGGAGGTTGCTGCCGATCTTGAAGATGATGGTCTGGCCGGGCACCGGAAGGCCGGTGGCCTGGTCGGTCAGTGTGGCGGTCAGGAACGGGAAGTACACGTGCGGCGGGAACAGCTTCGCCAGCGCCGGGGTCGCGGTCAGCGAGGTGGCGTGGACGGGCAGGACGTAGGTGAAGCCGTTCACCAGGCTGGCACTGCCACCAGGAGTGGTGACGGTGACCGTCGCGGGACCGAGCGCGCCGGGCGGTGTGGTGGCGGTGAGCTGCGTGCCGGCGGCGTTGACGCTCACTCCGGTGGCGGGGTTGCCGCCGATGTCGACGCCCGCCCCGGTCAGGTTGGTGCCGATGATGGTCACGACCGTGCCGCCCGTGGTGGGCCCGTGGATGGGGTTGATGCTGGTCAGCGTCGGGGCGAATTGGATGACGCTGACGTTGTTCGAATTGATGTTGCTGACGTAGACCTTGCCGTTGACGGCGACCGCCACGGCGATCGGTCCGCTGCCGACGGGGATCGGGGCGCCGGTGACGGTGTTGGTGGCGGTGTCGATGACCGACACGCTGTTCGACGCCCGGTTAGCCGTGTAGGCGATCCCGTTGAGGCCGACCGCGATTCCCCATGGCTGGTTGCCGACGGGGATCGGGGCGCCGACGACGGTGTTGGTGGCGGTGTCGATCACCGTCACGTTGTTCGACCCGATGTTGACGACGTAGGCGTTGCCGTTGGGGGCGATCGCCACGAAGTTCGGCTGGTTGCCGACGGCGATCGGGGCGCCGACGACGGTGTTGGTGGCGGTGTCGATCACCGTCAGGTTGTTCGACCCCCGGTTGCAGACGTAGGCGTTGCCGTTGGGGGCCACCGCCACCCCGACCGGCTGGGAGCCGACGGGGATCGGGGCGCCAGTGACGGTGTTGGTGGCGGTGTCGATCACCGACACGGTGTTCGCGGCGAAGTTGGTGACGTAGACGTTGCCGCTGGCCGCCGCCGTGGCCGGCTGGTTGCCGACGGGGATCGGGGCGCCGGTGACGGTGTTGGTGGCGGTGTCGATCACCGTCACGGTGTTCGACCCGCTGTTGGGGACGTAGGCGTTGCCGTTGGGGGCGACGGTCAGCCAGACCGGCGTACCGCCGACGGGGATCGGGGCGCCGACGACGGTGTCTGTGGCGGTGCTGATCACCGACACGTTGGCCGACCCGGAGTTGGTGACGTAGAGGTCGCCGCTGGGGGTGAACGCCAGCCCGACCGGGTTGGACCCGACGGGGATCGGCGGGATGGTCAGAAGTGTGAGCGCCGGGGCTGCCACTCGGCTCACCTCACCCGCCCCGGCGGGCGGCCACGCCTGGCCGGGGAGGTAAAGAAGCGGTGGCACTTCCTGCTGCGTTGTCTGGAGGGTGGTACTCATGCGGACCCCTTCGGAAGGGGGCCGCCCTCGGCCCGGCAAGCTCCCACATGGGAGCACGCAGGTCCAGCGCTCCCTGTCCGGGCTGCCACAACCCACCATCACAGAAGCCACGTCACGAAAACGCAGCGGGCTGCGCACCCCGAGAGGGATGGGCAGCCCGTTTGGTTCGGTGCGAGGCACTTCCCCACGCTGAGGGGTACCGAAACATCCATCCGGTCCTCAACAGCGGAAAGCCCCCCTGCTGCCGGCGTAGCGGACACTATGACCCAACGGTGCCGTGGCTGCTGCCTCGCCCGTCCGTACCGGCCCGAAGACGTTCCTGACCGCGGCCGTCACGGGATCCGGGCTCCGGGTCCATGCCCCTGTGCCGGCCGTGCCCGTGGAGCGGGCCGGGCCGGTGAAGCTCGGCGTGTGCGCGACGCCGAGCAGGATGTTCCGGTAGTCGCCGGTCATCTCCACGGCGGATATGACCAGTTGCCTCACCATGATGCCGGAGCCGCCGGAGCCTGTTCACCGCGATCGCGACCTGCCAGTTGGTGGTGCGCGCCGGCAGGCGGCCGAAAGGGTGCCGTCGGCCTGCGGGATGGAGGATGGCGCCAGCCGGGCTGGTGCTCTCACCAGTCGTTGCCTGGCTGGTAGTTGATGTGCCGTCTCACGGTGTACTGGACGATCCGCACGGTGTGGCCCTCTGGTGGTTGGGCCAGGGAGCGGTCGGCAGCACGTACCTGGCCGTGCCGGACGGTCTCCTTCGGGGTCGGCATGACCGAGATGAACGAGCCGTCGGACAGGACCCGCAGAGGCACGAATACCTGGTTGCTCTTGATCCACCAGGCCAGGTGAGCGCCCGTCGCCCGGGTATGGCCCCACAGTTCGTGGCCGTTGAAGCCGCGGTCAGCTAGCAGAAGCATGTCCGGCTGAAGGCTGGTGACAACCTGGCGGGCCAGCGCGTGCTCACTGGCCCGCGCCACCCCGTCGAAGGCACCGTCGGCCAGAGCGTGGGTGCCGCATTCGGTCAACGCCATCAGCCTGATCTGCGGGTTTCCTGGTCGATCTTCTGTCCTACCGGGGGCTCCGTTGCTGTGTCCCGAGGTCATCTGGCGGACCATCAGATCGCGGTGAACCTCCCCATGCCTGGGGGGGATCCATCCGCCCAAATCGGCCACCGGCATGCGCTCTACCTGTAGAAACGCACTAACTCACCGGCATTGCGGCTAGCGCAGCACCGCCGGCGTCGGCCCGTCGGGGCGGACGGTGATGCTGTAGGCGGCGCCCGTCGGCTTGGACCGGAACGCCAATTCTCCCAGTGGCAGCAGCAGTTCCAGCAGCGCCGTGGTCTCCCGCAGAGCGAACTGGGTGCCCAGGCAGGCGCGGGCGCCGAGGCCGAAGGGGACGTAGGAACCGAGCTGGGTGGGACGGGTGCCGGCGGCGGCGAAGCGGGTGGGGTCGAAGCGTTCGGGGTCCGGCCACAGGGCCGGGTCGCGGTGGGTGAGGTAGGGGCAGGCCAGGACGTCGGTGCCGGCGGCGATGCGGTGGCCGTCGATCACGTCGTCCTCGACGGCGTGCCGGGGGAGCAGCCAAGCCGAGGGGTAGAGCCGCAGGGTCTCGCTGACCAGGGCCTGCGGGTCCGCGCCGCGCGCCTCGGGGTGGCGGTCGAGGAGGAGGAAGAGCCAGGTGAGGGTGGTGGCGGTGGTCTCGTGCCCGGCGACGAGCAGGGTGACGAGCTCGTCGCGAATCAACCGATCGGTGTAGTCCGGGGATTGGCCGCCCGCGTCCAGCAGCACCCGGAGCACGCCAGGCTCCTCCACCGGGCCGCCCGATCGTGCCGCCGCGATGGCCGCATGCGCCACGGCGTCGACCCGGGTCAGGTCCCCGGCGACCGCGTCCCGGGCGTCCGCCGCGCTGGTCGGCAGGGTCGGCATCGCGGCCACCACCCGCTCCACCGCGCGGAGTTCGTGATCCGTCCGGTCGTCCAGCGGCAGCCCGGTGAGCGCGCGCCAGACGGTGTCCAGGGCGAAGCGCCGCATCTCCTCGCCGACGTCGAACGTCTCCCCGGTGCGGAGGTAGCCCGCCCAGCGCGCCGCCGTCCGGCGCGCTGCCGCCGCGATCCGCTGTTCGTAGCGTCGCATCCCGGTGCCGGTGAACTGCGACTGCAGCAGCCTCCGTTGACGCCTCCAGGCATCCCCGGTGGCGGACAGCACGCCGTCCCCGACGAGCATCCGGGCGCGGTGCGAGCGCTTGACGTACCGGTCCGGGTGGCGGCCGAGCACGTGCTGCACCGCGCCCGGGTCGGTCACCAGGACGGTCGGGGTGGGGCCGAGCCGGAACGCGGCGATGCCGCCGATGCCTCGCTGCGCCCGGGCCAGCAACTCGACGAGCTCGGCCTCCTCGGCCCGCCACTGTTCGACGACCTCGGGGCCCAACTCCGGTACCGGGCGGGGGTCCGTGCTCACTGGTCGGTTCCTTCCGGGCTGCTGACGGTGCGTCCGCCCCGACTCTATGCCAGAGCGGGGGGCCGGCCGGGCTGCACCGAACGGCTGGCGGGCCCGGCCGGGGTCCGCGCGGCAGCCCATCGGGCCGTATGCGAACGGGTATCCTGCGGTGGGGCCGACCGGCCCCTGCTCGCTGCGCGGATGGGAGAAGGCATGCCCGGGACCCGGCACATCGGATACGGCAGGGGCCGCCGAGCGGCCCGGTGGCTGGGAGCCGCCCTGCTCGTTCCGGTCCTGGCGGCCTGCGGCGGTGGCGGCGGCGGTGGCGGCGGCTCGGGCTCGGCCCGGCAGAGCGACAACGGCCAGGGCGGAAGCGGCGGGCAATCCGATGGGCAGCGGACCAAGGACGCCGGGAACCAGGGCGGGTTCCGGACCGCGGGCGAGCCCTCCGCCGGTGTTCAGGGCTCGGACGAAACCGCTTTCATCATGCTGTCGTTCCCGTCGAAGACCAGCTTCGAGGCCACGATCAGCAAGGTCGCCGACTGCGGCAGTTCGACGTACGCCACCCCCGCCTCGCGGCAGGTCCCGGTGACCGACGGCAAGGGCCGGCAGGTCACGTTCACCCTTCCGAAGCCGACGTCGGGTGCCGCGAGCCGCACGATCTGCCTCACGGTGACGGTCGACGGGTCCAGCAAGCGGATCCAGGCGGAGGGCGCCGTGGAGGTCATCACTCCCGGCAACGGCAGCACCCCCGGCAACGGCGCCACCTCCAGCAGCGGCAGCACTCCCGGCAACGGCAAGACCCCCGGCGGCGGGGCGAGCCCGAAGAGCAGCGCCTCCACCGGTGCCCCGACCGGCGCGGGGAGCAACCCCTGAGCCCTGCCGAGGAGGAGCTCCGGCGCGGGCCGAAGCAGCCGGAGCCGCGGCCCTGGACCGACTGGATCGGCAAACTCGCCACCTGGGTCGCCCCGACCACCCTCCTCACCGCGCTGCTCTTCTTCTTCGGCTACGCCTACACCAGCTCGCTCTACAGCTACTTCGGCATCGACGCCGGCACGATCGGCTTCGCCACCCAGGACCTGTTGCTCCGCAGCTCTCCCGCGCTCTACGTCCCGGCCGGGGTCGCCCTGTGCGGGGCGCTGGCCGGTGCGCTGGGCTACCACCTCGTCACCAGGGCGGCCGGGAGCCGTGGGGACGCCGCCCGGACGGTCCGGCGGGTCTGCCTGGCCGTCACCGCACTGGTCGTCCCCCTCCTGGTGCTCGGCTTCCTGGCCGGCTTCGAGGTGATCGACGCCGGCCCCATGGGCACCCCGCTGCTGATCGGCGGCGCGCTGCTGCTCGGGATCCTGGCGCGGCTGATGTACGTGCGCGGCACCGGCGCGGACCACCCGCTCACCGGGGAGCGCGCGGCGCTCGGCATCAGCGTGGCGATCACCGTGCTCTGCTCGTTCTGGGCGGTGGACGGCTACGCCCAGCAGAAGGGGACGGCCGACGCCGAGGACCTCGCGCACCACCTCTACCGGCGTCCGGCGGTCGTCGTCGACACCTCCGAGCGCCTCCACCTGGGGTGGGCCGGGGTGCGGGAGACGCTGCTGCCCGACGTCGAGCAGGGGGCGCGGTTCCGCTACCGCTACGAGGGCCTGCGGCTGCTGGCCCACTCCGGCGGCCGGATGTTCCTCATTCCGCGCGACTGGACCTGGGAGACGGGCAACGGGCTGATCGTCCCCTTCGACGCCACCGTCCGGGTCGCCTTCCACCCGGGCTGAGCCCCCGCCCCCGGGCTGCGCCCCCGTACACAGCTGCGCCGCGATCCGTCCCCCTCGACGGACCGCGGCGCAGCGGCTCATGCGGTGTCAGGCCGGTGCCCTACGGGTCACACGGCCTGCCACAGGGCGGGGACGATCGGCGGCTCCCAGCCGACCTGGGCGGTGTGGCCCTGGAGGCAGCGGTAGCTGACCCCGTTGTAGGTCACGACGTCGCCCGCCTGGTAGGTGGTGCCGGCCGCCCAGGTGCCGCCGGGGTTGGTCGGGCCGTTGCCCACGACCAGCGAGAAGCTGGTGCTGTGAGTGGCCGAGCCGCTGCCGGTCAGCGTGATGCTGTAGGTGCCGGCCGCCGTGGAGGCGGCGGTCGAGACGGTCAGCGTGGCGGAGGCGCCGGACTGCACCGAGGACGGGCTGAAGGAGACCGTCACGCCCGCCGGGGCGCCCGAGGCGGTCAGGTTGACCGTCTGGGCCGAGCCGGAGGTGGTGGCGGTGGAGACCGTCGCGGTGGCCGAGGCGCCGGGGTCGACGGTGGCGGTGGCCGGGTTCACCGAGAGGGAGAAGTCGTTGGCGGGGGTGGTGCCGCCGACGGAGGTCTTCCAGATGGTGTAGGCCACGCCGTCGGCGCTGCGGTTCAGCACGGTGGCGTCGATGTTGCCGGTGGTGTCGCAGGACTGGTGGTAGCAGGAGTCGTACGAACGGCCCGCGGAGCCGCCCCACTTGGACGCCTGGCCCGAGGTCTTGACGGCGTCGGCGCCGGCCGCGTAGCCCGAGGTCGGGATGCCGGCCTGCTGGAAGGAGTAGTCGTCCGAGCGGCCCTGGCCCTCGACGTTCTCCTCCGGCTGGAGGTTGAGCGAGTCCCAGTAGGCCTTCATCGGGGCGGACGCGGAGGAGGTGATGTTGTTGATGAAGTAGCCGGCGTTGGGCGAGCCGACCATGTCGAAGTTGTAGTAGAACTTCATCGGCCGATCCGGTGAGGAGATCGTACAAGCATGAAACGACTGGGAAAAGAGCCCGCGCTTCGGTGACGTGCACGGCTACGACGGCGCCCGCCTGCGGGCTCCGGAGCTCCCCGACCTCCCGCTGAAGGCGCGCGGGCGGGTGCGCTGACCTGGCGAAATGCGCTCGTGAGGCACGCGCCTGCGGTCCTCTCCAGAGGTGGATCCGGATCATGCGGTGTGCCGGGTTGAGGAGGGCGTGGGGCGCGCTGGTTGAGTGAAAGGGCCCTGCGGGGATGTCACGTCGAGTCGCGTGTTTGGGACGGTGTGACAGCCTTTAATCGGATCGATGCTGACCTTTTGCTGACTTTTCTGATGGGCCATCAGCTGACTCGCCCGGTCCTCCTGAGACCACGGCACATGGAGCCGGGCGATCTGTTCGCACCGTGCGCTCGCACGGCGGCGCTGCGCCGCGCTGTGAGTTCGCACGTCGCTGGCACCGACGTGTAGCCACCATCGCGGAGGGATGCAGCTCCGCTTCGAGACCGAGCTGTCCGCAGGCCTCGGCCCGGCCGGCTCCGGCAAGACCACCGCGAAGCAGGCGTACGCCCACGTCGCCGCCCAGGCCGGGCGGCGTGTCGTTCCGCTCGCCACCTCCGCCGCAGCCGCCATCCTCGACGCCGACCTGAACCAGCCCGCCGAGAACCTCCACAAGTTCCTCTGGGAGTACATGGGCGGCACCTACGTCGCCCAGCTCCATAGAGGCGAGAACATCCCCGTGAGCCTCAGCCTCAAGGGGCTGGTGCGGCGAACTCCAGCAGCGGATCGGTGACCGCCGCGCGCCAGCGTTCGCGGTGGCCGTCGGCGTGCAGTCGGAAGTACACGGTCTCCCGGCGCCCGTCGGTGTCGGTGCCGAAGTGGCCGCCGATGTTGTGGGCGAGCAGGTAGTGGAGGAGGACCAGGCTCCCAGCCGGGCCGGTCACCTGGCGCGGGGTGGGTAGCTCGACGGGCGGGTACGGGATGGCGTTGCGCAGGGCGTCCGCTCCGTGCGCGCGCAGCCAGGTGCCGGTACGCAGGTGGCTGCCGGGCCAGACCCACAGGTTGCCGCGGTCTCGCTGGCTCTGGTTTGTCAGCAGCAGGCCGGCCAGGACGGTGAAGGTGCCAGGGCGGCCATCGTCCTCGGTAGGGGTGAGGCCGTCGATGTGCGGGGCGCCGGGGTGGTGCGGGTGTGGCGGCAGGGTGAACGCCAGTTGGGCGACCTCGGGAGTCGGTAGGCCGAGCCCGGCGCGCAGGAGAGGGTGGACGGCGTCGGCGATGCGGCTGTCCTCGTAGAGGGTGCGCAGGTCGGTCTCGTCGGCGAGTTCCGGCCAGAGGAAGTACGGGCCGGTGTGGTCCGGGGCGGGCGGTTGGGACACGAGGTGCCGATCGAGCAGCGAGCGCCAACGGCCCACCTGCCCGACGGTGAGGAAGCCGGGCAGCACGCAGTAGCCGTCACGGCGAAATGCGCTGGTAGTACTGGGAGTTGTCATCTCCATCAGGCCATGGAAGCGGTTGGGGGCAGCTCGGGCAACGGGATTTCCGCGCGGCTGGATCATCAGACGGCCTGGCCTCCCGTTTCCGGAATCGCTCGTTTCCCAGACGGTCTGCTCGTGGCGGGTGTGTCGGCTGGCGCATGGACAGGTGCCGGGTGAGGTGCACATGCCGCAGCGGCAGGACAGCCTCGAGCGTTCGATGTTCGGCGTACGTGACTGTCGGTGCTCTGACAAGATCCGCGTATGACTGACTCCTCATCAGCTGGTGTAGTTCTCGGACCGGATTCCGTGCTGCGCTGGGCGCGGAGCGCGGGGTTGGTGGCGGATGCCCGTGAGGAGCGGCGCCTGGTGGCGATGCGCCTGGAGATGCTGGCCGCGCATACCCTGCCGCAGGGAGCTGCGGCGGAGGTGGCACTGATGGCCCGGTGGGCAGCCTTCATCTGCTGGGTGGACGACCAGATCGACCGGCGGGGTTTGGGCTCGGTGCCCGGGGAGTTGGAGGAGTTCACCGGGTCGCTGCGTCAGGTGCTGGCGCCTGCCGGTTCGGACGCCGTGCCGAGCACGCCGCACGCGGTGGCGCTGGCGCGGCTGTGGGAGTGCACGGCTGCGGGTATGGCGGCCCGTTGGCGGCAGCGATTCACTTCCGACTACTTCGAGTTCCTGGATGCCAGTGAGCGGGAGGTGGCGTTGCGCCGCAGGGGGGTTCGGCTGCCGTTGGCGGATTACCGCGAACTGCGGGGGCGCACGATCACCGTGCTGCCGATGCTGGACGTGCTGGAGTGCGTCGGTCACGCCCGTCTGGTGGAGGAGCCACGGGTGGACGACCAGGTGCGGGATCTGCGCAGGGCGGTGGCGGATGTCACGGGCTGGGCGAACGATCTGGCCTCGGCGGCGGACGACGAGGCGGCCGGTCAGGACAACCTGGTCGTGCTGCTCGCTCGTGAGGAGGGCTGCTCGACGGCCGAGGCCCGTGAGCGGGTAGCCGCCATGATCGAGGAGCGCCGAGTGGGTTTCGGGGCCACCGCCGCGTCACTGCGTGCGACGCCAGTTCTGCCGGCGGACCGCCTGCACGACCTGCGCCGCTACGTGGATCTGGTGGAGACGTTCATGGCCTCCACCCTGCACTGGCTGGCCGTCACCGGCCGCTTCACCCCCGACCCTCAGGCGCCCGTGCACCCAGACCCGGCGGCACCGCAGCCCGGACGACACCCCCTGCCCTGACGGCGGCGCTTGACTTCCCCGGGCCCCGGACGGCGGGCCGATCGAGACGACCAGGACGGACCCTGATGAGACTCGCCCCGCTGCACGCGAACCATACCCGCTGGCCCCGCACCGAGTTCCCCAGCACCCTGGCAGCCGCCACAACCCTGTAGGTGCCAAGAACCACGTCCGTGCTGGTCGCGCTGCATGTTGGTATTCGTGCAGGATGCCGCCGAGGCGGTCGCGTCGGCGGGCGTCGAGGTGGGTGAGCCGGTCGGGTTCGGTGATGGGTTCGGCCAGTTGGCGGAGGGGCGCGGCGCCGGCGAGGCTGCGGTGGGGCCGGTGCGTGTTGTAGAACTGCTCGTACTCGCGTAGCGCGTGGAGTAGGTGGGCCTGGTTCCAGATGAGGGTGCGGTCGAGGAGCTCGGTTCGGCAGGATCGCACCCAGCGCTCCATGATGGCGTTCATGCGCGGCATCCGGACGCCGGTCTGGACGACCTCGATTCCCTCGGCGTGCAGGACGGCGTCGAAGGCGGCCGGGTAGCGGACGTCCCGGTCGCGGATCAGGAACTTCACCCTGGTGCCTGTGTCCTGAAGGTCCATGACCATGTTCCGGGCGAGCTGGGTCATCCAGGCCGCGGTGGGGTGGGCGGTCGCGCCGAGGACCCGCACGCGCCGGGTGGCGTGCTCGATCACCGCCAGGACGGTCACGGTCGCCCCGGTCAGTGTCCTGGTCTCGAAGAAGTCGGTGGCGAGGATGGCGTGGGCTTGGGAGCGGAGGAAGGTCGCCCAGGTGGTGTGGTCGCGTTCGGGTGCGGGGTCGATGCCGTGTTCCTTGAGGATGTTCCACACGGTGGAGGCGGCGACCTTGATGCCGAGGGCTGCGAGTTCGCCGTGGATGCGCCGGTAGCCCCAGGTGCGGTTCTCGTCGGCGAGCCTGAGCACGAGGGCGCGGACGGAGTGCGGGGTGCGTGGTCGGCCGGGACGTTTGGGGCGGGAGGCCTTGGCGTGGCGGCGGCGCAGCAGGTCGCGGTGCCAGCGCAGGAGCGTGTCGGGGGAGACGATCAGCTGGAGTTGCCGAAGGTGTGTCCGGGGGAGGTGGTGCAGGAGTGCGGCGAGCAGCGCGCGGTCGGGCCAGGTGAGCTTCGGTTTGTCGGTCTGTCGCTGTAGCACGGTCAGTTGGTGGCGTAGCGCGAGGATCTCGGTGTCCTTGTCGCGGTCGCTCATGGGCAGGAGCCGTATCAAGGTGAACACACTTGTCAAGGCCAGGTAGGGCAGTCGCAGTAACACCGGACCATCCTGGAGCCAGCCGGAGCCAGCTGGCAATCACCGAGCGAGACCTCCGCTGTCACTCGACCGGTCTGCCTTGCGACAGTGCCCGTACGTCAACTGACCAGCACGGACGTGGTTCTTGGCACCTACAGCGCTGCTGCTGTCGGGGAACGAGCGCGGCTTCGGCCAGATCACTGCCGTCCTGGTCCCGCTCGAACTGGCATTGAACGCCGTCTATAACGCGGGCCAGGCCTCCTGTGAAACCGGTCGCGGACAGGGCGGCGGCCTGCTGCCCGATCTGCTGTGCGGCGGTGCGGCAGTGCGCCGGTCCAGGGCCTCGGGCCCGTCCCCGTCCTGCCGGGGCAGCTCGCCGGCGCCCAGCCGACCGTGGTGTTCCTCGCGCACGATGCGGCCGGTGCGGATCCTGCTGCCCGCCGAACCCCGCCCCGCCGGGCCTGCCCGGGCGTTTCCCGACGAGGAGCACCGCGGTCCGCAGGAGGCCCTGCGGCGCGGCACCCGGCGGCGCGGCCCGCCGTCCCCCGTCCCGGCGCTGACCGGCTGACCGGACCGTCGACGCGCAGCGCTCGTGTGAGCACGGCCGCCCCGGGACCGACAAGCACCCAGCGTCTTCCGCAGCCCGCCGGGCCCGCCGCGCCGTGCACTGCGCGCGCCTGCCCGTGTCCCCACCCTGCACGGAGACGTCCGGGCCCTGGCGCACGACCGTGCCGGTCGCACCCGGGGCCGCGAGACGGGAGACGAGACCATCATGAGCAAGAGGAACGACCAGGCGGCCAAGAAGTCCGCCCGTGAGCGGATGCGCGCCGAGCGCGAACGCCAGGAGCGGGCCGCGTCCCGCCGCAGGAAGACCGTCATCGCTGGCATAGCCGTGGCCGTCGTGGCGGCCGCCGTCGGCATCAGCATCGCGCTGGTCGGGTGTCGCCCCGGCGGTGGCTTGCGGCCCTCGCAGTCCATTCCCAACTGTTCTTCCGGCGCGTGGTGTTCGAGCAACGGGCGGTTCCCGTCTGGACTGTGGAACGCGATCTGTCCCGGAAGGACGGCGGGCGGCGTCGGGTGACGCTCGGTCAGGTCGTAGGCTACGCGGATGCCAGCACATCATGAGCAGCCGCTGAACGGCCGGGCGGCGTCGGGACTGCCGTTCACGCCGGTGGACCGGGCGGACCCGAACGCCCCCGAGATCGACGGCTATCGGCTGCATGCCAAGATCGGCGAGGGTGGCATGGGGACCGTCTACCTGTCGTACTCGCCGGCCGGCCAGCCGGTGGCGCTCAAGGTGGTTCGCCAGGAGCACTCGGCCGACCCGCGCTTCCTGGAGCGCTTCCAGCGGGAGGTGCAGCTGGCCCGGTTGGTCCAGGGCGGCTACACCGTCCCGGTAGTGGACAGCCGGACCGACGGCGCGCGGCCCTGGCTGGCCGGCGGCTACCTGGCCGGCCTCTCGGTCGAGGACGCGGTGCGCCGGCACGGCCCGCTCCCGCTGGAGACAGTGCTGCTGCTGGTCGCGGGGGTGGCGGAAGGCCTGAATGCCGTTCACGCGGCCGGGATCATCCACCGGGACCTGAAGCCCTCGAACGTGCTGCTGACCGCGGACGGTCCTCGGGTGCTGGACTTCGGCATTGCGGCGGCACTGCACCGCAGCTCGCTCACCGGGACCGGGCAGTTCCTGGGCACCTACCCGTTCAGCGCGCCGGAGCAGATAAAGGGCGCCCGGGAGCTGACGCCGGCTCTGGACGTCTTTCCGCTGGGGCTGCTCGCCCACTACGCGGCCACTGGTGAGCACCCGTTCGGCGAGGGTGACCAGACCGCGATGGCGTACCGGATCGTGCATGAGGAGCCGGAGTTGGCCAGCTGTCCGGCCGAGCTGCGAAGCCTCGTGGCGTGGTGCTTGGCGAAGGACCCCGCGCGGCGGCCGGGGACGACTGAGGTGATCGCCGCCTGCTCGGCGGTGGCACCGCAAGCGTTGCGGCGCGGGGTGGACTGGCTGCCGCAGCTGATCCGCACGGAGATCGACGCGCGGACCGTGGGGGCCGTGCCTGGGCGGCCTGTCGGTGAGGCTGCCGGATCGCCGCCGGGGTGGACGCCGACCGCGGTCGGCGGTGCGACGGCCTACGAGCCGACGCAAGGACTGGGTTTCCCGCCGCCGCAGGGCGGCGGTTTCGGACCGGCCACTGCCACCATCGGCCATGCCGGCACTGGCTATGGCACGCCACCGGGCGAGCCAGGCCGCAAGCGCTCGCTACTGCTGGTCCCGGTCGTGATCGGCGGAGCCCTGCTCCTGGCGCGGGTCGGCGGGGCATACGCCGGCTCCGACCCGTCCCCGCGGCCCGCACCCACCGTCGCGCCGAGTGGCAGCTCGACGCCGGCCGCCGCCCCCACCGGCGCGGCACCGTCCAGCGCGCAGCCCGCAGCCACCGTGCGTTACCAGGACAAGGTGCTCACCTGGGCGGCGTCCGACTGCGACCAGGCGCACTGGCTCGACCTCGACCAGCCGGCCTTCGGTACCGGCGAGATCTACGATCGGCAGAGCACCGCCACTGCCGACCTGAGCTATCAGGGCTGTGTGATCGCTCTGGACGGCGGCTCAGGAGCGATTGAGCCGAATCCCTACAGCTCGAACGTGAAAGTCGGCCTCGCCGACGCCTCGGTCACCACCGCTGCTGCCTGCCAGGCCGCAGCGCGGGAACGGCAGGTCACCATGCCCGCGCCGGTCAAGGACCTCAAGCCCGGCACCACCTGGTGCGTCATCACCACGGACCTGCGGGTGGCGAAACTGGTCTTCACCAAGGCCGGACCACCGGTGAAGGTGGGATTGCGCCAGCAGCTCAACCCCACCTTCGAGCTATCGGTGACCCTCTGGGACGCCCCGTAGCCGGCCAATCCGCTGGGACCAGCATGCTTTTGGCGATCCTGCACCCGGCAGTGCTGAAGCAGGGTGGCCGTACCGAGCGTGCGGGCCCGGCCGCGAGCGGGGTCCGCCATCGCTGCAGCCGGTCGCGCGGCAGATTGGGAGTATGAGTAGGTATGAGTGGGCGTTTAGAGATGGTTTGCGACGAGTATTTTGATCGGCTTTGTCGCATTCGTCGCCAAGATGCATGGCGCGAAATGTCCGGAAGCTCCGCACTGGAAGGAACATTTCCCTCTATTGCTAAACCAGACGGGATCCAGCGTCGAGAAGCGGATCAAACGGTCACGCGGGCTGGCGCCCGGAAGGCGGCGAAGGTGAACGTAAGGTGCGAATCATGTCGAAGATGTTGGCTATCGAGGCGACTTAGCACCGCAAACCATCCCTAAACGCCCACTCAGAGTGCGGTAAGCGAGGTAATGCCCGTTTCGGGCTTGGAGTTGGGTGAGGGTCCCTGGTCGGCGGGGTGGGTCGGTGGTCAGGCGCGGGGCTGAGTGAACAGGCCGGGTTCGGGTTCGGCGAGGATGCCTCGTGCGACCAGGCACGACCGATACCTGGCCATGTCGAACGGTAGTTGGCCGGGCTCGGGCCATGTGAGCAGCTCGGAGGTGTCGGATCGCAGGGGGTTCTCTGGATCTCCTCGAGGGCGGCCGCCCTGGTCATAGGCTGATGGTCGGCATGGCTTCGTCATCGGAGGTGGTGCGTGGAGCGCGGTGAGCTGATCGCGGAGCGGTACGAGCTGATCAAGCGACTGGGACGGGGCGGTATGGGGGAGGTGTGGGCCGGCAGGGATCGGGTGCTGCACCGGGATGTGGCCGTCAAGATACTGGTGCTTGACGACGGGGTGCAGGTGGATCTGCCGCGCCGTTTTGAGCGGGAGGCGGTGGCCGCCGCGCAGATCGGTCATCCGAACGTGGTCGCCCTGTATGACCGCGGGTTCCACGAGGATCTGTGGTTCCTGGTCATGGAGCGGGTCGAGGGAGCCAATCTCGCTGAACACATCCGCGACGAGGGGCCGATGGCCGTGGCGCGCGCGCTTCAGATCGCCCAGGACATCTGTGCGGCCCTGGTCGCTGCACACCAGGCTCAGGTCATCCATTACGACATCAAGCCGCACAACGTGATGATCACCCCGGACGGCAGGGTCAAGGTCGTGGACTTCGGCATCGCCGGATTCATCCAGGGTGCCTTCACCCTTGCCCGTTCGTCACAACTCGCCCCTGCCGGCACTCCGGAGTACGGCGCGCCTGAGCAGTTCCTCACCGAGCGCGGCGACGCACGCTCTGACCTGTACGCCCTGGGCAGCGTTCTCTTCGCCCTGTTGGCCGGCCGGGCGCCCTTCACGGGTCACAATGGTCTCGCGATCGCGCAGCGGAAACTGGTTGAGGAGGCTCCGCGGCTCGACGCGCTCGGCCTGAACGTGCCGCCGGCAGTGACCCAGCTGGTGTCCGACCTGCTGGAACGTAACCCGGACCGGCGCCCCCAGACGGCCGTGGCGGTCCATGAACGGCTGGTCGGACTCCGGTCCTCTCTGAATGGCACTCCTGGCATCTCTGACGCGACAACCGTGACCGCCGGACCACGTCGCACTCTCATTCCGCCGCCTATCAGGCAGGAGCCTGCTCACGGCGATGCCTTTGAGGTCGCCTGGACCGGCCAGGAGCCGGTCACCGACTACGCTCGCCCGATCTGGCAGGCCTCCGTGTCCACACCCCTCGCGGTGATTTCTGGCGCGATCTGGGCAGCCGACTCTTTCGCGCTGGCCGGGGCAGGAGCCTTTCCCTTCGGGTCGAAGGGCGAGAACGGGGTGGGGGACGGCCTCTGGGGGGTCCTGGGCGTGGTGTGGATCATCGCCATGGCGGGAACGCTCGTGGGCATCGCCGCCGTGGCGAGCGTGAGCGGAGCGAAGAGGCACCACCGACGCATGCTCCCGAACCGAACTCCATGGTCCCTCACCGTCGCCTCGCAGGGCATCGTCACCACGGGCTCATTCGGCCGCACGGTGACCTGGGACCTAATGCAGACGGTCACTGTGGACCGCATAACATCAGAAAAGGCGGCGTACACCTATACCGGACTACGCATCCGCTTGATCCAGAAGTCCAAGGCTAACAGCGTCTATCCCGCGGGCTGGTTCTACCGCAACCGTCCTAACACCAGCTGGGACGACACACTCCCGCTCTGCGTCCTCGGCCCGCTCTCCGAGCAGCAGTACTCCGAGCTCACCAAAACCATCGCCCGCTACGCCGGCAGCCGTTGGCGACCCGGTAATCGTCCACTCAAGCTGTCCAGTTCCTAGAGTCCGCCCCACAGCACGGGGGATACCGCACCCTCAAGGCCAGTTAGCAGGAGCCGACCTTGCCTGACGGCCTGTGAGTCCCATCACTACGGAAGGGCCGTCTGCGCATCGAAATGGGACACTTGCCCACCCGAACGGTAGTGACTCGGGCTGCACCTGCGCAGCCATTCAGTGCGACACGCCTTACGTGGGACACGGTGACTGCCGCAACAAACAGGCCCGGCGACCCGTAGGCACGGAATCCGCCGGGCACCGGGGTGACCGTTTCCGGACGCCACAGCACGGCCGTGTACCAGGGGCGGTGGGCGTTGCGGGCCATCGCGACTGCGCCGGCGCTGCCGTCGGAGCGGACGATCGTGGCGGTGAGGCCGCACTCGCGGGCCAGGCGTTCGATGACGGTGGTGGCCTGGCTGTCCCAGCGGCGCAGCCTCTTCGTCTCGTCGACGATGCCGTCCGCGTCGGTGTCCTCGGGCGCGTCATCGTCGACGAGGACCTCCTGCAGGCACAGGATGTCCGGGGAGACCTCGCGAATCGCGGTGACCCGGGCGCTCCACCCCTCCGTGCCCACGTCGCGGGGGTGCAGCTTGTAGGCGTTGAGATTGGCGATGCGTATCACCGGCTGGCTCCTCATGGTCGGGGCGGGTTGGGCGGTTACTGGCATCGGGGGCTGCATCCTGGTGCCTGTCGGTTCGTCAGGCCGATCCCCTCCGGAGCCGGGGAGGGCTGGGACGGTGCCGTGAGCGACGTGTAGTGCTCGGTTCCGAGGATCCGGTGCCTGACGTCCTCGGGCAGGCGGGCCAGGATCCCGGGGAGCGGGCGCTCTCCCTCGACTTGGCTGCGGTGGGCCGTGATCGCGGCCCATTTCCGGTCCAGCCACTGGCGTACATCGCATGTCACGTTGGCCAGGCTGTCCGGGACGCTCAGCACGGACTTGCCGACCTGGCCCAGGAGTGGCCCGAGGTCGGCGATCGCCGAGTGGGGGTGGGTGGCCATGTGGACGGCGGCGGGTTGCCAGGGTTCCCCGGCGTCCGGGTAGAGGTGTTCGAGTCCGGAGGCGGCGATGGCCAGCAGGGTCACCCGGTGGGTCTGCCGGTGGTCCGGGTGGCCGGTCAGTTGCCCGTAGGCGTCGTGGGTCAGCACGATGTCGGGCCTGACCGCGCGGATGTGCCGCACGACGTCCTCGACCACGCGGTCGACGGGAGCGTCGCACAGCCGCGGCTGGCCGGGAGCGGACTGCGGGACGCGGGCGTCGGCGTAGCCGAGCATCCGCGGTCCGCCGGCGCCCAGGATTTCCAGGGCCTCGGCGAGTTCGGCGGCGCGGTGGCTGTCCTCGGCCCAGGTGGCGGTGACGACCGCGGTCCGGGCCCCGGACGCGGCGTGCTGGGCGAGGATGCCGCCGACGAGGAGCGACTCGTCGTCTGGGTGCGCGAGCACGGCGAGCAGGGACGGCAGTGCTGGCATGGCAGGTCCTCCTTGTTCGGCGGGCGCCGGGCGAGCGGCTGGTGACGGCAACCCGGGTCGAAGGCTTGCGGCGGTCCGGCCGGGCGCGGATTCACCTGGCTGCCGCGGGTAGGTGGAGGGGCGGAGACGGGCGGTGAGGGCGGCCATGTCGGTGGTGAACCGGTCTGCGAGGTCGACGCCGGTCTCCTGGGCGATGACCATGAGCGAGAACAGGCAGTCGGACAGCTCGTGGCCGATGGCCCCGGCACTCGCGGCCACGTCGGCACGGTGGCCTTGGTGGGCCATGACCAGCTTCGCGAGGTCGCCGACGTCGCCGGTGAAACCCAGGACGAAGTCCGACAGGCCCCAGGTACGGCCCAGCTTCCGCCGGTTGGTCTCGTCGTACAGGTCGCGCACTTCGCCTGCGGCGGCACACATCTCGTCCCAGGTGGGCATCGGCTGCTCCGTTTCGGGTGCGTGGTCAGGCGAGATCGGCGGCGGGTGCGGTCATGTTCCGCTGGTCGGGGATCTCGGTGGCGTACTGGCGGGCCTGGAGGAGGTAGGAGGATCGGTAGCCGCTGTTCGGGTCGGACATCAGTTGCGCGTGGGTGCCCTGTTCGGTGAGCCGGCCCTCGCGCAGGACGTAGATGAGATCGGCGCCTGCGGTGGCGGCGAGGCGGTGGGTGATCAGGATGACGGTCAGGCCCTGGTCGGCGAGTTCACGGATGCGGGTGAACGCGGCGATCTCGCTGCGGGCGTCGAGGGCGGAGGTCGGCTCGTCGGCGATCACGAGGTGGGTGGGGCGTCCACCGGGCCCGGTGGTGGTGGCCCGGTGGTGGGTGCGGGCCATGCCGACGCGCTGCCACTGGCCGCCGGACAGCTGGACGCCGCCCTTGAAGCCGCGGGCGGCGAGGGTGTCCCAGCCGTTGTCCTGGGCCTCGATGATCGGGTGCAGGTCGGTGTAGTCGGCCGCGCGCTTGAGCAGGGCCGGGTCGTCGCCGTGCTCGGGGCGGCCGATCAGGACATTGGCCCGCAGGGTGAGCGGCCACTGCTGGAAGCCCTGTTCGAGGACGGCGGAGGAGGCGAACAGCTGGTCTCGGTCGGCGGTCGCGGCATCGACGCCGTCCCACAGCATCCGGCCGGCATCGGGCAGGTAGAGGCCGGTGAGGATCTTGACGAGCGTCGACTTGCCGGACCCGTTGTCGCCGACCAGGGCGACGACCTGTCCGCGCGGGATCCGCAGGGTGATGTCGGACAGGGCCGGGTGCGTGCGGCCGGGGTAGGTGAAGGTTACTCCCTCCAGGGTGATGGCCGTGGGGCGGTGCGGGAGATCGGTGCCACCGGCGGGGATGGCGCGCCGGTCGGCCTCGCGCTGGAGGCGGTCGAGGTCGGTGACGAACAGTGCCTCCTCGTACAGGTTGTTGACGGTGCCGACGAGGGAGGTGATGTCGGCGGCGCCGGTGCGGATGCCGACGACGGCGGTGCCCGCGACGGCGAGCGCCATCTGCCCGTCGTGGACGAGCCAGCCCAGGACGGCGAAGGTCGCGGCGGCGGCCAGCCCGGAGAGGACGGAGGCGAGCAGGGAGGTGGTCGCGGTGGCGCGGGCGAGGCGGTTCTGCTCCTGCTCGGACGCCTCGGCCATCGCGATGTAGTGGCCCAGGATGAACGGGCCGATGGCGTGGACGCGGACCTCGGGCGCGGAGTGAGGCTGGGTGAGCAGCTGGGCGAGCAGACTGGCGGCCCGGTGGTGCTGGAGCCAGGCCATCACGGAGCCGTAGCGGCGCCGGGCGGAGCGGACCGCGCCCCACCCCTTCGGCGCGGCGATGAGCACCAGCATGGGCAGCAGCACCGGGTCGAGGGTGAGTAGAACGCCGCCGGCGGCCACCATGCCGAGCAGGGCGGTGAGGACGGCGATGCTCTGGCCGATCAGGCGCCGCACGGCGGCGGTGCCGTACCTGGCGGACTCCAGCAGTCTGCTGAACTCGGGGTCCTCCACCGCGGCCAGCTCCACGCGGGCCGCGCGGCGCAGGTAGGCGACGGTCGCGGCCCGCTCGGTCTTGGGCTCCAGTCGGCCTCCCGCCCAGGAGGAGACCGCTCCCAGGACCGCGGACAGCGCGGGGGCGCCGCCGATGGCGAGGGCGGCCGGCAGGGCCGCGCGCAGCAGTTGGTCGGTGCTGCCGGAGGCGAACAGGGAGGCGAGGGCGCGGTTGGTGGCGAGCAGGCCGAAGGCGGCGGCCAGCGCCCGTCCGGTTTCGGCGACGGCGATGGCCACCAGGGCCACCCGGTCGGCCTGCCAGGCCAGGCACAGGGCGGTGCGGAGCATGCCGGGGATCTGGCGGGCGACCGTGAGGAAGCTGATCCTGAGCATGGTCTGTTCATGGGAGGTGAACCCCCAGTCGGGGAGCAGCCGTCCGCCGAACAGGAACTGCTCACTGTCGGAGACGTGGTCGGACGGCGTGGGTTCGGACGGGCGGGACTTCAAGCGGTCTCCTCCACAGTGCGGTCGGGGTCGGGCGGGGTCGTCATCCGGGTTCGCCCGGCCGGCGGGGTTCTGAGACGAGGTACTCGGCGACGCCGGTGCGGCGGGCGGTGAGCGAGGCGCGGAGCGTGCGCAGTCGGCGCGGGGTGACGATGCGCTCCCACTCCTCGACGGTGCGGACGGCGAGCCCGCTGTGCTCGGCGGGGTCGGGGGTGATGCGTTCGATCTCCTCGTCGGTGAGCCGGCCGCCGTCGAAGGTCACGCCGATCTTCCAGGGCCACGGTGGCTCCGGCGGGGTGAAGGAGAGCATCAGGAGGCGGGGGGGCGTCGTCGAGGGCGGCGGGGACGAAGCCGATCTCCTCGGCGGTCTCGCGCAGCGCGCACGTCCACGGATCCTCGCCGTCGTCGAGGAGGCCGCCGGGGTACTGGTATTCGCCCGGGTGGTGGACGGAGGTGAGCAGCAGCGGCCGGTCGTGGCGGTCGGTGAAGAACACGCCGGCGTAGGCGACGCCGTGCGGCAGGGTGGGGACGAACCGCTCGGGCGGGACGAAGACCAAGGTCAGGCTCCTCGCTGGTCGTGACGGCTGGGATGACCGAGCCGGGTGCGCAGGTCGGCGGCGAGGCGCTCGGCCCGGCCGGGGTCGTCGGGCAGGACGCCCGCGCCCTCGGCCATCAGCGCGTGGAACTGCTGCTGCTCGTACGGGGTGCCGGGCGGCAGGGCGGCGATGTGCCAGTGGACGTGGGCGTTGCCCTGCCTGCTGCCCAGGCTCAGCACGTAGAGGCGTTCGGTCGGGACGGTCGCGGCGAGCGCGGTCGCCACGCGGTGCACGACCAATTGCAGGGCGAGGTACTGGTCCTCGGTGAAGCCGCTGATGGTGTCCTCGACGTGGGCGCGCGGGGCGACCAGGAGCTTACCGGGCAGGGTGGGGTAGCGGTCGAGGAAAGCGACGTGGACGCCGTCGTCCAGAACGATCCGGTGCTCGTACCCGGGCTCACCGGCGAGCATCGAGCAGATGAAGCACGGGCCGCCGCGGGCCCGCTCGTTGTAGGCGTCGAGGTCGATGGCGGTCACCGCGTCCAGCCTTCCGAGCCGGGGCGGAGCGTCATGTAGCCGTCGACGGGGTCGAATCCGAGGGTGCGGTAGAGCGGGGCTCCGGTTTCGGTGGCGCGCAGCTCGATCGAGCCGCAGCCGCTGTGCTGGAGTGCCTGGACCAGGGCGGTGGTGACGGCGCGGGCGTGTCCGCGGCGTCGGTGGACCGGGTCGGTGGCCACGGTGTGGATCCGGGCCCACCGGCCGGTGGGGTGGGTGGGGCCCCGATAGCCGCGGTAGACGATGCCGATGGCGCAGGACGCCAGCGTGCCGTCGTCGGCGGGGACGACGTAGGCGAGCAGGTTCGGGTCGGTGCCGAGCCGGTGACGCATGTCGTCGCGGAAGGTGGTGCGCCAGTCGTCGGTGAGCCGGGCGCCGTCGAGCACCGCGACGCGCAGGCGCAGCAGCTCGTCGGCGTCCTCGGGGCCGGCGGGGCGTACGGGGGATCCGGTCATGTGGGCTGCTGCCTCCAGGGTTCGGTGGGTCACTCGGGTGGTTGTCCGGGGAGGTCGAGGCGGACGAGGTGTTGGTCGGTGCCGCCGTCGGGCCGGTGCACGGTGCGGTAGGCGTACGGGACCTGGCTGGTGGGGAAGGTGACGATGCCTTCCTCCACGACGGGCCGCCGCTCGGCGATGGCCCGCAGCCGGGCGTCGGTGTCGGCCGGCAGCTGCGGTTCGGGCGGGCGGCGGTGGCGGCCGGCCATCCTCAGCCCTGGACCAGGTCGCGGGGATCGGCCCCCTCGGCCCAGCCGTGGGTGGAGAACCCGCGGCCACCGGACAGGTACGCGGACAGCGCGGCGTGGGAGGACGGGAACATCGGCAGCGGCAGCCCACTCTCGGGCGACCACACCACGGCGAGGTGCTTGCCGGGCTCGGTGTTCGTCAACTCGCCCTGCCACGCAGTGGCGAGGAACACCGACAGCAGGAAGGGGCCCTTGCCGTCCCAGCCCTGGCGGACCTGGATCGTGTGGACCAGCCGCAGGTCGCACGGGTCGACGACCAGCCCCGTCTCCTCCGCCAGTTCGCGGGCGGCGGCCTCGTCCAGGCGTTCGCCGACCTCGACCTTGCCGCCGGGGATCGTCCACACCGGCGTCTCGTTCCAGCTGTTCGTCGCGTAGTTGATCGTCGCGACCCGGCCGCCACTCCGGTCGTGGACGATGACGGCCACCGCCTGTCGCAGACTCTCCACAGCACTACCTCCAAGGACACTCGACGAAAGGGGACTTGGGGACTTCACGGGGCCGACGCCGGTGCGCGCAGCAGCTCCAGGACGGTGCGGGCATAGCCGAGGATCTCCTCGTCACCGTGGTGGTCCAGAGCCCAGCGCAGCGCCGCGGGGCAGTCGATCGCGGCCCACGCCCGGCACGCCGCCCACTCCGCGCTGCTCAGCGCGCGCCCGTACCCGGTGAGGAACGCCGTTCGCAGGTCCGGGCGGTGCGGGGTGAGCTGGAGCATCACGCGCATCAGGTCGCGCCGCACCGGCTCCTCGACCTGGGTTCGCTCGAAGTCGATCACGCCGACCACCAGGGTGCCGCCGTCGTGGCGGACCAGCCAGTTGCGTGGACCGAAGTCGCCGTGGCAGCAGGCCGGGGAGACGTGCGGTGGCTCGGTGCGGGTGGCCTGGGCCAGCACCTCGACGTCGGCCTCGGGCAGGCGGGCCTCGCGGGCGCGGGCCAGCGCCCGCTCGCGCTCCCGCACCCACGGCAGCCGCTCCCCGACGGGGGCGTCCGCCGTGGGCTGGGTGTGGATGCGGGCCGCGAGCTGCCCGGCCTGCCGGTACACCTCCAGCTCGTCGGCCTCGGTGAGCGCGCTGGTGATGACCGGGGTGCCCGGCACGGCGGTGGTGATGACGAGCAGCGCCTGCGGGTCCTCGGCCAGCAGCGTCGGAGCGCGGCCGGGGCCGAGGGCCGGTGCGAGGTGCCGGTAGGCGGTGGTCTCGCGGTGGTGCATGAGCGTGTTCTTGTGCCGCTTGGCGAACAGCCGGCGGCCGTCGGCGGCGAGGATCTCCCACACCGCCGCGCGGCCCTGCCGGTCGACCGACCGGGTGGCCAGCGCCTCGTACGGTCCGGCGGTGCGGCGAAGCAGCAGGTCGACGTCGGCGGGGACGGCGGGGACGGTCATGAGGTCCAGCCGTCGAGTGAGAACGGTTGGCGTTTGGAGACCTGCGCGAGTGCGGCGGCTGTATAGGGGACGGTGTTCTCCGGAGGGTTCGTCGGATCTGCCCAGAGAAGCCGAGCGCACTTGTGGGGCTCGCGGTTGACCGGCTCGCCGCGCCAGCTGTCGGTGAGGAAGAAGAAGCCGACGCGTCCTTCCCCTTCGGGGCTGCGGTGATGGACGACGTGGGCGAAGGCCAGCGCGGCTTCGCCGAGTTCAACGCCGACCTCCTCGGCGGCCTCGCGGATCGCGCCGGCGATCACGGACTCTCCTTGTTCGAGGTGCCCGCTGGGCGGGCAGAGCTGACCGTCCGCGTAGCCGGTGTTGGCGCGTTCCATGAGGAGTACACGGCCGTCGGCCCTGCGCAGGAGCACGTAGACATCGACGACGCTGCGGTAGCGGCTGGTCATGGGGATCTCCCTGGCTCCCGCCGGAGCGGTTGGCGGGTGGGTTTTGTGGAGCCGGCTCAAGAGGTGGTTTTCGACGGCGGGTCGGCCGCGTCGGTCAGCAGGGGCAGGTAGTGCTGCATGTACGGCGGGACCTTTAGGTCGAGCACCTCAGCCAGGGGGACCATGCGTACGGCCAGGCCCTCGTCACCGAGGCGCAGGTCGCTGTCGGGGCCGTCCCAGACGGCGTGCAGGACGCGGGTGAGCGGGAGGCCGAGGTCGTGGTGCGGGCCGGGGAGGGGCCGCAGCCCGGTGATCTCGACGCCGGCCTCCTCGCGGACCTCGCGCACCGCGCTCTCCCGGGCGCTCTCGTCGGCCTCGCGCCAGCCGCCGATCGGAGTCCAGTAGCCGGGCCAGGCCATGCCTGGCCTGTCTTCGCGCAGGTGCATCAGCAGTCGACCCGCGCGGTCGGTGACGAAGACCAGGACGCCCTCGAAGTCGTCGCCATCCGGGGCGGGGCGCTCCAGGTAGAGCGGGACACCGCAGCGGTGGGCGCGCAGCACCTGCCGGAGCCGCTGGTAGTGGGCGGAGGTCATCCGGGAGCGCCAGTCGTGGGCCGTCTCGAACCGGAACTCGGTGTGCTCGGCCGGATCGAGCCGGATCCGGGCCTGCTGCTCCGCGGTCAGCGTGCCGCCGTCGAACACGTAGCCGGCGACCGGGACCGGGTAGTCGGCGTCGGCCTGCGTGTGGATCACGGCGACCAGGCGCCGTCGGGCGATGATCTCCGGGTTCTCCGCAGCGAGGTCGAGACCCAGTTCCTCCTCGGCCTCGCGCAAGGCAGTGGTGAAGGGGCTTTCACCGTGCTCGACGTTGCCGCCGGGGAAGTTCCACACCTCGGGGTTGATGGTGGAGCGCATCCCCAGCACGCGGCCGTGCGGATCGGTGACGAGGAACGAGCCGTAGGCGCTGGGTCGGGCGATGGTGGTCAGGTAGCCGCCGACCGGCCGCCAGCCGGGGATCGCCAGGCGGCCGGTCAGCCACTCGATCACCGCGCGCTGACCGTCGCTGGTCGTGGGCAGCCGGTCGGAGGGAGCCCACTGATGGTCGTCGTGGTCGCCGGAGAGGACGACCGGGGTGCCTTCCGGCACGACGGCGGTGAAGACGAACTGCCTCACCTGCAAGCCGCGCTGGTTGGTGAAGTCCAGGTGCCGTGCGTACTCCAGCGTCAGGCCGGTGAGCCCGGTCTCCTCGGCCAGCTCCCGTGCCGCACCCGCCGGGACGGGTTCGCCGTCCTCCCGACCACCGCCCGGGTACTCCCACAGGCCGGGCAGGACGTCGTGTGCGGCCCGGCGGATCATCAGAATCCGGCCGGAAGTGTCGCGGACCACCACACCGACGCCGATCCGATCGGCGCCCTCGCGGAAGGCGAGGTCGGTCAGCACGTCGAAGTCGATCACCGGTTGACTCCTCGGTCTCTCGGGCGGACACAGCCCGCCAGCCGGCGCTGGTCTTCGCCGTGGCTCCTGCGGACACAGCCGGCGCGCGGGCGGGCAAGTGCACTGAGCCAGGGCGCTCCGGCACCCAAGTTGCTTTCTGTGGAACTGAGTTAAGGAACGGCCTAGAGGTTGGCGGCCTCCGATGATGGTGCTGTTCGAGTGTGGCGTTCAAGCGGATTACCTCCGGGCGAGCCCGGGTCGAACGGGGAGGTTTCGAGCACCTCCCGGGCGCGGGCGAGGGCGTCCTCCAGCTGGCCGCGGACGGGCTCGGGGAGGGTGGCGGAGCCCAGCGCGCAGGCGGCGAGAGCCTGTTCGAGCTCGGCCGTTCGGCCGGGTTCGAGGTGGTCGCGGACGCCCGGGTGGCCGAGGAGGTCGCGCAGCGCGTAGCCGTCGCCCATTTCACCCGTTCGGCTGGACAGCTGCTCGATCAGGTTTCGGGCGGCGGGCGTGTCCGGGCCGGCGGCGTCGAGCGCGTTCAGGGCGAGGCGGGTGGTGAACACGGCCAGGCCCTCGTCCGGTTCGAAGGCGAGGCAGTGGTCGATCGCGGCCTCGGCGGCACGCTGGTCGCCGGGGTAGCACAGCGCGGTGAGCACCGCGGTGACGGCGTCCTCCCACGCCTCGCCCGGCTCGGTGGCGGCCAGCAGGGCGAGGGCGCCGGGAAGGTCGTCGGCGGTGGCGCGGGCGAGGACGGCGACCTGGCGGCCGTCGAGGATGCGCCGGCCGATGCCGCGATGCTCCTTGATGTGGCGCAGGGCCCTGTTCCAGCGGCCGGCGGAGGTGAGGGCGCGGGTGCCGTCGGCGAGGACGACGCGCCACAGCCACTGGCGGACCTCGCCGCGCTGCTCGTCGGTCTCTGTGAGGTGGGCGGGGACGGCGATGCCGTCGAGGGAGGTCTCGGTGTCGTTGATGACGGCGCGGTAGAGGTCGCGGAGGAGGCGGTAGCCGTGCTGGGGGTAGCCGGCGCGGATGTGGAGGCGGGCGATGTTGACGACGGGTTCGAGGCCGCGGATGGCGCTCATCGCGGGGAGCGGGCCGCGGGTGAGGTAGAGGGCGGCGTGGCGGTGGCACAGCTCGCGGGCGTAGTCGGTCAGGGCGAGGTCGGAGGCGAGGAGGGCCGCCTGGTTGAAGACGGTGGACGCGAGGCCCGGGTCGGCCTGCCGGGCGGCAGTGTCGGCCAGCTCGCAGAGCCGGCCGACACGGGAGTTCAGGGGCAGGCACGCGGGCCGGTGGCGTGCGACCAGCGGGAAGCGCTGGGCGGTCGATCCGGTCGGGTGCACGTGGGTCACTCCCAGATGACGGTGATCGGGTGGTTGGGGCGGTCCAGGACGAAGCGGCCAGCGCCCGGGTCCGCAGTGGCAGGGTTGTCGGGGAGTTCGAAGCGCAGGGTCCGGCCTCGGAAGCCGGCGTTCCAGGTACGGATCTCCTCGGCGACGAGGTCGGCGAGCAGTTCGCCGGCGGGGCCGTGGCCGATGGCGCCGGTCTCGTACGTCTTACGGCCGTCGGCATCGGGCTCGCCGGGGCGCAGGGTGAGGTAGGCGAGGGAGTCGGCGTGGATGGTGGCCATAGCGCCCCAGCCGAACATGGGGTGCACGCCGCGGTCGCGGGCGTTGCCGGTCACGCTCATCCGCATGAGGGAGGTCGGGAGCCGGAGGGCCAGCCACAGGTCCTGGTACTCGTAGGTGGTGCCGGCCGGGATGGTCACGCCGCTCCAGGCGTCGTAGCGCTCGCCGTCGAGGACGCCAGCCAGGAGTTCGGCGTTGACCGCCTCGTCCTGGTCCTTGTGGACCTGGAGGGTGACGTCGCCCTCGCCGGTGAGGGTGACGGTGCGGCGGGCGTCGTCCATGCTGCCGCGCAGTGGCATGAAGACGGCGAGCCGGTCGTTGACGGACGCCCAGGAGTCGCCGTGGCGCTCGAAGGCGATGACCCGGCTGGCGGTGCCGCGCAGGCGCAGTGGCAGGACGATACGCCCGGTGGGCTTGACCTGCTGAAGCCAGGCGGTGGGCATCTCGCTGGTGCTCACCGTGGCGATGACGCGGTCGTACGGGGCGCCGTCGGGGTACCCGAGCGCGCCGTCGCCGAGAACCACGTCGACGTTGGTGATGCCGGAGTCCGAGAGGTGCTTGCGGGCGCCGTCGACGAGGTCTTCGTCTACGTCCACGGCGACCACGTGCCCGCTGGGACCGACGATGGTGGCCATGTAGGCGGCGTTGACACCGGTACCGGCCCCGGCCTCGAAGATCTTCTCGCCGGGCTGGGCGCCGAGCTGTCCGAGCATCATGGCGACGATCGCGGGCTGGGAGGCGGCGCTGATCTGGGCTCCGGAGCCGTCGGTCTTCGTGTAGATGGGGTTGTCCGCGTAGGCGACCTCCAGCGGGAAGCCGGGCAGGAAGGGCTCGCGGGGCACGGCGCGGAAGGCGGCCTCGACCGTGGCGGTGCGGATGGCGCCCTGGTCGAGGAGTCGGTCGGTGAGGGCGGCGCGCAGCTGCTCGGCGGCCGGGGTGGCGGAATCGGTTTCGTTGCCGAGGGTAGTCATGTGGGCGACCTTAGTGGTGGCGTGGATGGTGGAAGCCGAGGGCGCGGGGCCCTCGTCGGAGTGGAAGACGGCGTCCAACGCCCGTGCGGCCATGGCGGCTTGATGGTCGACCGGCAGGCCGGAGCGGTTGGCGTGGAAGAGAAGGTGGTGCGCGAGGACGGAGCGCAGCCCGCGGGTGAGAACGCCGTCGCGGGCGAGGCGGGCGAGGTCCTGCCCGGCCTGCTGGAAGGCGTGGACCCAGCCGCCGTGGTGGGCGAGCGGGGTGGTGTCGCGGGTGAGTGCCCAGGTGTCGAGGTGCATCAGGTGCTGCATGGCGGCGGTCAGGGTGGCCGCCCGCTCGGGCGGCACGGGGGCGGGGGCGTCGCGGAGCATGGCGAACTTCGCCCAGACGTCGCCCTGTTCGTACCAGTCGAGTCCGGCGGCGCGGAGCATGGCGGAGACGAGGACGGCGACGGTCTCGGCCCGGCCGAGCGCGGGCGGGCCGGGCTCGGCTGCCCGTGCCAGCAGGTGCCGGCTGTCGGCGTGGAAGAGTCGGTGGGCGACCTCCATGGCTTCGGGGCCACCGAATGCCTCGGTCTCCGGTTCGTAGATCACGGTGGCCCAGCCCTCGACGAGTCCCCCCTCGACGAGCGTGTCCAGCAGCGCGGTGACGGCGGGCTCGGGCGCGGCGGCGCGGTAGCGCAGCCGCAGGCCCTCCTTGCGCATGTACCACCAGCCGTCCAGCGCGCCGGAGTCCTGGGCGGCGTTGAGGACGGGGGCGAGGCGTTCGGCGGCGAGGCGCTCGGGTGTTTCCCGGTGGGCGGGGGTGATGGTGTGCTGGATCCAGTCGGTGGTCATCGGATCGGTCCTCGGTCAGGCGATCAGGAGGCAGGCATCCCAGCGGGTCGCGGGAGTGGTGCCGATGGCGGGGGCGAGCAGGGTGAGGGCGGTGCCGGCCGCGCCTTCCAGGAACGCGGGTCCTGCCGTAGTGAGGAGGCGGCGGGCCTGTTCGTCGGGGTCGGTGTGCGGCGGGTGGATGGTGTCCAGGAGCAGGTCGGCGGCCGAGCGGAGCCGGGCGGCGTCGCGCGGGGAGGCGTCGGTGGCGGCGCGGTGGGCGATGTGGGCGAGCCCGGCGTAGCCGTGGCAGGCCGACAGGTCGGTGGTCGCGGCGAGCGCCTTCGGGTCGACCAACGCGGTGGCGAGGGCGGTCTCGGCGTCGTGGCGCAGGCGGGGGTCGTCGATGGCGAGGGCGGCGAGTTGCTGGGCGCGCGTGACGCCGGCGGTGCCGTAGCACCAGCTCGGCCGCTGCGGCGGCATTGGCCTGCGGGTGGGGCCGGTCAGGTGTGCGGGTGTGACCCAGTACGGCCAGGTGTGATGGTCTCGCCAGCGCTCCAGCCAGGCCAGGATCGTGCCGATGGCCTCGCGTTGTCCGTTGACCTCTACGCCGTGCCGCAGCGCGAGGGCGAGCAGGGCGAGGGGACCGGCGATGCCGTGCGCCACGCCGGTGTTGGCGTGCCCGCCAGGGAAACGCTCGTCCGGCTTCCCGGACGGTCCGCTCGCGGTCCACCAGCCGGGCAACAGCTCACCGTTGTGCTTGACGTCCTCGGTGAGGCGGACGAGGTAGCCCAGGACCCGGCGGATCGCGTCGCCGTCGGGGGCCAGGCACAGGAGTACGGCGCCGAGGCCAGCAAGTCCGCGGATGGTGTCGAACTCGGCGAGTACCGGCAGGTCGCCGTGGTCGATCCGGGCGGTGGCCTCGTCGCAGCGGCGCACCGCGTCGGCGGTCACGGCCTGGTCGAGGTGGTCGAGGGCGCGTTGGTGGGAGCCGAGGCGGGCCTGGGCGGCGCAGGCGAGGGCGTGCGCGAGCGCCGGAGCGCCGTAGTACAGGTAGCTGTCCGCTCCGCTCGTCACCGGGACGTCGGCCGCGACCGACAGCCAGGCGCGTACCGGCTCCCACGGGCCCCGGCCGGTGGCGGCGCGTTCGATGTGGAGCAGGGCGATGCCGGGCGCGCCGTGGGCGAGGGACTGGCGCCACTGCGGACGGGACGTCCACGCCTCCGGCGCGTCGGCCGGGTCGGCGAGGAGTTCGGCGATCCGGTCGGACAACCGAAGAGCGGGGTGCGGGGTGGTCATCGGTCACCGTCCCGGGAGAGGTGGGCGAGGGCGGCTGCGCGGGCCAGGTAGAGGACCTGGGCCTCGTCGTCGAAGTCGATGCGGTGTGCGCGGACGAAGCTGCAGTGCAGGAGGGAGCCGAGGACGTCGTCCGCCTGCACGCCCTGGGTGTGGGGGCCGGGGAAGTGCCGGCGGTAGGCGTCGAGGGCCTGGTGGCGCCGAGCCCAGGCGTCGGCGATGGCGGAACCCCCGGGCTCGGCGCGTAGCGCGGCCCAGTTGCGGGCCGGGTCCGCGAGGCGCACGGCCTCGCGGAAGACGGGTCTGGGCACCGTGGCCGGGGCTTGGGCGGGGACGTTGTCGACGAGCCAGCGCAGTCCGGCGGTGGTGGAGCCGGTGAACCCTGCCGCAGTGGCGAGCGCGTGGGCGGCGAGCAGTGCCTGCCGGCCGGGCAGCGCGGGCTGGGACAGCTGGGCGAGGACGGCGGCGGAGTCGGCGCGGAAGACCTCCTCCGCCGCGGCCCAGGCCGGGCCTTCTCCCCACCGTCCGGTCTCGGTGTACGAGGTGGGGTACACGACCTCGGACAGCAGTCCGGCCTGGTGGAGTTCGGCGGTCCAGGTGCTGATCGCGGTGGTGGCGGGGCCGAAGGCGGCTGGGGAGGGCAGGGCGATGCGCAGCCGCAGGTGCTGGCGCGGGTCGCGGAAGCGCACGAACCACCACTTCGGGTTGCCGAGCCGGTCCAGGAGGTCGGGCAGGTGCCGGGTGAGGACGGTGTCCTGGCGCTCCAGGTCGACGTAGAGGGAGGCGAGGAGCACCCGGGAGGTGCCCGGGGCGTCGCCGTGGCCCCGCGGCAGGATCCGGGCCGGGGTGGGCTTGGGCAGGCGCGGCCAGGCCGGAGAGCGGGTGGCGGTGGCGGGAACAACGATCTCGTGGGCCCGGCCGCCAGCCCAACCGAGGTCGGCCGGATGGGGCTCCTCGACGAGGACCGCGTGCGGGGCGGAGCGCAGGTGGTCGCGCAGCAGGGCCCGGTGGCCGGGGTGGTCAAGGTCGAGCGGCAGGCCCTGGCTGTCGGCGGCCAGCAGCACGCGCCGCGGTGCCCGGCGCCGCTTCATCCACGACGTGAGGGCCTCGTCCCACTGCTGCTGCGGAGCGTTGCCTGCGGGGAGCTCGGCGGCGGTGAGCCGCCAGGCGGCCGGGGAGAGGATGACTCGCCGGTGCCGTAGCCGGGGCCGGAACGGCAGTGTGCGGAGGGAACCCCAGTCGAAGCGGGTGACCTGCGCGGTCTGGGCGCGGGACAGCTCGGTGATCAGCCGGGCGAGCGGCGGGGTGTGGGTGCGCAGGTTGAGGGCGTGGGTGGCGGCGGCCTCGACCCGCACGCCGAGCGCCGGCGCGGCCAGGTACATGCGCCGACCGTCGCAGCCCACCGCCAGGTCCTCGGGGCCGAGGACGCTATCGCCAGCGGGGCGGTGCTCGGCGAGGCTGATCACCAGCTGGCCCGTCGGCAGGCTCCGGGCGACGTGCCCGGTAGCCGCGTCCAGCGGAGGGAACGAGAGCTGCGCGGTGACGGCGTGCTCGTCCATCGTCGGCAGGTTCGTCAGCAGGTCGGTGAACGCCGTCCGGTGCCCGGGTTCGAGGAGGTGGAGGAAACGGCCGACCGAGACGCCGGCGGCCCGGGACACCGAGACCACCTCCAGCCGGAAGTCGCCCCGGTCGAGCGCCTCCTGGCTGAGGGCGTGGACGCGGGCGACGATCTCCAGGTGCGGAGGCAGGCGCGGCTCGTCCGGGCCCAGATGGAGGGAGGCCAGCAGCGCCTCGTCGAGGACGACCTCGCGCGCCCCGTCGAGAGCGGCCCGCTGGGCGAGGGCGGCGAGCAGTTCGTCGCGTTCGTCGAAGCGCGGCTTCTCGGCGGGCCGGGCGCCGGGGTAGCCGTCGGGCCAGCCGATCCCGTTGTCCGCCACCACATCGAGCAGCGGCACCAGCGCGCCGCGGCCGTAGCGCTCGTAGAACTTCTGGTGGTACGCCCGCCACGCTGCCGTGCCGTTGGGAGCGGCGCTGAGCCGGGCGAGCAGCTGGGCGGCGCGCGCGGCCTCGTCGGCCACCGTCTGAGGGAGGACGAGGTCGGCGTCCAGCCGCAGGTCCACGGCCGACACGAGCAAGCCGTGCCCGGAGGCACTGGTGGCGCGTAGGTCTGCCAGGGGCTCGGCCGCTACGGCGACTTCGTCGGCGCCGGCGTTCTCCAGGGACGCCAGGATGTGCCCGAGCGGGTCGGGCTCGGTCGCCGGGGCATGAAGGTTCGTGATGAGCACCTGCTGGGCGACGAGCTCGGACAGGATGCCGGTGACCTGTTCGGCGTTCGCGGTGGGGAACTCGGCATGGACCTTGTCGGCAAGGCCGCGGAACCGGAGCGGCCGGCGCGCGGCGGCGAGGGCGAACGCGACGGGGCGGGTGTGGCGCAGAGTCGTCTCGGCCGCAGACGTGCCGCCGCCGGGCCGGGCGAGCGGGCGGTGGGAGACGACGAGACGGTCGCCGCGCACCTGGACGGTGGTGTTCGCCGTCACGTCCAGACGGGCCAGCACGGAGGGGCAGCGCTCCAGCTGCTCGATCGCCCGGGCGATCCGGGCCGCCGAGGTGCGGGTGACAACGTGATGCCCCTCGCCCCAGCGCAGGTCGCAGGACGGTCCGAACGACGCCGCCTGCACGCCGGCGAAATGCCCGAACGGGGTGGGGCGGCCGGCAGCACGAACCAGGTAGCGGGCGGTGGAGAGTACAGCGCGCCGCACGTCTCGCGGCGCGGGCGAGGGGGTGGCGGTCAGCTGGGCGACGCGACGGGCAAGGACCGGGCTGGCCACGCCGAGGGCCTGGGCGAGCCGCCTGTCCGCCCACACCGCGCGCAGCCATCGCGCTCGCTGGCCCGTCGCCGCGGGTGCGTCGCCGTCAAGGTCGGGCCAGGCGGGAACCTGCAGGTCGGGGTGGGCGACGGCGCGCACCAGCGCCACGCCGGCGGAGCGGTAGGGAGCCGTGGAAGCAGGAGGGCGCATGGCCGCGGACCTCGCAGTCGGAGACGGAACGGGACGGTGGTGGCGGCCGGTGCCCCGGGAGGTCGTCCCCGGGGCACCGGCCGGTCGGGTCAGTGCAGGCCGGTGGTGCAGGCGCCGCAGGTGCTGCCGCAGCCGTCGTCGGTCAGGGTCTGCAGGCTGGCCGCGTCGGTGGTCTCGACGGTGCGGACGTCGAGGTCGAACTCCTCGCCGACGGCGGCGGGCGTGGTGGCCTTGGTCTCGGCCGTGATCTTCTGAGCCATGGCGGCTCCTCCTTGAGGGTTTTCCTTGTGAGACCTGGAGCCGGGGCGCGGGACGCGCCCCGCGTCACCAGGAGACGGTGAGGCGGCAGTGCCGCGCGCCGACGGTCAACTGCGTGCGGTGAGCAGCTGTTCATCGAGATCGCCCGCGCGGCGGGTCACCTCGTGCAGGGCGGTGGGGCGAGCCGTGGACCACGGCGCGGGGAAGCCCGGGCCGAGGCCGAGCGCGGAGTGCGGATCGCCCAGAGCGCGCAGTATCAGCCGCTCGCCCGAGAACGCGGTGCGGCCGTGCAGCAGACGATGGTTGTCCAGCACGACACCCTGCCCGGGGGCCAGCCGCAGCCGGCGGGTGTTGCGGTCGATGGCCTTGCGAAGAGCGGGCAGGTGCGCGTCCGCTTCGGGCGAGAACCGGGCGAGGCCGTCCTGACGCAGGCGCAGCCGCCAGCGGCTGGCGGGCAGCTGCTGGAGGACCGGGGCGAAGTGGCCGCCCGATCCGCCGAAGTAGGCGGCTCGCTCCGCGGAGAGCGCCTCGATGGCGGCAGGGTGGTGGGCGGCCAGCTCGGCGAGGACGGCCTGGCCGTCCACCAGCAGGCTCTCGCCGCCGGTGTCGCCGGCGCGTGCGCACGCCAGCAGGAGCAGACGGGGCGGATCCGGGTGCTGCGCGCACTCGGTGTGCAGGGGCAGGGTGCCGCGCCCCAGGCCGGCGAAGCCCGGCCGACCGTCGTGGCGGCCGGTGTCGCGGATGACGGTCAGAGAGTCCGGGTCGGCATCCCGGTGCTTCCACAGCGAGGACATCAGCCGGCCAGCCGCGATGAGCACGTCGTCGCGCCCGCCCAGCCTGGCGAGCCGCAGCACCCCGTGCTCGCTCAGCACCGCTCCGGCGTGCTCGCGCACTGCTCCGTGCAGCACGCCTGCGGTGAACTCCTCGCCGCTGGTGCCGTTGGTGTCGGAAGACGGCATGGTGGATCTCCCTCGTAGGACCGAGTGGGTGGGAGGCGACACACTCTCCACGCCCCACCGCCCCGATGGAAAGTGACAGATTGTCAAAGCGAGATCACCGGACAGCTGGACGTCGCGCCGCCGTGCGACTGCTACGTTCGACGAGCCCGTGCCCGCCCGTGCACCCCGGAAGAAGCGATGACCGGACAGACAGAACAGCCCTATGTGCCAACGGCCTTCCCGATCTCCATCAAGGGCGTCGTGCTCGACCCGCAGCAGCGGGTGCTGCTGCTGAAGAACGAAAGGGCCGAGTGGGAGCTGCCCGGCGGGAAGCTGGAGGGGACGGAGACCCCCGAGGAGCGGGTGGTCACGGAGATTCAGGAGGAGAGCGGCTGGACAGCGACCGCTGGCCCGCTGCTGGATGTGTGGATGTACGAGCCGATCCCCGGCCGCAAGGTCTTCATCGTCACCTACGGCTGCACCGCTACCGACGCACACCGGCCCCCGGTCGTCAGCCACGAGCACAAGGAAGCCGGCCTCTTCCGCCGCGACGAGGTGCCCGGCCTGGTCATGCCGCAGGGCTACAAGGACTCCGTCGCCCGCTGGTACGAATTGCGGGACCGGGTCTGAGCGGTGGCCGGGATCGACCCCTACGGCGGCATCCGCTGGCACTGGACCACGCCCAGGGCCCAGGACATCCTGCGTCGCCGCGCCCTGCCTGAGATCCTCCAGCTCTACCGCGAACTCCATGGCCTGTCGCAGCAGGAACTCGCCTGCCTGCTCCGCTACTCCACCAGCTACGTCTCCCGCATCGAGACCGGCTCGCGCACCATCACCGACATCGGCGCCCTGCGCCACATCGCCGAACGCCTCGGCCTTCCGCCGCACTGCCTGGGCATCACCGACGAGGCGGACGGAGACCACCAGCTCGTGATCCAGCTCGCCGATTCCGTTTTGCGCCTGGCCGAGATCGCCCGTCAGGCCGGCCAGGCCACCACCGCTGTCGCGGAGTTGTGGCCGCTGGTCGCCCGCCTGGAGGCCCGCACCACCGACGGCCACGCCGACCTCGACACCCTGCGCCTGCTCGCCCGGGCCCGCGTCGGCCTCGGCGTCGCGCTCGGCCACGTGCTGCCGGAGGAGCGCCTGGCCACCGCGGCCCGCTGGACTGGCAAAGGACTCAGCGTCGCCCGGCGCCTGGGCGATCCGGGACTGCACGCCCACGCCTTGCGCCACCACGGCAACGAACTGCGCAAATCCGGCCTGCACCTTCGAGCACTGGACCGGCTCGCGCAGGCCCGCGACACCGCTCGCACCGGCACCGAACGCGCCGAGGCCATCGTCCTGCTCGCCCGCGCCGCCGGAGCCGCCGGGAACGCCGTCGTCTTCGACGAGGCAGTCGAGGACGGCCGGCGGCTCCTGGGCGAAGTGGTGCCCACCGCGCTGTTCTCCGAGTTCACCCTCCACGAGGTCCGCCTTCGAGGTCTCATGTGCACCGGCCGGGTCGCGGAAGCGGTCCGGCAGCTCGACCAGGCACCGGCGGCCGGACTCGTAGCGACGTCCCAGTGGCGGATCATCGCGGCGATCACCGCTGGCGAGGTGCTGCTGCGGCGAGGAGATGCGACCGGCGCCGCGCAGCAGTTGACCGCCGCGGTCGACGGGGCGACCCTCCACCGTCTGCCGCACCAGCTCCAGCGCGTCGTTCGGGCCGGTCGCCGCCTGCCCGAAGTCCGAGAACAAGCGGACGACGCCCTGGCGCGGCTGAGGGTTGAGATAGCGGCTTGACCTACGCGTGGTCATCACCATGGTGAGCTCCCCTGAAGAAGCCTGGTTGCTGCGGCTACGCCCCCGGCCGACGGGGAACTGGACGAGGCCATCGGGCGGCCCGTGCGGCACGTCGGAATCCCGCCGTGCCGTGCGGCACCCGGGGGTTGGGCCGGCGACGAGAGACGGTTCATGCGGTCGAACTGGCGAGGTGTGCGGGCGGTAGCGGTCCAGGGCATGGGCGGCTGTCACGGCCGCAGAACGGTGGGTTCTCCGCCGTGCGGCCTGTGGTGTCCGGGTTCGCGCGATCGGCCAGCGGAGGGAGGTCGACGCCGCACGCGGCGAGTTCGACACGTTGCCATGGGGTGAGCGTGCCCTTGCGGGCAATTTGCCGACAGTTCTTCAACCAGTTTCCAAGGCGGTCGCGGTCACCGCCCTTTCCCGACACCGGGACACGCGCGTGGCCGTTCTCCGCCACGAACTTGTTCAGCAGCTTGATGTTGTCCTTGAACCGGGCGTCTGCGACGTTGGCCACGAACCCCAGGCTGGTCAGTTCTTGGCGCTGCTCAGCGCTGAGAGAGGCGAATCGGACTCGCTTGCCGCGGACTTGGGCACCGAGGGGGCGTTGGCCGACGGTGGTGACGTATGTCGCGGGCACCAGGAGATCGCCGTTCTCGGCCTGGTAGTCGGTGAGATCCTGGACGAACTGTCCCCACTCGGCGTCCCTGCTGTTCCAGACCACGCCCAGTTCGTCGAGCCGGCGTGTGACGGAGGAAGGCAGGGAGCCGTGGCGGTGTCGGTACTTTGCGTTGTTCAGCCAGTGCCCGGTCCTCTCTCCGCTGGGGCCGATCCAGTCCCTGTCGACGCGAAGGTGGCCGTTCGCGGCGTGGAAGACCCTAAGGTCCTCGAGGTGGCGCTCCCTGCGGGACGCGGTGGAGAGGATGGTCCTGGTGGTGATCGCGTCGATGAAGCCCGTGGGGATCTCGGTCCCGCTGAAGGAGATCCACTTCGGCAGCAGTGACGCCGCCTGGGCCGGGCGGGTGGCGCGATCATGGCGGCGCATTCGGGTGAGGTGACGGCGGAGCCGGTCGTCCAGTGCCGCCATGGCCTCGATGGTGGCGATGACGGCGTCGAAGCCGCTGTCAGCGCGCTGGGCCGCGTCGACGGCGGCGATGGCCGGGACGATGATGGCCGCGACCTTGCGGCGGCTCGGGTCGCCTCGGCGCAGTGCCCGCCCGGCGATCTGGGTGATCTCAATCTTCGAGCGGCGTGGATCGACGATGGCGACCGCGTCCGCTTCCGGGGCGTCGTATCCCTCGATCAAGAGCCGGCTGTTCGTGACAACTGCCAGTCCCTCCGCGCTGGTACGGAACCGGTCGAGGATCCCCTGGCGGACAGAGCGGTCCTGCCGTCCGTTGACGTGCCCTGTCCACAGCGAGCACGGACGCTTCTCGGGCGGCAGGTATTCCATCGCGTGCTGGAGGACCTGGGCGAAGGCACGGGCGGCCGCCACCGTCGAGTGATAGGTGATCATCCGGCTGGCGCCGTGCTCCGCCGCCGCGCGCAATATCGAGATCGCCTTCGCCACAACGCTGGCCTCGACGTGCATGGGGCCCACAGCCAGGGACGTTTCCTGCTGCACGTGGTCGGTGACAGCCCGGTCGGCCGCGCCGGCGATGACCAGCTCGTAGTCGGCGAGGCGGTCCCGTTCGATCGCGTCGCCGACGGACAGACGGTGGGCGATGGGACCGAAGCGGTCGCGCCGGACCAGGATGCCGTCGTTGCCCACGAGGTCCCTGAGAGTGGCCGTCATGGACACGCGGAGCCGCGCCGGAACGAGCCGGTCGTCGTGGATCTGCGCCCAGCTGTTTCCGTCCGCGCGGTGGAGTTCGTCGGCGATGACGAGGCTCCAGGCGCCGGCCCCGGCGCGATGAGCGGCGATCACGGCGTTCAGGCTCTGGTAGGTGCAGACGGCGGTGATCCGTCGCCCTGCTGCCATACGGTCGACCAGTTCACGGGGGTCCCTGAGGACGCGGGCGGGGACACCGTCGGTGTCGCGGTTGAACCGATCGAGCACGCGTGGTTCGGAGCAGACCGCGAGGACCTCGCCGAGGGCATCGGCACCGAAGGCCCACAGCCACTGGGTGAGGGTCTGGGCGACCAGATCCAGTGTGGGTACGGCGATCAGCACACTGCCGGTGCGCGGGTCGACCACCTCCTGGGCGATGGCGCCCGCGGTCACGGTCTTCCCGGATCCGCAGGCCATCAGGATGACGACCCGTGAGACGTCGGTCAGCATCCCGCAGGCTTTGTCCACGGCCTCGTCCTGCTCTGGCCACAGCGTCAAGCCGGCGAAGGCGCGTGGATGGGTGAGGGTGGAGATCATGGCAGTCCTGCGGTAGGGGATACGGGCATGGGTGAGCGTCCTGGGCCCGACGGCGGGCCATGGGCATCGGTCACCGGTGCAGCAGCGCGAGCAGCCGGTCGTGCAGACGCTCCACGTCGCGGCTGTTGCCCAGGTTCCGGTGCTGGTCCTGGCTGGCGCTGTGCCAGCTGGCGGCGACCTCGGGCAGGTCGGCGAGCGCGGCGTCCAGGGCGGCCAGCGACTCCCGCCTGTCGGTGAACACCGCTGGCACGGCCACAAGTTGCCAGGGCGCGGGCCAGGGCTGTGCGGCGGGGTGGAGGTGGACGCCGCCGTGGATGTGCCCGGCCATCACCGCGGTGCCGCGCAGCCCGCCGCTGACGCGGTTGGCCACCTGGCCGTGTTCCACTACGCCACCACCATCGCGGCCGCCGGCTCCCGGGCGGTGGTGGTGGCGGGTTCGGTGCGCTGGGCGGGCAGCGGCGCGGGGCCGGCCTGGATCCGGCAGGAGTCCGCGAGCGCCAGCAGGGTGAACGCCTGTGGGTAGTTCCCGAGTTGGCGGCCGTTGACGGGGTCGTACTCCTCGGCGAGCAGGCCGAGGTCGTTGGGTAGGAGGAGGAGCCGGTCGAGGAGCTCGCGGGCCTCGTCGGGGCGGCCGATCGCGGCGAGGGCGTCGGCGAGCCAGAACGAGCAGGGCAGGAAGGCGCCCTCGTGTCCGGTGAGGCCGTCGACGTTGGCGCCGTCCCGGTCGTGGGTGGGGTAGCGGTGGACCAGGCCGTCCCGGGTGGTCAGCTCGCGCTGGACGGCTTCGACGGTGGCGATCACGCGCTTGTCGTCGCCCGGCAGGAACCCGACAGCGGGGATGAGCAGCAGCGCGGCGTCCAGGTCCCGCCCGCCGTAGTACTGGGTGAACACCCCGCGCTGCGGGTCGAGTCCGTTCGCGCAGACATCGGCGTGGATCTCGTCGCGCACCTCCCGCAGATGCCGCACGACGGCCGGGTCGACGGTGCGGCGGCGGGCGAGCAGGGTGGCGGCCCGGTCGAAGAACACCCAGCACATGAGCCTGGAGTGGGTGAAGTGGCGGCGCCGGCCGCGCACCTCCCAGATCCCCTCGTCGGGCTCGCGCCAGCGCTTCTCCACCTGCTCGGCCAGCGCGAGCAGCAGCGCGTCGGCACCCGGGTCGGGCCTCAGACCGGCGTCCTCCGCGACCAGCAGGGCGTCGGCGATCTCGCCGGGAACGTCGAGCTGGAGCTGACCGACGGCACCGTTGCCGACGCGCACCGGACGGGAGTTCTCGTAGCCGGGCAGGTGGCGCAGGACGTGCTCGTCAACGGGGTACTCGCCGTCGATCCCGTACAGCACCTGAAGGTTGGCGGGGTCGACGGTGGTGATGAGCCAGTCGCGCCAGGCGCGTGCCTCGTCCAGGTGGCCCAGCCGCGCCAGGGCGGCGGCGGTCAGCGCGGAGTCGCGCGGCCACACGTACCGGTAGTCCCAGTTCCGCTCGCCGCCGATGGCCTCGGGCAGCGAGGTGGTGGGCGCCGCGATGATCCCGCCGTCCATGTGGCACAGCGCCTTGAGGGTGATCGCGGCGCGCAGCACGGCGCCGTGGTGCGGGCCCTGATAGGTGCAGCCGGAGGACCAGGTCTCCCAGTACCGGGCAGTGTCGGCGAGTTCGCGAAGGCCGTCGGGCGGCGGCAGGGCCGGGCTGCGGGCGGGCTGCCAGGTGAGGGCGAGCACGAGCGTCTGGCTGGCGGCGACCTCGAAGTCGGCGCGGCAGCTGCCCTGGGTGCCGGGGCTGTGCCGGGGGCCGTCGAGCCAGTAGGAGTCGTGCAGGGAGGTGGCCGTGAGACAGGCCCGGCCGTGGTGCTCGGCGCGGTGGATGACCGGGTTGAGGCGGCCGTAGGCGGGGCGGGGGCGGAACTCGGAGGCGACGCGCACCAAGCCGCTGAGACCCTCGACGACGCGGATGATCTGCGCCGGGGCCGGGTCCGCCGAGTTCGGGGCGGGCATGAAGTCGGTGACCCGCACCGTGCCGTTCTCGGTGTCCCATTCCTGTTCGAGGATCAGGGAGTTGCCGCGGTAGCGGCGGCGGGCGCAGGGCGCGGGCGCGGTGGTGTCGTAGCGGGCGGGGGCGACGCGCCAGAAGCCGTGCTGCTCGGTTCCGAGCAGAGCGGCGAACACCGCCTCGGAGTCGGGGCGCGGCCAGCACAGCCAGGTGATCGCGCCGTCGCGGGTGACGAGGGCGGTTGAACGGGTGTTGCCGAGGAGGGCGTGGTCCTCGATTGGCGGGGTGGGCAGGGTGCGGGGCATGGGGTGGTCCTGACGTGGGTGGGAACCGGGTTCGTGGGTCAGCGGCCGGCGCGGGTGGGTGCCCGGAGGAGGTCGGGCGCGGCCGCGACGGTGGCCAGCAACCGGACGGCGACGTTCTGCCAGTCGGGGCGGTCGGCGACCAGGGCGCACGGGACCGCTATGGAGCTGGTGCGCATCAGTAGCCGCAGCAGCGGTGCGGGGACGCCGACGGGCACGGGGGAGCCCGTGGCCAGGAGGATGGGGGAGGCCCCGGACAGGCGGGTGACGGGTAGCTCGTCGAGCGTGGTGGCGTCGACGAGGATGCCTGCGCGGTTGATCAGGTGGCGGTCCAGGTCACGGGCGTCCAGACCGTCGGTAGGGGGTGGCGGAGTGCTCAATCTTCTTCTCTGTGGTCGAAGGGGTGCGGCCCAGGCCCGAACGGCCGCCATGGGTCGATGCGGTGGTGCGAATGCTCAGTTGGCTGGCCGGGATGGCTCCTCCTGGGAGGGGCCGGTGCGGCGTTTCGGCGTGGAGCGCGAGGCGAGCAGGCGGTCGGTGACGACCAAGGTGGCGAAGCCGACCAAGGCGAAGACCGCCAGGTAGAGCGGCTGGGTGAGCTGGGCGCGGTGCTGGAGGAGGTAGAGGGTGGCGGCCCTGACCTGGACTCCCAGCAGGAAGCAGACGATTCCGACGGCGGCCGGGCCCGGCGTGCGGTGGGTGCTCACGCCGCCTGTCCGCGGGGCAGAGTGGTGCGGCGGAACGGCTCGGTGGGCCAGGACGGGTCGATGTCGCTGAGCAGGACCATGCCGGCCAGGACGGCGGCGATGCTCGCCTGCACCTGGCTGCGGACACCCAGCCAGGCGCGCAGATCCCGGCCGTAGCCGCGCATCGTGGCGGGGGTGACGCCGAAGTCCGCCGCCAGCTCGGGCGTGATCCGCCCGCCGACCCAGCCCACGAGAACCCGGTGAAGGCGTGGCGGGAGCCGGATTGCGGTGGCGAGTGCGGCGCAGGGCTCGGCGGTGTCGGTGACGATGCTGTGCGCGGCGCCCCACGCGACGAGTTGCAGCACGGTGCGCGTGCCGGTGGCCGTGAGCAGCGAGGCGACGGCGGTATCGACCTCGGCGTTCTCCAGGCCGAGTTTGGGGTCGGCCGCGATCGTGCGGGTCTGGGAGCCGGCGGCGATGTGGCTGAGCAGCCGGACCTGGTGCTCGGACAGGGTGTGGGTGGGCAGGGCGGTGGCCATGGCGGCACCTTCGGTGGCCGGCGGGCGGTTCACGGGCGGTCAGCGGTCGGGGTAGCGGCCTGGGCGAGGTGTTCCAGCAGGCGGGGGCCGAGGCGGGCGGCGTCACCGGTGCCGATGACGAGTACCAGGTCGCCGGGCTCGGCGAGGCCGGTGACGAGCTGTTCGATGTCCCGCTCGCACGGGCCCGAGCGGACCCGATGGACCGTGTCGGAGCCCAGGGCTTCGACGGCGGCGGTGGCGACGGCGTCCAGCGGGTCCGCCTGGTGCAGCACGGTCAGAGGGGTGGCGGCCGGCAGCAGTACGGCCCGGTCGGCGGCCGCGAGGGCGGCGCCCAGCTCGGCGGCGTGCGCGCTGGTGCGGGCGATGCCATCCGGTTCCAGGACGGCGACGACCGAGCCCTCGGTGAGCATCCGGGCGGCCTCGACGTCCCTGGCGACCTCTTGGGGGTGCCGGGCGCGGGAGTCGCACACGGTGACCCGCGCCCGGGTACCGAGTTCGGTCAAGGAGCGCTCCACGCCGCCGAAGCGGGCCAGACGCTCGGCGACGGCCTCGGCACTCTCGCCCGCGACGAGGGCGGTGGCGATGGCGGCGCAGGCGGCCAGAGCGTGATGGTCGCCCGCGATCTTCACGACGAACTGGTGCTGCTCGCCCTGGTGGCGCAGCGTGAGGAGGTACCCGGTGCCGAGCCACCGGGGCTTGAGGACCCACACGTCGGCGCTCTCGTCGAGGCCGACGGTGACCACCGCGGGTCCGGGGCGGTCGGTGAGCCTCTCGTGCACGATCCTGGGGCCCTTCTCCCAGGTCGGCAGGACCACCGTGGCGGCGGCGCGGGCGAGGTTCGTGGCGGCGTCCAGAGCCTCGATGTTGTCCGCGAAGTGCGGGGCGTTCGCCGCGGTGGCGGTGATCAGAACCGTCGACGGGGACGGCCGCCGGTACCGGTTCGGGCTGTGCGGGCGGTGGCCCCACGCCCCGGGGGGCGCGGCCTCGTGGCCGTCGGTGTCCGGGCACAGGTCCACCACCAGGCGACGGCCTCCTCCCTGGCCGGGGCTACCGCCGACGTCGGGGGCGTTGAGGATCCAGCCGGTGCGGCCGTCGTCCAGGGCGGCGGCCAGGACCGCCGACGCGGTCGCCGTGGAGTGGCTGCCGCCGACGGCCACCAACGGCCGCCCGAAGCCCGCGCACACCTCGGCGAGCGCGTGCGCGCGGGCGAGCACCGGCAGCCCAAGTTTTTGGGCCCGGTCGAGTTCGGGGTGCGGGGCGACCACCACCCCCGGCCACACCACGGCCGTGCGGTCGGTGCGGACGTGCCCGGCGTCGAAGCCGACCGTGACCTCCACGCCGGCCGAGCGCAGCCGGTCGGCGGCCGGGCCGTCCTGGTCGGCGGGGTCGATGCTGCCGGTGACGTCCAAGCCACGGGAGGCCAGCCACAGCGCCAGGCCCTCCACTCCGGACGCGGTGGCGCCGACCAGGTGGGCCTTGGCCAGCAGATCGGGCCCGGCGGCGGTCTTCCCGCCCTTCTTCGCACGGGAATGGACGGCGGTGTCCATAAGAGTCCTCCAGCATGGTCAGGAACGGGGTGGGGTGGAACCGGGCCGGTCGCGGGCCCGGGGGTGTGGCGCCGCGACCGGCCCGGGGCTCAGGCCTGGGCGAAACCGCGCGCCAGCTCCGCGTCGGTGACGCGGGCGGCGTGGTGGTCGACCTCCAGGTCGGCGAGCGAGGCCAGGTGGGCGACGACGCGCTCGCCCAGCAGCTCGGAGGCGACGCGGCTGGTCTCGAACACGTCGATGGCGTAGTAGGGGTGGCGGGGCACCACCGGGAGGTCCTCGTCCCAGTCGGCGTTGCCGGTGACGGGCTCGCAGAGCTTGAGGTCGCCGGTGATGCCGTGGCGGACGCCGGCCACGGCGGCGGCCACGGCAAGGTAGGGATTGGCGTCCGCGCCGGGCAGGCGGACCTCCAGGTGGAGACCGCGTCCGTGGCCGACCACCCGCACCGCGCAGGACCTGTTGTCGCGCCCCCACACGAGCTTGGACGGCGCGAACGCGCCCCCGAGGCGCTTGTAGCTGTTCACGTACGGCGCCCACATCGGCGCGACCTGCGGCAGCACCTCCAGCAGCCCGGCGACGGCCCGCTCACCCAGCACCGACAGGGCGTGCTCGTCCTCCGCGGAGACCAGCAGAGCCTCGCCGTCCGCGGACCAGAGCGACAGGTGCAGGTGCATCCCGGAACCAACACCGGCCGCCGGGGCCGCCATGAACGTCGCCGCCAACCCCTGCTGCTCCGCCACCACCTTGGTGGCGTGTTTGAAGAGCACGTGCTGCTCGCAGGCCTCGCTGGCCGGACCGTACGGGAACGTCACCTCGATCTGACCGGGGGCGCTCTCCAACTTGACCGCCTCGACGGGCAGTCCGGCCTCGGCCAGGGCCTGCCGCAGCGACCGCGAGAAGCCGGCCGCCGTCACCGGCCGGTCGAGGGCGTAGTCGCGGTTGTCCCACGTCACCGGGCGCAGCCCCCGCCAGTCGGCCGCGGTCAAGTCGGTGCCCGTGCCCTGGTAGACGACGAACTCGGTCTCGATCCCGACCCGCACTTCGTAGCCAAGGTTCTGGAGCAGGGCGAGCTGCTTGTCCAGGATGGTGGCCGGGGCCAGCGGGTGCGGCCGGTCTCCGTCGACGGGGCGGGCGAACACGATGGCGGTGCCCGGCTCCCACGGGATCACGCGGGCGCGGTCGAGGTCGGGCAGCAGCGCGACGTCGCCGAAGCCGGACTCCCACGAGAACTCGCCGGTGGCCGGGGGCGTCATGCCCAGGTCTGTGCCGATCACGTACCCGCACATCTCCGGGGCGAGACGGCCCGACGCGAGGCGCGCCAGCAGCACCCCGGCGTCGAACTCCTTGCCCTTGAGTCGTCCCTGCACGTCGACGGCCGCCAGCACCACGGTGTCGAGGCCGAAGGCCTCCACCAGCTCCGGCAGCTGGCCGACCGGCCCGACGGGGTGGGTGGACTGGTCCGCCGGGGGACGGGCGGTGGGCATCGTGGGCCTCATACGATCTGCTCCTCGATCCGGGCCAGGTGCGGGTCCTCGACGACCGGCACGGAGAATTTCGAGCCGGCCATCCGCCACCACGCTCCCGCCAGGGCGAGGACGACCAGCAGCGTGACGGGCGCGTAGTTGAACGTCTCGACGGTCACCGGGTAGCGCTGCGGCAGGCACACCAGCACCGTCAGCACCACCACCCACGCCACGGCGGCGATCCCGACCGGGCGGCTCCACCGCCCCAGGCTCCACGGGCCCGGGACGAACCGGTCCCGCTGCCGCAACCGCAGGTACACGGGGATGATGTAACTGGGTGTCATCCCGATCACGTTCACTGCGGTCACCGCCCCGTACGCGACCGGCGACCACAACGACGGCACCGCCAGCACGAACGCCACCGACACCGCGAGCCACACCGCTGCCACCGGCACCCCGTCGGGAGACACGCGGCGCCACGTCGCCGAGCCGGGCAACGCGTTGTCCCGGGAGAACGCGTAGACCATCCTGCTCGCGGCCGTGGTCTCGGCCGACCCGCAGAACAACTGCGCGCCGATCACGACCAGCAGCAGCAGCTTCGCGCCGGTCGTCCCGACCGCGTCCAGGAAGATCTGCGCCGGCGGCACCGCCGCACCCGCCGTGCCGGAGTAGTCCTGCACCGCGAACAGCAGGCCGGCCAGCAGCACGAACCCAGCCAGCAACGAGACCCAGATCGACCGCACGATGCCGCGCGGAGCGGCCAGGCTCGCCTCCTTCGTCTCCTCCGAAAGGTGCGCGCTCGCGTCGTAGCCGCAGAACGTGTAGCCGGCCAACAGCAGCCCGATGGCGCTCACGTAGACCGGGTTCGACCAGCCGGTCTGGTTGACGAAGTGCCCGAACACGAAGCTGGCGTCCTGGTGGTGGGAGGGGACGATTGCGAGCACGCCGACGATCACCGCCACACCCAGCAGGTGCCACCACACCGAGACGCCGTTGAGCAGGCCCACCACCCGGACACCGACCACGTTCAGCAGGGCGTGCAGCACCAGGACCCCGGCGAAGATCGTGAGGATCAGGCCCGGGGTCGGCACGACGCCCCACTGGAGCCCGGCAAACGCGGCGATGAACGAGGCGGCGCCGTAGTCGATGCCCGCTATCCCGCCCAGCAACCCCAGCAGGTTGAGCCAGCCGGTCACCCAGCCCCAGCGCGGGCCGCCGAGGCGCTGGGACATGAAGTAAAGGCCGCCGGACGTGGGGTAGGCGCTGGTGACCTCGGCCAGCGAGAGGCCCACCAGCAGCACGGCCAGGCCGACGCCAACCCAGCCCCACATCATCACGGCCGGACCGCCGGTCACCAGCCCGAACCCGAACAGCGTCATGCAGCCGCTGAGCACCGAGATGACCGAGAAGCTGACGGCGAAGTTCCCGAATCCGCCCATCCGGCGGACCAGTTCGGGTTCGTAGCCCAGCGACCGAAGATGGTCGTCGTCCTCGCGGGCGGGGGCGGATCGGTGGGACCATGACATGGGGGGACCTCCGTAGGAGAGTCGATGGTGTTGGGAGTGCCCGGCCGGCCAGCAGGGCGGAGGAGGTCAACGGGTGGCGGCGAACGACTGGGCCATGGCCTGTCGCAGGGCGTCGTTCGGCCGGGGCGCCAGGCTCACCCAGGGCTGGGAGGACACGAACGGCGTCAGGGCCGCGAACACCTGGGCGGCCTGCCGGGGATGGCGGGTGGCCCAGAGAGCGTGGGCGAGGTGGTGTTCGTCCGTCACCGGCCACCGGCCCTGCTCGCCGGGCGCCGCCCGCCAGTTCTCGTAGGCCTGGAGGACCGTGGAGCGGACGACGTCGTCCCCCGTCCATTGCAGGAGGACCGCGTCCTTGCGCTCCGCCCGGCGGTAGCGATCGACATGCAGGTACAGCGGAAGGGCGTGAAGAGGCGAGCCTTCCGGCGCGCCGGTCAGGTAGGTCGCCAGGAAGTTGGTCGCGGCGCCGCTCTCACCCCGTGCGAGCCAGACCCTGAGCACGCGGTGGAACGCCTCCCGGTTCCACGGATCCGCCCGACGGACCTGGTCGAACAGGCCCCACGGACCCGGCGGGATCATCTGGTCGGGCCCCGGAACCCGGTGCTCGGGACGGATCTGTGTCGGGTCGAGCGAAGCCAGCGTGAGGAGGCCGATCCACGGCACCGGGTCGTCGGCGAGAGTGGAGGCGGCCCACCAGCACATCTCCCTAGCCGCCTGCTCCAGCAACGCGACCCTTCGCGGGTCCGCTGGCTGAGACCGGGTCATGAGGGCCTGCTCCACGGCAACCCGCGCCCGCAGAGTCACCAAGCCGGTGTTCGCCGGGTCCGCCGCCGCCCAGTGGTCCAGGACGTCGGTGTGCGCGGCAACCGAGGCGAGGATCTGGGTGCGGGAGGTCCACGCCGGCCAGTTGCCCCACGTGGCGGCCAACAGGGCGCGGGCTGCCATCCACCGGCCGCGCTGCAGCTCCTCCACCGCCCCGCGAAGCTCGCCGTCGTGGCCGGCAGGGTGCTGGACGAACCGACCTGGATCAAGGGTGAAAGCTGTGTTCACGGCCGGGGTCCTTTCTGAGGTGATGCCTATCGCGCCGGAAACACGGGCGGGAGGGCTGGGCAAGTCCGAGGGCCCGAGCCTGTGCGATGGGCGGGTCCGACCGCCGCTGCCGAACTTGGGCGGGTCATACGGAACCACCAGCCAAAGCCCGTGTGACAGTGCAGACTTGTTGCATCGTGTGGCGTTGATGTTGAAAATCTGCCCATGACCTGCGAAGTCAGCGAGCCAAATTCTCTGGGGGCGTAATGACGCGATGGGGACGGCTCGCCGTGTTGCGCAGGGCTGCCGGCTACACCCAGGAACAGCTGGCGACGGCGATGGATGTGGACCGGACGACAATCCACCGGTGGGAGAATGGCAAGGCGACGCCGCGCCCGTGGCAGATGCCGAAGCTCGCCAGACTGCTGGAGGTCTCCCAGGACGAGTTGCGCTCCGCCGTCTTCGGAAACCCGGATGCTGATTGCGCTCCCCGATCGGAAGTAGAGGCAGGGAGGGGCGAGTTCGCGGCGGATGCGCTTTCGCTGCCAGGACCAGGTATCAGCGGGCAAGGAGCCACGTCCAACGTGGGCGATGTTGGACCGCGGCTCGCCACGGTAGACGCCCTGATCGGCGACTGGGCATCCGTCAACTCGAAGACTTCAGCTCCCGCTCTGTCGCTGTGGGTGACGGATGAAGATGTCGTTGTCGCGGAGGGTATGCTCGGCATGTTCCGCCAGCTCGACCACACGCACGGGGCCCGTCAGCACTGGCGGCAGGTCAGCTCCTACATCGACACCGAACTCGAAGGCCTTCTGCGCCGGCCTGCCGTCGATGAACAGGTCGCGCTTCAACGTGCCCAGCTCACGGTCGGGTTCTGCGAGCTTGCCGGGTACCAGGCCGTCGACATCGGCAACCCCGACCGGGCCCAGGAGTACTACCAGCGCGCCTTGGCCCTGACGACGGCAACTGGCGATCGGGCGTACGGTGCCTACCTCGTGGCAGTGAACCTCGGGCACCTCGCCCTGCACCGTGGGAACCCGGAGACCGCCCTGCGGTGGGCCTCTTCCGCCCGCGCCGCAGCCGGTACCGCCGCGAGCCCGGCCACACGGGCGGCCATCACCGCCGTCGTCGCCCGGGCGAACGCCAGAATGCTCAGGGAAGGCGAGGCGACCCAGTTGATCCTCGAAGCGGAGAAGCTCCTCGACGCAGCCAGCGTGGAAGACGAACCCACCTGGATCCGCTACTTCACCCACGCCTACCTCGCGGACGAGGCCGCGCACTGCCTCCACGACCTCGGCCGTGCGCCGGACGCCAGGATCCAGCTCGCCGACGCGCTCGGGGGCGTCGGCAAGGACAAAGTCCGTCGGCGCGCGATCGACGCGGCTCTGCTCGCCGCGACCTGGCTGCGCAGCGGGGACGTCGACCAGGCATGCGCGGTCGGCCGCGATGCCGTCGTCTACGCCGCCCGGACAGGATCAGGACGGTGTATCGAGCGGGTGGCCGGCATCCTGGCCGACCTGCAGACACACGCCGACTACGTCGCGGTCCGGGAACTGCGCGAGTTCGCCCGGGCCGTGCTGCCGGACGCCGACAGGCTGGCGGTCATGCTGGCAGGCGGCTCATGATGCGCCGGTAGAAGTCGAGTTCGGCGCGGAGCGCCTGCTCCCGTGCCAAGGGCGCCGACAGGTAGTGGTCGCCGCCCTCTAACAGCAGGCTGCTATGGTCACCGCCTCGGCCGGCCAGCTCCTCGGCGAAGTGCATGGCCTCCTCCGCAGACGTGATCGTGTCGGCGGAGCCGTGGATCACCAGCACGGGGCAGCGGACTCGCTCGGGCTTCACCGCGCTGGCCGGGCCTCGCAGCACAGCTGCGTGCGGACGCTGGAACGCCGGAACAGACAGCTCCCACCGCGCGGGGTCGATGATCGCCGAGATGGCTGTCGCGGCAGTGAACGGTCCCGGACGGCATGCCGCCTGGAGCGCCGTGTACCCGCCCGCGCTCGCCCCGCTGACGAACACCGCTCCAGGAGTCGCCTGGCCGATCGTCAGGAGATGCTCTGCGACGGCTGCGCAGTCGTCGACGTCGTAGGCGCCCCAGTGGCCGTGCAGCGACTGTCGGAAGACGCGTCCCTGACCCGTGCTGCCTCGGTAGAGAACTTCGGCGACGATGAAGCCGTGGCTGACGAAATACTGAGTGACCCAGTCCAGCCGTAGGGGGACGTCGTCCGTCGGACCGGGATGGGCCCGGATGAGGAGAGGCCTCGGTCGCGTGTCCCCGGGTCGCAGGTGCAGCAGGAAGCGCACCGGCCCACCCGGACCCGCGATGGTCTCAACCGCGGGGGGAACCGGCTTCCAGGGCACAGGGACCTCGGAAGCCTTACCCATCGGGAGGGCATGGGCGTCCGTCTGTGCTGCCAGGTCGACCGACCAGATGGCCGGTGGGCTGCTGGCCGTGGAGCCGACCACGGCCAGGAGGCTGCCGTCGACGGTGACGTACGGCTTCACGGACGTGAGATTCGAACCGAGCCGCCGCCGACGACCCTCGGAGTCGACGGCGAGCAGCTCGGTGGCAAGCCCGTCCATCACCGTCAGCACGACGGTGCCGTCTCCGGTGAAACCGTACGACTGGTAGCCGCCTTCCCAGGGCGCCGGTGCGCAGTCCGCCTCGATCAGCGCGACTGCCTCCACCACGGCATCGCGCAGCCGGTACAGGTTCCACCACCCTGTCCGGTCCGACACGAAGTACAACAGGCCGTCCGGTCCCCACGACGGCTGCACCACCGACTCCCCGGAGCCGCCCGCCACAACGCGCGTTGGCCCGACGGTGTCCGATCGAACGTCGGCCAGCACGAGGCGAGTGCTGTCCCACGGCATCTGGTCGCGCTGCCACTCCACGTACGCCAGGGTTCCTGCCGCCAGCCGAGGAGAGCCGAGGAACCCGCGGGAGCGAACCAAGACCCGGGGGTGCCCGGCCCGGGACACGGCGATGATCTCGTCCACGGTGTCGTCCCCGCGAATCGCGAGCAGACCGCCGCCCGGTGCCGGAGCGAGGTCTCCGTACTGCGTGGACCCGACGACAGAGTCGATCCGCTCCGGCACGCGGCCAGCCGCGTGCCGGAGGAGGGAACCGTCGTCACCGACGAACCACACTCCCTCCGATGTCACTGCGAAGGCGCCGCCACCGTAGGCGTGGAGCTGACCTCCGACTGAGAGGTCGGGGGGCGTCACCGCGACGGCTGTGCCCGACCGGTCGGCGCGCATGACCCGGCGGCATCCGCCGTGATCGGGATCCGACTGCAGCCACCACAGTGAGCCCGACGCCGACCGGAGCTCGTCGTACGCCACCACCTTCCGGGCCACCCACTCGGGCGGGAGCCCGATGACGTCGGTCATACAGTCGCGGTCCTCTCAGCATGCGCTGCTGGCTGCTCGTAGGCTATCCGCCGCCTGGAGAGCCACCGTACCCGGCCGTGGGCCGAGGAACCCTTCGAAGCCAACAGCGGTGGCTCGCCCGCACGGGGGGCTCAACGACCGGCGTGACGAACCCGAAGATCAGTTGGACGCAGGCTTGGGGGCGTACCGCAGCAGCACGACGTCGCCGATCGTCCGGGCTTCCAGAAGTCCCATCCGTCGGCTGCTTCCACCGGGGTAGTCCGCCGGGTGGAGGAAGCGTGGTGCGGCGGCGTCGCCGACGAGCAGCGGGGCGATGGCGAGGTGGATCTCGTCGGCCAGCCCCTGGGAGAGGAACTGGGTGTGGATCTGCCCGCCGCCTTCGACCATGAGGCGCTCGACCCCGCGGGTAGCGAGATCGTCGAGCACCGCGCCGAAGTCGACGGTGGGGCCGGTGCTCACGACGTCGGTAAGGCCGTCGAGCGTCTCCCGGAGCTTCGGCGCGGCAGCGTCGGTGGTGTAGACGACCTTCTTGTCGCCGAAGTGCCAGAACTTGAGGTCCCGGCCCAGGTCGCCGCTGGCGGAGATGGTGACCTTGAGCGGGTACTCGGGCTTGCCGGCCGCGGTCCGGTCGGCGCGGCGCTTGTCGCTGTTGACCAGCAGACGGGGATTGTCGCTGCGCAGGGTGTTTCCGCCGATGAGGATGGCGTCGGATTCGGCGCGGACCTGGTCGACGCGGTCGAAATCCTCCGCGTTGGACAGCAGCAGACGCTCGGGGGAGGCGTCGTCGATGTGACCGTCGACGGAGGTCGCGACGCTCAACAGGACGAAGGGGCGGGAGGCCATCGGCGGTCCGTTCTCTCGGGACAACAGGGCTCTGGTCATCACACTTCATGGTGATCACCGTGCCGCCCAGTACTGGGCGGACCTTGAATGGAGCTGGCCGGCAAGCCGCGACACCGGAACGGGACGCGGCTGGTGCCGACGCCCCAAGGCCGTTCCGTTGTCCAGAGAACGGAAAAAACCCCGTGGTCAGCCAAAGCCTGGCCACTCCCAGGGCTCAGGTGTCGTAGAGACCGTCCCATGGCGGGCTGAACCCCAAACCACCTGGGTAGAACTCGGCCCAGTCGTCTTCTTCCTCGCCGTCGGGATACTCACCGTGGCATTCAGGGACCAAACCGAAGAGGATCCCGTCGACCGTGAGTTGGAAGGGGCGGATGGCGATGTCGCAGTACTCGCGGCCAGGCAGAGCATCCAGCCATTCAGCCAGCCGCTCATCCACTCCATGGCCAGGTCCGGGACCCGGGCACCAGATGTCGGAGTCGACGTAGTTTCCGCTGTGATCGAAGCGGTGAAGGATGGCATACCAGCGCTTGTGATCACCCCAGTCGGGACCGTGCTTGTAGCCGGGTGGGAATCCGCCAGTGATCCAGGCGAAGAACAGGCCGCCGTCGAAGCGGCCGATCGTCTCGGTGCGGAAGTCCGGCTCGTGTTGAATCGGTATGAGGTCTGGGATCGCCACGGCCGGACCCTAGCCGATCACCAGGGGGCTGTCAGCCTGAGGTTAAAGAACAAACGTACGTCCAGCAGCTCGGGCATTCGAGCAGGTGAGAGGAGGTTCGGATGTAACCGGGCGTCAAGCTCAAGGCAGCCAGCCGGTGCGAGTCCGGTCCGGGGAGACGCCAGGGTCCCCGGTAGCTGACTCCCGGCGTCGTTCGAGAGGGCGGCGTCGAAGTGGAGTGACAAGCGTCCTTCGGGGGCGTGCGACCGACCAGTCCGCAACATGAAGTGAAGCCTGCAGCGCCGTCATTTAACCCCCGCTCCGAGAGAGGTGGGCCAAGGAGGAGCCGAGCCTGACTCTGTCGGGGATCTTGGTCGCTACGGCGTCAGCTGACGGCTCGCCAGGAACGCAAGCGCTGGATACCTTGCTGGTCGAGGTGCTCCTGGAAGGCAGTCGGTGGTCGTGGGGGCGTGCTCTCGCCCGGAGACTGCCGGCTGAGGCGTTCGATGTTGACGGCGATGGCGGTGAGCACGTGCTGCAGGTGGGCCTTGGCCAGGCCGCGGTATCGGCAGTGGCGCATGCCGTGGCCGTGGGCGAACTCGCAGATCGTGCCCTCGATGCCGGACCGCACCGCGTAGCGCTTGTGCCAGGCCGGTTCCTGCTGCTCGGCACGGTTGCGTATCTGCAGTTCGTGCAGCTCGCGCGGGGGGAAGCCCACATTGCGGGCGGCGTCGCGGGAGGTGGTGCACTTGGCCCGGACTGGGCAGGGCTGGCATTGGCTCTTGGTGAAGCGGGCCACGATGAGCGGGGCGGCGGTCGGCGAGGATGTCGGGTAGGGGCCGTGCCAGCCCTTGCTGACCTGGCCCTGCGGGCAGGTGACCTCCTGGCGGTCGAAGTCGATGCGGAAGTCGTCACGGGCGAAGCCCTCGCCCCGGCGGTGCTGGAGG
>NZ_JBIUUS010000020.1:0-175425 GCF_044742585.1 Kitasatospora sp. NPDC087861
TCAGCCGGACGGGCGTAGACCATCCGGCCTACGCCCACCAGGAAGATCAACAGCTAGGCCAACCGGGTGCCGTACACCTAGATCGTGATAGTCCCTACACCTAGATCGTGATAGTCCCGGCGGGCCTGCGCGCGGGGGTGTGCGGGCGGGCTCTAGGAGGCGGGTGGCCAGGGGGTGGGGCGGTGGGGGTGGAGGGTGTCGAGGGACTGGCGGAGGCGGCGGACGGCGGGGTGGTGGGGGCCGTCGCGGCGTTCGCGTTCGAAGAGGAGTTGGAGCAGCCACTGCCAGGCGCTCTCGGTGTCGCCGGTGGCGGCGAGGCGCAGACCGATGCGTTCGCGCAGGTCGTAGCCGCGTTCGGGGTCGGTGTCGAGGCCGGCTTCGAGGCGGGCGGTGTGGGCGGCGAGCAGGGCCTGGTACTCGGCGAGCGCGTCGGGGCCGTACCCGAGCTGGTCGAGGCAGACGGCGGCGCGGTAGCGGTGGTCGAGGCCCTGGGGGCCGTGCGGGCCGCCGTCGGCGGTGGCGGCCAGGCGGCGGTACTCGGGGAGGGCCTGGTGGGGGTGGCCCTCGTGGAGGAGGGTGCGGGCGTAGATGGTGCGGATGGTGCGCACCAGCGGGGCGCCGTCGCCGAGTTCGGCCTCGGCGCGGGGCAGCAGTCGGGCGGCGAGGCCGAGGACCTCGCCGTGGTGTCCGGCGTCGACGAGGTCGGAGAGCCGGGCGCACTCCGCGCCGAGGTCGGGGGCGGCGGGAGGCGCGGCGGGCGCCGGGGGTGGGGGTGGGGGTGGGGGGACGGCGGTCATCAGGAAGGGGCGCGGCTCGGAGCGGAGCAGCGGAGTCGCGACGGGTGCGGCGGGTGCGGCGGCCGGCTGCGGCTGGTGCGGGAAGCGGTACGGGCGCGCCGGGTCGGGCAGGGCCGGGTAGCGGGGCTGCGGGGCGGCTTCGGCGGCGGGCAGCAGGGGGAGCAGCCGCGCGTACACGGCCTGGGCGTCGGCGGGGCGGTCGGCGGGCTGTTTGGCGAGCAGGTCGAGGACGAGCCGTTCGAGCGGCGGCGGCACCTCGGGGCGCAGGTCGCGCAGCGGTACGGGCGGTTCGTCGACGTGCCGGCGCAGGACGCCGAGGGCGGTGGGTGCCCGGAACGGCTCCTCGCCGGCGAGCATCTCGTGCAGGAGGCAGCCGAGGGCGTAGAGGTCGCTGCGCGGGTCGGTGGTGGCGGCGAGGGCCTGTTCGGGGGCCATGTAGGAGGGGCTGCCGATGGGCACGCCGGTGAGGGTGAGGCGGGTGGTCTCGGTGTCGAGCGCGGTGGCGATGCCGAGGTCGAGCAGGACGGTGCGGCCGTCGTCGCGGACCATGACGTTGCTGGGCTTGAGGTCGCGGTGGACGACCGGGACGGCGTGGACGGCGGCCAGCGCGGTGCAGAGCTGGGCGGAGACGGCCACCGCGCGCTCGATCGGGAACGGCGCGTCCTCCGCGATGAGGTCGGCGAGGCTGACGCCGGGGACGCGCTGCATGACGAGGTAGAGCTCGCCCCCGTCCTCGCCGGCGTCGAAGACGGTGACCAGGCCGGGGTGGTCGAGGGCGGCCGTGACGCGGCACTCGCGCAGGAACCGGCGGCGCAACTCGTCGCCGTGGCGGCGGCGTTCGCCGGCCGTGCCGGTGCCGAGGCCGCCGGCGGCGGGCCCGGTGCCGCCGGACAGGAGGCGGTCGGGGCGGAGCAGCTTGACCGCGACGGGACGGTGCAGGCGCTCGTCGTGGCCGGCCCAGACCTGGCCCATGCCGCCGTGGCCGATCTTCTCGGTGAGCCGGTAGCGGCCGTCGATCAGTCTGGCGGCGGTCACGGCCGGTCCTCGCGGGCCTGGCGGCGCAGCAGTTCGCCGAGTTGGCGCAGGTCGTGCGCGGTCTCGGCGGCGGGGGCGACCGGGGCGACGGGAGCGACCGGAGCGGCGATGGGCGCGGCGGGGGCCACCGGGGTGCCGTACCCGGGCATGGTGACCGCGTACGGCGAGAGGTACGGCGCGGCGGGCCGGGGCCGGCCGGCCTGCCAGACCGCGCGACTGTCCATCACCAGGTAGTGCACCGGGGCCGCGAACCAGAGCACGATCAGCGTGGTCTGGCCGGTGGCGTCGGCCGTCGGGTCCTGCAGGCTGCCGGCGATCCCGGCGGAGACGAACACGGTCAGCAGCAGCGCACAGAACACCCCCGCGCCCACGATGTCGTAGGCCCGCCGGCGGCGGACCGCCAGCAGCAGCGAGGGGACCACCCCGAGCAGGCCGACCGACAGCAGCGGGGCCAGCGCGCAGAGCACCCGACCGGGCACGCCGAACCGGCCCGGTATCGGCTCCGGTCCGGGGCGGTGCGGAGTCCCTCCGGGCGGCGGTCCGAACTGCCCGGGGTACTGCCCTGACATGTGCGCTCCTGAGCTGGTGAGGACCGACGCCGGCCGCGGCGCGGACGGCCCAGCACACCGTACCGCCCTGCCCCGTCGGCCCGGAGGGCTTCCGTCCGGTCGGCTTGAGGTCGGGTCCGAGGTCAGGTGCGAAGCCGGGTTTGAGCGGGCGTCAGGTCAGTCGGCCGGCGGTGTCGGCGCGCCCGTCGCGAGGGCGTCCGTCGCCGCCTGGGCCAGGGTGTGGGCGAGCGCGGCAGCCTGGCCGAGGGCGGTGTCGAAGGCGGCGAGGCGGGCGAACGCGACGCCGAGCCGCTGCTGGGCGGGGAGCGGGAGGCGGGGCAGTTCGACGCGGCGGATGTCGAGGCGGGCGGTGGTGGTGGCGTGGCTGGCGGCGCGCCGGGTACCGGCGGTGGAGCGGAGGTGGCCGGCCAGGAACTCCGGGTCGAGGACGGTCGGATCGGGCCGGAGCAGGTGGAGTTGGCGGCCGAGGGCGGCGCCGAGCAGCGGACCTTCGGCGGGGACGACGCGGGCGGTGCCGCCGCCGAGGGCGGGGACGAGGACGTCGCCGGGGCGGGTGCGGACGTCGCCGGCGGGGCCGGTGGCGGTGCCGAGGACGGCGCTGGGCGGGTTGCCGGCGACGAGGTCCTGGTCGGTCAGGACGGGGGTGCCACCGGGGGTGACGCCGACCGGGCGGGTGGCGGCACCGGTGCCGGAGGAGTACACCTCCAGCGCACCGGCGCGGACCAGTTCGCCGACCGAGACGACACCGGCGGGGGCCGCGCCGGCGACGGATCCGGCCCCGGGCTCCGGCAGCAGTCCGGCGGGGTCGTCGAGACCGGCCAGGAGCTCGGCCAACCGGCCGCCGAGGTGGGAGAGTTCGGCCGCGCCGCCGACCGGGGCGGCCGGCGGGACGTGGCGGGCCGGGGAGAGGTCGGTCTCGTCGTCGAGCAGGTCGATGGCGGCCACCGCCCGGTGGACGCCCGGACGGTCGGCGGGCAGCGGCAGACCCTCGCGGGCGGCCAGGTCGAAGCCGCGCCAGGCGTCGAGGACGGTCCGCCGCAGTGCGGGCCAGTCGACCTTGTCCCGGCCGCCCTCGGCCGTCGCCCCGGACGGCCCGGACGCCCCCGCCTGCGACGCCCACGCCGCACCGGCCGCGCCCGCCGCACCGGCGTCGAGCAGCAGGACCTGGCGGAAGTCGTCCCCCGGCCGGGGCGCGCGGAGCACCCAGAGGTGCAGCGGGACGCCGTACGGCGGGGCGGCGCCGGCGGGCAGCGCGACGACGGCGCGCAGCGCGCCGGAGCGGAGCAGTTCGGCCCGGATGCGCCGGCCGGCCCGGCGGCTGGCGACGGTGGGGGGCAGCAGCAGGGCGGTGAGGCCGCCGGGGCGGGTGTGGGCGAGGCAGTGCAGCACCCAGGCGAGCTCGGATTCGCCGCGTGGCGGGACGAGCCCGCCCGGCCAGCGGGTGTCGTACTGCAACTCGTCGTGCCCCCAGTCCCGCTCGTTGTACGGGGGCTGGCAGAGCACCGCCTCGAAGGTGTCGCCGGGGTAGCCGTCGGCGCGCAGGGCGTCGCCGGTGCGCAGGGCGAGCGGGAGCGGGTCGGGCTCGCCGGCGGGAGTGTGCAGGGCGAGCCGGAGCTGGGCGAGGGCGCCGATCACCGGGTCGGCGTCCTGCCCGTAGCGGCCGGTGGTGGACGGGTGGGCGAGCAGGACGGCGCCGAGGCCGACGGCCGGGTCGAGCACGGTGGCGGGGACGCCGGCGACGGCGGCGAGCAGGCCGGCGGCCTCCGGCGGGGTGGGGCTGAGCTGGCGGGTGTTGGCCTCGGCGTACCGGGTGAGCAGCTGCTCGTACGCGCCGGCCGGACCGGCCTCGGCCACGAGGGCGGCGAGCAGGCGGGCGAGGTCCAGTTGGGTACTGCCGAGCAGGCCGGTCAGGCGGAGGGCGCGGGGGCCGTCCGCACCGAAGGTGTGAACAGCGGTGTCGGCGACGGCCCGGGGCAGCGCGGTGGCGAGGCGGGTGTCCGGCTGGTCGGCGAGTTCGGTCCAGCGGTCGGGGGCGCGGTGCAGCAGCAGGAGGAGGGCGCCGGCCTCGACCAGTGGGGCGGCGGGGTGGCCGGCCGGGTCGCGGAGGGTGTCGACGAGCTGCCAGACCCGCTCCAGCAGCGGGAGTTCGGCGATCTTGCCCTGGGCGCGCAGCCAGGACTCGACCTCGCCGAGGGCGAAGGTCGGGCTGGCGTCGGTGCCGCCGACCGGGAGGGGGAAGTCGGGGTGGCGGCGGCGCCAGTTGCTGACCGCGGCCCGGCCGACGCCGGCCAGCCGGGCGATCTCGACGGCGGTCACTTCGGGACGGTCCGGCACGGGGGCTCCTTCGGCGGCGCGGGCGAACCCGGAGGGCGGGAGGTGTGATCACACAGCATAGCGATGCGCTCGCCCAACGGAGTTCACATGTGAACAGAGAGGTTTCATGAAATCTCATTGACATGGTTCACGGATCAGTGGTGTGATCTCTCCGTCGCCACCGAGCAGGGGGCGACCACCAGGAAGACACCGACGACTCGGGAGCACCCGCCATGTCCGCCACCGCCCGCACCACCGCCCGCCGCGCCGCCACCCGCCGCACCGCCGCCCTGCTGCTGGGCGCCGCGCTGGTCACCCTCACCGCGACGGCCTGCAACTCCACCGGCGGCGCCTCCGTCTCGACCGAGGCCAAGCAGACCGCCGCCACCGGTGGCACCGCCAAGCCCGCCGGGGACAAGCCCGCCGAGACCAAGGCCGCCGACGCACCCAAGGCCCCGGCCAAGGTGGGCGACACCATCGCGCTCAAGGGCATGGACAAGGGCAACACCGCCGACGTCACCACCGTGAAGGTGGCCGACCCGGCCGAGAGCGCGAACGAGTACCTCAAGCCCGCCGACGGCAAGCGCTACGTCGCGGTCCAGTTCCAGATCAAGGCCACCGGCGCCCAGGCCTACAGCGAGGCCCCCTGGGGCAGCGCCAAGGTCGTGGACGCCCAGGGCCAGGCGTACGGCCCGAGCCTCGCCGAGACCAAGGCCGGCCCCGCCTTCCAGACCCCCACCAACATCGCCCCCGGCGAGACCGGCAAGGGCTTCGTCACCTTCGAGGTCCCGGTCGACGCCAAGCTCGACAAGGTCCAGTTCGCCCTGGACAACGGCTTCGCCAACCAGGTCGGCCAGTGGAAGATCGGCTGACACCCCGGCTGACACCCCGGCTGACACCCGGCCGACACCCCTGTTCACAGCCGCCACCCCCGAAGCGCCCGCACCCGCACCACCGCACGCGGGCCACGGTCGACACCCGAAGACGCGGAACGGCGGCCCCGGGCCGAGCCCGGGACCGCCGCCGACTTCCTCCGGGGCCCGTCCGGCCCCGCCCCCTCGCGGGTGCTACTTCTTCGCCCCCGCCAGGTCGTCGAACATCGCCGACAGGAACTCGCTGCACCAGCCCAGCAGTTCCCGCCCGACCAGCGGCTTGCCGCCGATCCGCCCGGTGCTCGGCCGCGGCACCAGCAGCTGCTGGGCGGCCGCCTTGACCTGGCTGCGCGGGTAGAGCCGGTTCAGCCGCAGCTGCTGGGACTCCCGCAGCTCCACCGGCCCGAACCGGACGTTGGCCCCCTGCAGGGTGATGTCCGAGATGCCGCACCGCCGGGCGTACAGCCGCAGCGCCGCGACCAGCAGCAGGTTCTCCACCGGCTCGGGCAACTTGCCGTAGCGGTCGACGAGTTCGTCCCGGACCTGCTGGATGTCCGCCTCCGAGTTGACCGCCGCGATCGAGCGGTACGCCTGCAGCCGCAGCCGCTCGCCGGGCGCGTAGTCGTGCGGCACGTGCGCGTCGACCGGCAGCTCGATCTTCACCTCCAGCGGCTCCTCCTCCGGCTCGCCGCCGTTCGCCAGCGACTCGCGGAACTCGGCCACCGCCTCGCCGACCATCCGCATGTAGAGGTCGAAGCCGACGCCCGCGATGTGCCCGGACTGCTCGCCGCCGAGCAGGTTCCCGGCGCCGCGGATCTCCAGGTCCTTCATCGCCACGTACATGCCGGCGCCCATCTCGGTGTGCTGGGCGATGGTGGCCAGGCGCTCGTGCGCGGTCTCGGTGAGCGGCTTCTCCGGCGGGTACAGCATGTACGCGTAGCCGCGCTCGCGGCCGCGTCCGACCCGGCCGCGCAGCTGGTGCAGCTGGGAGAGGCCGAAGGTGTCACCGCGCTCGACGATCAGGGTGTTGGCGTTGGAGATGTCGATGCCGGACTCCACGATCGTGGTCGACACCAGGACGTCGAACTCCTTCTCCCAGAAGTCGACGACGACCTTCTCCAACTGGGTCTCCCCCATCTGCCCGTGCGCGGTGGCGACCCGCGCCTCGGGGACGAGGTCCTTGAGCCGGGCGGCCGCCTTGTCGATCGACTCCACCCGGTTGTGGATGTAGAACACCTGGCCCTCGCGCAGGAGTTCACGCCGGATCGCGGCCGAGATCTGCTTCTCGTCGTAGGGGCCGACGAAGGTCAGCACCGGGTGCCGCTCCTCCGGCGGGGTGGTGATGGTGGACATCTCGCGGATGCCGGTGACGGCCATCTCCAGGGTCCGCGGGATCGGGGTCGCGGACATGGTGAGCACGTCGACGTTGGCGCGCAGCTTCTTCAGCTGTTCCTTGTGCTCGACGCCGAACCGCTGCTCCTCGTCGACGATGACCAGACCGAGGTCCTTGAACCTGGTCTCGGACGAGAAGAGTCGGTGAGTGCCGATGACGACGTCCACCGAGCCCTCGAACAGGCCCTCCAGCACGGCCTTGGCCTCGCTGTCGGTCTGGAACCGGGACAGCGCCTTCACCGTCACCGGGAAGTTGGCATACCGCTCGGCGAAGGTCGAGAAGTGCTGCTGCACCAGCAGCGTGGTCGGCACCAGCACCGCCACCTGCTTGCCGTCCTGCACCGCCTTGAAGGCGGCCCGGACCGCGATCTCGGTCTTGCCGTAGCCGACGTCGCCGCAGATCAGCCGGTCCATCGGGACGGACTTCTCCATGTCGGACTTGACCTCGGCGATGGTGGTCAGCTGGTCCGGCGTCTCCGCGTACGGGAAGGCGTCCTCCAGTTCGCGCTGCCACGGGGTGTCCGGGCCGAAGGTGTGCCCGGGGGCGGCCATCCGGGCCGAGTACAGCTTGATCAGGTCGGCGGCGATCTCCTTGACCGCCTTCTTGGCCCGCTGCTTGGTCTTCGCCCAGTCGGCGCCACCGAGCCGGTGCAGCGTCGGGGCCTCGCCGCCGACGTACTTGGTGACCTGGTCGAGCTGGTCGGTCGGCACGAAGAGCCGGTCGCCGGGGTGGCCGCGCTTAGCCGGGGCGTACTCCAGCACCAGGTACTCGCGGGTGGCGCCCTGGACGGTGCGCTGCACCATCTCGACGTACCTGCCGACGCCGTGCGCCTCGTGGACGACGTAGTCGCCGGCGGCCAGGGCCAGCGGGTCGATCGCGTTGCGGCGGCGGGACGGCATCCGGCGCATGTCCTTGGTGGAGGACTTCTGGCCGGACAGGTCGGTCTCGGTGATGACGGTGAGCTTGAGGTCCTCGTCGACGAAGCCGTGCTCGATCGAGCCGCAGGAGACGTAGACGACGTCCCGGGTGGGCGCCTCGGCGAGGTCGGCGACCAGTCGGGCCGGGATGCCCTCGTTGCCGAGCACCTCGGCGAGCCGGGAGGCGGGCCCGTGGCCCTCCGTCACCATGACGACCCGCCAGTCCGCGGCCAGCCGCTCCTTGGCGTCGGCGATCGCCCGGGCGGTGTCGCCCCGGTAGGCCTCGACGGCGTGCATGCCGAGGGTCAGGGTGTTGGCGTCGAACTCCAGCACCTCGTTGACCGTGGACTCGCTGGTCGCGAACGGGCTGACCGACCACCAGGGCAGGCCGATCTCGGCGGCGTGCTCGCGCACGTCGGCGAGCGAGCGCAGCGAGGCGGCGGAGACGTCGATGGTCTCCAGGTCGATCGGCCGGTCCCCGCCGGCCGCGGCCGCCACCCAGGAGGCGTGCAGGAACTCCTGGCTGGTCGCCACCAGGTCGGCGGCCCGGGTGCGGACCCGCTCGGGGTCGCAGACCACGGCGACCGAGCCGAGCGGCAGCACGTCCACCAGCAGCTCCATGTCGTCCACCAGGACGGGCGCCAGCGACTCCATGCCCTCGACCGCGATACCCTCGGCGATCTTGTCCAGGATCTCGGCCAGCCCGGGGTGCTCGGCGGCCAGCTCGGCGGCCCGCGCCCGCACCTCGTCGGTGAGCAGCAGCTCGCGGCAGGGCGGCGCCCACAGGCCGTGCTCGGCGATCTCCAGCGAGCGCTGGTCGGCGACCTTGAAGTAGCGGATCTCCTCGACCTCGTCGCCCCAGAACTCCACCCGCAGCGGGTGCTCCTCGGTCGGCGGGAAGACGTCCAGGATGCCGCCGCGGACAGCGAACTCGCCGCGCTTCTCGACCAGTTCGACGCGGGCGTAGGCGGCGGCGGAGAGCCGGCGGGCGACCTCCTCCAGGTCGTGCGACTCGCCGCGCCGGACGGCCACCGGCTCCAGCTCGGCCAGCCCCTTCACCTGCGGCTGCAGCACCGAGCGGACCGGCGCGACGACCACCTGCACCGGACCGGCCGCCGGGTCGTCCGCCCGCGGGTGCACGATCCGGCGCAGCACGGCCAGCCGGCGCCCGACGGTGTCCGAACGGGGCGACAGCCGCTCGTGCGGCAGCGTCTCCCAGGCCGGGTACTCGGCGACGGCGTCGGGCGGCAGCAGCGAGCGCAGCGAGGCCGCGAGGTCCTCGGCCTCCCGGCCGGTCGCGGTGACGGCGAGCACCGGGCGGCCCCGGTCGCCGCCGGCCTGGCCGGCGAGCGCGCGGGCCAGCGCGGCGATCGCGAACGGCCGGGCGGCGGGCGGTCCGACCAGGTCCAGGTGGCGGCGGCCGCCGGCGGCGGCTCCGGTGGCGGTCGCCGCCTCGATGGCCTCGGCGAGCGCCGCATCGCGCGCGACGACATCGAGCAGTCCGGTCAGACTCATCTGGGGTCTCTTCTTCGTCCCGTGGCTGGTGCTGCCTCCGGGCGGCGAAGGCCTGCCGGGGCAACGCGAACGGCCCGGCACGCCGAGCGGCCGGGGGTATCCAGCCTACGCCGCGGCACGGACGGGCACGCGGCGTACGGCCCCGGCGGGGCCGGGCGGGAACGAACGACCGTCCCGCCCGGCGAACGGACCCCGGACGCATCCCGGCCGGAGCCCGCGACGGGACCGCGGACGAACCACTGGACGGAGCACCGGACCGGCCGGTGGACGAACCAGCCACACGCCGGTCAAGGTCCGGCTCCGCGATCTGCCACGAACTGGACATACTCCTGTCACTGCCCGTCCATGGAGATCGCGCACCATGGTGAATGTGCCCGCCGCACCCAACCGTGGGGGATGGCTGTGGCGGCACTGTCGCACCCCCGATGGGGGTCGGAGGTGCGAGGCCGGGCGACCCTGGGTGGGGGCGCCCGCCCAAGCGCCGGGAACCGTGGCGCCCTTTCCTGGAGGGCGCCACGGGTCTCGGCCTCAACTCTTTCCCGGAGCCCTGCCGGCCCCAGCCCCGGCGCCTGCCGCGGTGACGCGGGCCGCCGGAGGTCCGCTCCGACGCGCCGGCCCCGGCCGCCCGATGGGGGCGGTCGGGGCCCGGGGCGCGGAACGCACCCAGCCGAACGCGGGCCGGCCGACGGCGCAGGCGTCGACGCGAGCGCCGACGTCAGGCTCAGCGGCGCTTGTAGCTCACGGTGTTCGGGGGGGCGTAGCCGACGCCGTCGTCCACGATGACGATCTTCGGGATGATCCGGGTCTCGTCCTGCGGCTCCTTCTCGACGCCTTCGCCTTCGCCGTCGCCGTCGCCGTCGGCCGCCGGCCGGGGCAGTCCGGCCGGCTTCGGCGGGACGGCGGCCGGCGCGACCGGACCGGTCGCCACCGCGGCGGCGGCCGTCCCGCCGGAGCCGGAGGCCCCGCCGACGACCGGCATCCGCAGCGCGGCCGTCGACGTCTTCTCCCGCGCCGCCGGCGCGACGACCTTCCGCAGGCCCGCCACCGGGATCTCGCCGGTGTCCGCCTCCGAGTCCACCGGCGCCGCGTCGACGACCGCATCGGCCACCACGTCGGCGACCGGCTCGGCGTCCACCGCCGGGTGGTCGGGCTCGATCGCGCCGACCGCCGCGCCGGTGAGCGAGGCCAGCGTGGCCTTGATGTGGTCCAGGTGCTGCTGCACGGTCTCCAGCCGACCGTCGAACTCGCGCTGCTCGCGCTCGCTCTCCGCGTTGATCCGCTCGGCCTCCCGGCGGGCCTGCTCGATCATCTGGTCGGCCTTGGCCTGGGCGTCGGTCTCCAGCTGCTTGATCTGGCCGAGCACGGTGTCCCGGTGCTGTTCGGCCTCCTTGACCCGGCGCTCAGCGGTCGCCGAGACCTGGGTGTCCTCGGCGTCGGCCTTGGCCTGGGCCTCGGCGAAGTCCTCGTCGGCCTTGCGGCGCCGGTCGGCCAGCTCCGCCTCGGACTGCTCGCTCGCCTCGGCGGCGGCCACCCGCACCTTGGCGGCGTAGGAGGTGGCGGCGTCCCGGGCGCTGCGGCTCTCCTGGTCGGCCTCGGCGCGGACGCCCTCGGCCTCGGCGCGGGTGCGCTCCTCGGTGCGCCGGGCGGCCTGGTCGGCCTCGGCGCGGGTGGTGGTGGAGTACTCCTTGGCGGTGCGGTCGAGCGCCTGGCCGGCCTCGTAGACCTCGTCCCGGAGGTCCTCGGCGAAGCGCTCGGCCTTGTCCCGGACGGCGCGCGCCTCGTTCTGGGCCAGCACGGCCAGTCCGGCGGCCTGCTCGCTGAGGACCTCGTAGTCGGGCTCCGGGGCGTCCTCGGCGGCCCGCCGGATGTCGGCCAGCCGGGCCTCCATCTGCCGGAGCCCGGCGCCGAGGACGCTCAGCCGTTCCCACGCCTCGTCGCGCTGCGCGGTGAGCGCGGTGAGGGCTCGGTCGACCTGCTCGGGCGCGTATCCGCGCCGGGCAGCGGTGAAGCCGTACTGGGGGACGGCGTCGCTCATGGGCTCTTCCCCTCGTGTCGCGGGCTGCGGAGCCCATGATCGGACGGAACGGACGGATCCGGAACCGGTTCGGCCGCCGGGGCCGGATTCGGTCGTCAGGCGGACCGGAATACGTCGAGGACCGGACGAATAGACCCATCCTCTTGACCTATTTTGCGCAGATCTGGGCGAAACCCCAACGAGGCACCACCGTGACGGCATGCCGGAGGGGTCGTTCCGGACACCGGAACGACCCCTCCCCACCTGCGAGGATCCGCGACGACCTGCTACAACAGGCCGTCCCAGAACTGCTCCAGCAGCACGGCCCACCAAGTGTCCGCGGTCTGCAGGGCCGCCGGGTCGATCGCGGCGAGCTGCGCCTGGAAGTCGGTCGTCCAACGACCGGCCTGGTCAGGCGTCAGCCCGTACCGCAGCCGCCACATCCGACCCAGCAGGGCCATCGCACGGACGAACTCCGGTACACCGGTGTTGACGAACCGGGGCGGCTGACCGGTTCCGTCGACGTCCACGGCGACCACGTTCGCGGTGCCGTACTGGACGCAGAGCTGGCGGCCGTAGTCGTTGCCGAGCACCAGGTAGCCGCCGAAGTCCGGCGCCGCGGGCAGACCGCGCTCGGCGGCCAGCTCGGCGAGCGTCGGGATCGGCCGGCCCTCCTGCGCCTGCGCCCAGAAGAACGGGCCGAAGTCGCGCGGCAGCCCGGCCCACATCAGGGACTGCGACACCGGCTCGGGCACGCCCTGGCGCGAGACCGCGCGCTGCTCGTAGCGGAACACGTTCGGCCCGAAGGCCGTCCCGAGCTCCTGGGCGAGCTGCTGCGGCGGGAGCGGCGGCAGCGGCTGGACCGTCCCCGGCGCGGGCAGCGGCACCCGGAACGGGCGGACCCGCTGGGCCCCGGAGGCCAGCTGGTGCAGCTCGTCCAGGTGGTCGAGCAGCTCGGCCATCCCGGCCTGCCGGGACGCGTGGTCGCGGCCGTACGCGGCGGTGTGGGTGAGCCGCACGTTCGGCCAGGACGCGGCGATCATGCGGTTGCAGTAGCCACCGGGCAGGTCGCAGGACTCCAGCTCGGTGTAGAGCTCCAGCACCTGCTCCGGCGGCACGTTCAGCCGCCGCAGGTCCTGCAGGATCTTCCACTCCGGATGCGGGGTGCCGGGCTCGCTGCGGTGCAGCAGCTTCTGCTCGGAGCCGTCCGGGCCCCGGTAGCTGAGCGCGGCGAAGTAGCCGGGGCCGACCGCCGGCACCCCGGGGGGCACGGCCGCGCCCGGCGGCGGGCCGGGCACCGGCGCCGGCGGGACGGCGGCGCCCGCGTTCGGGTAGCCGTACCCGGCCACGGGCGCGGCGGGGGCCGCCGGGCCACCGGGCGGCGGCGGGACGGCGGGGCCGCCGGACGGCGGGGTGCCCGGGTCGGCCGGGGCGGCGCCCAGCAGCGCCGGGTCGATCGCGCCGGCCAGCTGGGTCGCCTCGTAGGCCACACCGGCCGCGGGCGCGGCCTGGGCCGCCGGGGCGGGCGCCGGGGCGCCTCCGCGCAGGCCTGGCGGGGGCGGGGGCGGCGGGGTCGAGCCGGCGGCGCGGCCGCCGGGGCTCGCGGCGGGCGTGCCGGTGCCCGGGGTGTGCCGCAGCTCGGCGGGCGGGGGCGGCGGCGGGGCGGAGCCGGGGTTGCGGCCCGACGCACCACCGGGCGCGGCGCCCGGACCGGGCGCACCGCCGCGCAGCGCGGCCGGCGGGGGCGGCGGCGGAGCCGACCCCGGGTTGCGGCCGCGCGCACCCTGCGGCGCCTCGCCGGCCACCGGGGCGGCGGGCGCGCCGGGGGCCGGGGCGCCGGGCAGGCCGCCCGGTCCGGGGAGATCGCCGGGCGCGGCGAGTACGGTCGGCGCGTGCTCGGCCGGGGCGGAGGACGCCGACGGCGCACCGGGCACCCCGCCGGGCGGGGCCAGCATGGTCGGCGCATGCTCCACGGGCGCAGGAGGCGCCGGAGGCGCAGGTTGTGCAGGCGGCGCGGAGGGCGCGCCCGGCAGGCCCATCAGCCCCGGCACGGCGTCCGGCGACGCGAGCAGCGTCGGCGCCGGCTCGGCGGCCGCGGCGGGCGCGGGCGGCTGCGGGGAGGTGGCGGGTACGGGCGCGGGCCACGGCGGAGCCTGGGCGGCGGCCGGCGGCACCGGCGGCATGCCGTAGCCGCCGCCCTCCGGCGGCATCAGCATGGTCGCGGCCTCGGCCCCGGCGGGCGCGGGCGCGTCGGGCAGGTCGGACCCGGTGGTCCGCAGGCCCTCGGGCATCAGGACGGTGGCCGCCTCGCCGCCGGCCGGCGGCACCGGCACGCCCGGCGGCGGGACCGGCACGCCCGGCGGCGGGACCGGCACGGGGGCCGGAGCCTGCGGCCCGACGGCGGGCTCGGCGGGGCCGGCCGGCGGGGCGAGCATGGTCGGCGCGTCCCCGGCGGGCCGGTCGGAGACCGGCGGAGCGGTCAGAACGGCGGGCGCGGGCGACTCGGCGACCGGCACCGGCGCAGGGGCCGGAACCGGAGCCGGCGCGGACGCCGGAGCCGGAGCCGGGGCGGGAGCAGCGGCAGCAGGAGCACCGGCGGCCCCCAGCCGCTCCGCCTCCGCCGCGATCGCCGCGGCCCCCGCCTCCTGCAGCCACTGCGGCGGGCTGAGCAGGAAGGACGTCGCCTCGACCGGCCCGGGCGCGGGCTTCGCCGCCCCCGCCGGGTTGGCCGCGACCGGCCGCCCGTACACCTCCTCATACTGCCGGACCACCTCGTTGACGGGCAGCGCGGGCCAGAGCGTGGTCGCGCCGGAGTCCCGGGCGATCACCAGTCGTGCCTCGCCCGCCGAGCCGTCCGCCGCACCCGCGGGGCCCGACGGCCCGTCCGCGGGCGCCACCGCCCAGCAGACGAAGCCCAGGTCGAACTCCCGGACCCGCACCTCGCGCTGCTGCGGCTGCGGCACCCCGCCGTTGATCCACTCCTCGGCGAGCTCCTGCGCCTGCGCGTACGTCACCACGCCCGGTTCACCCCTGTCCCCATCCTCGTCGTCCCCGCTCGTTCCACCACCGCGGCCACGTCAGCCCACCGGGACGGCCCGGGCGAACCCGCCGTCCACCATCAGCTCCGCGACCGTCTCCAGCTCCGGCGGGCTGCCGGCCAGCCGCAGCAGGAAGGCGTCGAAGTCCTCGCCGCAGGGCAGCAGCAGCCGGGCGCAGCGCTCCTCCGGGGCCTCCGGCGCACCGGTGTCGCGGGCGTCGTCGTACAGGTGGAACCAGACCGAGCCGATCCGGTCGCCGCGCACCTTGAGCGCGACGATGCCGCCCTGCGCGTAGGCGACGCCCAGGTAGTCCTTGGTCAGGTGGTCGCGCAGGCACTTGTTGGCGTACACGACGTCCTGGACGCCGTACTCCTCGCTGAGGGTCAGGAAGGGCTGGTCGAGCAGCATGCCGAGCTCGGTGTCCAGCGCCACCCCGACCGGGGTGCGGCCGCCGCCCAGCTTGAGGAAGGTGCGGTAGGCGCCGGGCAGCCGGTAGCCGAGGCGCTCCTCGGCGCGCTGCACCAGGTCCTCGGCGACGCCGATCGGATCGCCGCCGTCCTTGGTCAGCGAGAAGTGCACCGGGCGGCGCTCCTGCAGCGGGCGGGTGCCGCGGCGGGTGTGGTCGGCGGTGGAGGTGGCCAGGCCGGCGTGGTGCCGCAGCAGCGCCTTGACCTCGACCGGGACGAGCTCCATCCGCCGCCAGCCGGGGGTGGCCCGGCCGACCGCGTGGTGCCAGGTCCAGCCGGGCGGGGTGGCGACGGCGGTGTCCAGGTCGGCCCAGAGCGGGTGGCCCTGGGTGAACAGCGCGGCGTTGGCCGACACGTAGTCGGTCAGCCGCAGCTCGTCCACGCCGAAGCCGTCCGGCGGGTCGGCGACCTCGGCCGCGGCGGCGGCGTACGGGCCGAAGTCCGGGTAGCCGTACTCGTCCACCCGGACCCCGGCGGGGTGACGCTCCGCGCGGACCGGATCCGGGAACTGCACCACCTGACCTGCGTACGCCGCGTTCGGTGCGGCGGCGACGCCGGGCCGACCTGTCGTCATCTGGGAGCCCCCACTGGCTGCTGCAAATTCTCGGTGCGCTTGCTGGACACCAGCGTAGGGGGTCGTCCCCGGGCCCGGCCCCCCGCCCGGGGAGAAGGCCCGGGGAGCGGGAGGCCGTCAGAGCCGGGTGCCGAGCGCCTCCGCCAGCACCCCGGCCACCCGGGTCTGCTGGGCCTCGGTGAGGTGCGGGTGCAGCGGCAGGCTGAGCAGTTCGCGGGCGGACCGCTCGGCGACCGGGAACGCCCCGGCGCGGTGGCCGAGGTGACGGAACGCGGGCTGCGGGTGGACCGGGACGGGGTAGTGCACCCCGGCGCCGATCCCGGCGGCGTGCAGCTCGGCGAGCACCGCGCCGCGGTCCCGGCCGGGGCCGATCCGCACCGCGTACAGGTGCCAGACGTGCTCGTTGCCGGGCGCGGTGCGCGGCAGGGTGAGGCCGTCGAGGCCGCCGAGCAGCGCGTCGTAGCGGGCGGCGGCGGCCCGGCGGGCGGCGTTCCAGGCGGGCAGCCGGCGCAGTTCGGCCCGCAGCACGACGGCCTGCAGCGCGTCCATCCGGGAGTTGAAGCCGAACCGCTCGTGCCGGTACTTCTCGCGCGCGCCGGGGTCCCCGATCAGCCGGACGGCGGCGGCGAGTTCGCCGTCGTCGGTGAGCACCGCCCCGGCGTCGCCGTAGCCGCCGAGGTTCTTGCCCGGGTAGAAGCTGGTGGCCGCGATCCGTCCGTGGGCCGTGCGCCAGCGCGCCGTTGCTCAGCCGCACCGTCAGGTACGCCACGCAGGCCCGGCCGGCGCCGATCGGGTCGGCACCCTGGGCGGACACCCCGACCGGTTCGACGCCGGGCGGCAGCACGAAGTCGAGGACCGACAGGTCGTGCGGGGCGAGGTCCCACAGCACGTCGACGTCCGGCTGCACCAGTCCGAGGTTGATCCGCACCGAGTCGAAGAACTGGACGTCGCCGATCTCGCCGCCGTGCACCAGTTCGCGGATCCGGCGCACCACCGGGGTGTAGCAGAAGGTGTGGTCGCACATCAGCACCAGCCCGCTGCGCTCGGCCAGGTCGACCAGCTCGGCGGCCTCGGCGGCGGAGGTGGTGATCGGCTTCTCCACCAGGACGTGCTTGCCGGCCTCCAGCGCGGCCCGCACCAGCCGGTAGTGCGCGGCCGCGGGCGTGGCCACCGCGACCGCCCCGACCCGCTCGTCGTCGAGCACCCGGCGGTAGGAGCCGGTCGCCCCGACCGTGCTGTACTCCCCCAGCACGGTACGGGCCTTGGCCTCGTCCAGGTCGCACAGCCAGTGCAGCCGCAGCGCCGCGGTGTCCTGGAACGGTACCGGCCGCGCCCACGACCGGGGGCGGTTTCGGGAAATCGGCGGACAAGTCGTGACGGCGGTGTGCGGATCCGGCCCCGGTCCGGCGAGGATCGGGTGACCACCCGGCCGGTCCCGCACGGCCGTTCGCCCGCCCCGCACCCCGGTTGTGCGGATGTCGGTGTCGTTTGACAGGCTTGCCCCGGACCGGCCCCACCGGTCCTGCCGTCAGCGGGAACGAGGAGGAGGAGGACGCATGACCACCGGTGAGCCCCAGGGCCCGCCCGTGCTGCGCCACCACCGCGACAGCCTGCTGCCCGCCGTCGCCGCCGCACTGTCGCTCAAGGGCGGCGAAGTGCAGACCCTGGCGGGCGACAAGGACGCCCGGCGGCCGGTCCTGCACCCGCTGGTCGGCGAGTTCCTGGGCACGCTGCCCGTCGAGGCGCGCGAGCGGTTCACCGGCCGTTGCCCGGAGGCCGTCCTGCTCTCCCAGTACCTGACCGCGGTCGATGGCCGGCGCTCCAAGCGCGCCGCCCGCAAGCCGATGAGCCTGCACGAGGCCCGCAAGGCGCTCAAGGGCTCCCGGATGACGACCGTCCGCATCCGGGAGGAGGGCGACCCGGCGCACGGCACGCACGCCCCGCCGTGCCGCTCCTGCGTCCCGATGCTGGAGCACTTCACCGTGCAGAGCGTCGCCGTCGGGCCGCCCGCGCCCTGACCGCGCCCTCGTACGGCCCCTGTCCCCGAGCCCTGGAGTCCGCCCTGAACCCGCCCAGCCCGCCCCCGCCCCCGCCGTCCACCCTGGCCGCGGCCCCCCTCGAGCGGACCCGCCCGCGCTTCCCCGCCGACGTCGCCGCCGAGCTCAAGACGGCCGGCTGGCACCCCGGCCGCTGGCAGATTCGGCAGGCCGAGGAGTGGGCCGACACCCTGGTGGGGTACGGCGGGGCGTCCGGCGTGCGGCACGCGGTGTTCCCGGCGGCGGTGGAGGCCTGGGCCGAGTTCGGCGGCCTCGCTTTCGACCTGGCAGGCCCGGGCCGGCAGCTGGCCCGCACCCCGTTCCTGATCGACCCGCTGTGCGGGCTGCACCAGCCGCGCACCCTGCTCGACCTCGGCCGCGCCCTGGACACCCAACTCGCCCCGCTCGGCGAGGAGGCGTACGGGCAGGCGCTGCTGGCCGTCGACGAGGAGGGCCGGGTCTACAGCCTGGACCACACCGGCGAGTGGTTCCTCGGCCACGGCATCGACCAGGCGGTCGCCACCCTGGTCCTCGGCACCGCCCCCGAGCGGCTGCGCACCGCCGACGGGTCCTGACGGCGGCCCGGCGCGCGCCGCCGCAGGCCCGTCAGTGCAGGGGCCCGTCAGCGCAGCGGCCCGTCAGCGCAGCGGCTCGGCCCGGACGGCCAGCCGGGACGGCAGCACCGCCTCGACCCGGAACCCGCCGTCCGCCTCCGGCCCGGACGAGAAGGTGCCGCCCAGCGCGATCACCCGCTCCCGCATCCCGACCAGCCCGTTGCCGCCGCTGGGCAGCTTCGCCGCGCCGCCGCCCCCGCCCGGGCAGGCGTTCACCACGCTCACCCGCACCCCGTTGGGCGCGTACGCGAGCAGGACGGACACCTGTGCGCCGCCGGCGTACTTGTGCGCGTTGGTCAGGCCCTCCTGGACGACCCGGTAGGCGGTCTGCTCGGCCTCGCCGGTGAACTCCTGCCGGCTGCCGCTGACGGTCAGCGTCACCGCCATGCCGGCCGCCCGGGACTGGTCGACCAGCCGCGGCAGCCCGGCCAGCGAGTCCGGCTCCGGCTGCCGCTCGTCGTCCATCCGCAGCACGCCGAGGATCTCCCGCAGCTCGTTGAGCGCCTGCCGGCCGACCTCGCCCATCAGCTTGGCGCTCTGCGTGGCCTTCTCCGGGTCCTTGGCGGCGATCCGTTCCAGCGCCCCGGCGTGCACCACCATCAGGGACACCCGGTGCGCCACCACGTCGTGCATCTCCCGGGCGATCCGGGTGCGCTCCTCCAACCGGGCCCGGCGGGCGCGCTCCTGGGCCTGCTCGGCCAGCAGGTCCAGCTCGGTCTCCAGGCCGTGCGCGCGGTCCTTGAGCGAGTCGATCAGCCGCCGCCGCGCGCCCACGTACAGGCCGGTCACCACCGGCGGGACGGTCAGGCCGACGGCCACCAGGACGGCTATCAGCACCTGTCCCCAGAGCGGCGGCTGCTCCACCACGACGGAGTCGCCGGGCGTCAGCATCGACACCATCATCACGGCGACGGCCTCGGCGAAGGCCAGCCCGGACAGCGCCATCACCCGCCACCGCCGGGAGGGCCACTCCCAGGTCTCCGCCAGCGTGTACAGCGACACCACCAGCAGCAGGACGCCCAGCATCCCGGGCATCGCCACCAGGGTCACCAGCACCGGTACGGCCGGCCAGCGGCGGCGCAGCACCAGCGAGCCGCCCGCCACCGCGCCGAGCAGAGCGACCCCGGTCGCACCGGCGGAGTTCAGGTGCACCCGGGCGGAGAGGAAGGAGACCGTGGTGAGCGCGCACTCCAGCGCGGCGAGCACCGCCAGCCCGATGTCCAGGAAGGCGCTGCGCGGCCGCTTCCACCACCAGAACGACCGGACCGGCGCGCGCTCCCCAGGCGACTTGCTCATGGTTGACAGCCTAAGCGGCAACCCCCTCCCCTCCCCACCGGGATTGCCCCCGACACCTCGCCAGGCCCTCAAGTGGTCCAGACCACGTGCGGTCCCCGGCGGTCGCTGTCCGCCATCCGGCCACCTCGCGGACAGCGACCGCCCCGACACCTATGCTGGTCGCGTCGGACAGCGCGGTCCGCACGCGTCACACCCGCCACCCGCGGGCGGACCTGTGACGATGAGCCGTTGCCGAACCCCACCACCACAGGGAGCCAGCCGTGACCGCTCCGGTCCCCACTCCGGCGGACAGCCCCACCGCCGTAGCCGACAACGCCGCCCTGCGCGCGGACATCCGCCGCCTCGGAGACCTGCTCGGCGAGACGCTGGTCCGCCAGGAGGGCCCCCAGCTGCTGGGCCTGGTCGAACAGGTCCGCCTGCTCAGCCGCACCGACGGCGAGGCCACCGCCGAGCTCCTCTCCGACATCGACCTGGGCACCGCCGCCAAGCTGGTCCGCGCCTTCTCCACCTACTTCCACCTCGCCAACGTCACCGAACAGGTGCACCGCGGCCGCGAGTTCGCCACCCGCCGCGCCCGGGAAGGCTCCCTGCTCGCCCAGACCGCCGACCAGCTGGCCGACGCCGACCCCAAGCACCTCGAGGACACCCTGGCCCACCTCGCGGTCCGCCCGGTCTTCACCGCCCACCCCACCGAGGCCGCCCGCCGCAGCGTCCTCAACAAGCTGCGCCGCATCGGCGAACTCCTCGACCGCATCCACCGCGAGGAGATCGCGGCCGGCCTCTCCCAGGCCGACCCGGCCCGCACCAGCAGCGCACGGCGCCAGGCCGACCGCCGCCTCGCCGAGGTCATCGACCTGCTCTGGCAGACCGACGAACTGCGCATCGCCCGCCCCGAGCCCACCGACGAGGCCCGCAACGCCGTCTACTACCTGGACGAGCTCTACCGCGACGCCGTCCCCGAGGTCCTGGAGGAGCTGCACGAGGAGCTCGGCCGGGTCGGCCTCACCCTGCCCGACGGCGTCCGCCCGCTCACCTTCGGCACCTGGATCGGCGGCGACCGCGACGGCAACCCCAACGTCACCCCGCAGGTCACCTGGGACGTCCTCAACCTCCAGCACGAGTACGGCATCAAGGACGCCCTGGCCGCCGTCGACGACCTGCGCAGCACCCTCTCCACCTCCGAGCGGCTGGCCGGCGCCTCGGTCGAACTGCTCGCCTCGCTCAACACCGACCTGCACCAGCTCCCCGAACTCAGCCCCCGCTACAAGCGGATGAACGCCGAGGAGCCCTACCGCCTCAAGGCGACCTGCGTCCGGCTCAAGCTGGAGAACACCCGCGAGCGCCTCGCCCAGGGCACCTCGCACATCGAGGGCCGCGACTACCTCGGCACCCGCGAGCTCATCACCGACCTGCGGCTCATCCAGGACTCCCTGCGCGCCCACCGCGGCGAGCTCATCGCCGACGGCCGCCTCGCCCGCGCCATCCGCACCATCGAGGCCTTCGGCCTCCAGCTCGCCACCATGGACGTCCGCGAGCACGCCGAGGCCCACCACCACGCCCTCGGCCAGCTCTTCGACCGCCTCGGCGAGGAGGCCTGGCGCTACGCCGACATGCCCCGCGAGTACCGGCAGAAGCTGCTCGCCAAGGAGCTCCGCTCGCGCCGCCCGCTCGCCCCCACCCCGGCCCCACTGGACGCCGCCGGCACCAAGACCCTCGGCGTCTTCAACACCATCCGCGAGGGCTTCGAGCGCTTCGGCGACGAGATCGTCGAGAGCTACATCATCTCGATGTGCCAGGGCGCCGACGACGTCTTCGCCGCCACCGTCCTGGCCCGCGAGGCCGGCCTGATCGACCTGCACGCCGGGATCGCCAAGATCGGCATCGTGCCGCTGCTGGAGACCACCGACGAGCTCCAGGAGGCCGACCGCATCCTGGACGAGATGCTGTCCGACCCCTCCTACCGGCTGCTCGTCTCGCTGCGCGGCGACGTCCAGGAGGTCATGCTCGGCTACTCGGACTCCTCCAAGTTCGGCGGCATCACCACCTCCCAGTGGGAGATCCACCGCGCCCAGCGCCGGCTGCGCGACGTCGCCCACCGCTACGGCATCCGGCTGCGCCTGTTCCACGGCCGCGGCGGCACCGTCGGCCGCGGCGGCGGCCCCTCCCACGAGGCCATCCTGGCCCAGCCCTGGGGCACCCTGGAGGGCGAGATCAAGGTCACCGAGCAGGGCGAGGTCATCTCGGACAAGTACCTGCTCCCCTCCCTCGCCCGGGAGAACCTGGAGCTGACCATCTCCGCCACCCTCTCCGCCTCCGCGCTGCACACCGCGCCGCGCCAGGCCCCCGAGGAGCTGGCCCGCTGGGACGCCGCGATGGACCAGGTCTCCGCGGCCGCGCACACCGCCTACCGCGCCCTGGTCGAGCAGGACGACCTGCCGAAGTACTTCTTCGCCGCCACCCCGGTCGACCAGCTCGCCTCGCTGCACCTGGGCTCCCGCCCGTCCCGCCGCCCCGACTCCGGCGCCGGCCTCGACGGCCTGCGGGCCATCCCGTGGGTCTTCGGCTGGACCCAGTCCCGCCAGATCGTCCCCGGCTGGTACGGCGTCGGCTCCGGCCTCGCCGCCGCCCGCGCGGCCGGCCTGGGCGACGTGCTCGACGAGATGCACGGCCAGTGGCACTTCTTCCGCAACTTCCTGTCCAACGTCGCCATGACGCTGGCCAAGACCGACCTGCGGATCGCCCGCCACTACGTCGAGCAGCTGGTGCCCGCCGAGCTGCACCACGTCTTCGACCAGATCGTCGCCGAGCACGAGCTCACCCTGCGCGAGGTGCTCCGGCTCACCGGCGAGAACGAGCTGCTGGAGCACAACCCGGTACTCAAGCAGACCTTCACCGTCCGCGACGCCTACCTCGACCCGATCTCCTACCTTCAGGTCGCGCTGCTGCGCCGCCAGCGCGAGGAGGTCTCGGCCGGCCGCCACGAGGACCCGCTGCGCGCCCGCGCGCTGCTGCTGACCGTCAACGGCATCGCCGCCGGCCTGCGCAACACCGGCTGACGCCGGACCCGTAGGCCGCAGGGGCCGCCGTCCAACCTCCAGGGGTGGGCGGCGGCCCCTGCGCAGGCCCGTCGGGGAACGCGAAAGGGCCGGTGCCCACCTCCGTGGACACCGGCCCCTGAGGACTCTTCGCCTACTCGCCCGGCTCGCCCGCACGCCGGCGCTTCAACCACAGCGCCGCGCCGCCGGCCGCCACCACCAGGCCGCCGCCGACCGCCAGCAGCCCGGCGTCCGGGCCCATCGACTCACCGAGCACCGGCCCGAACTGCGCCGCCGCCGGCTCCGGGGAGATCCCCGGGTCCGGCTCCGCCACCGCGTCGGCGTGCGCCACGGCGCCGCCCGAGAGCAGCACCCCGGCCGCCCCCAGCGCACCGGCCGTACCGACCCGTCGTCCGAGCTGCTTCAGTCGGACCACCCGGAGCCGCCGCAGTCGGCGGACCGGACGAAAACCCCGCATCGAGGACTCCCCAGGACTCGTTCGCGAACCCGACCGACGCTATCCGATCCCGCACAGGCTTCTCACACCTATTCAGGTTTGGCGGGGCAAGCGTTGTACGACTGTTGCGTACCACCGCACCCGCCCTGACGACACGTCAGGAGTTGTACGTGCCCTGCGCCCGCTCCAGCCCCTCGGTCAGCAGCGCCTCCACCGCGTCCGCCGAGCGGTCCACGAACCACTCCAGCTCCTTGCGCTCGGTGGCGGAGAAGTCCTTCAGCACGAAGTCCGCGACCTCCATCCGGCCCGGCGGCCGACCGATCCCGCACCGCACCCGGTAGTAGTCCGGCCCCAGCGACTTGGTGATCGACTTCAGCCCGTTGTGGCCGTTGTCCCCGCCGCCCAGCTTGAGGCGCAGCGCCGCGTAGTCGATGTCCAGCTCGTCGTGGACGGCGACCAGCGCCGAGGCCGGCGCCTTGTAGAAGTCCCGCAGCGCCGTCACCGGACCGCCGGAGAGGTTCATGAACGACATCGGCTTGGCCAGCACCACCCGCTCGCCCGCCAGCCGACCCTCGGCCACCTGCGCCCGGCTCTTGTGCGCCTTGAACTTGGCGCCCATCCGCTGCGCCAGCAGGTCCACCACCATGAACCCGATGTTGTGCCGGTTGCGGGCGTACTGCTCGCCCGGGTTGCCCAGCCCCACCACCAGCCAGGGGCCCTCGTACTCCGCCATCACCCTCGCTCCTCGCGCTCGCGCTCCACGTCATCTTCCCGGACACACCGCTGCCCCGGCCGCTCCGACGGGAGCGACCGGGGCAGCGGTCTCACTGGCTGGCGCGAGGCTCAGGCCTCGGTGCCCTCGGCCTCGGCGGCCTCCTCCTCGGCCGGAGCGGCCTGGGCGCCGATGACCTGCAGCACGACGGCGTCGCCGTCGACGGCCAGGGTGACGCCGGCCGGCAGGGTGATGTCCTGGGCGAGGATGGAGGCACCGGCCTCCAGGCCCTCGACCGAGACGGTCACGGACTCGGGCAGGTGGGTGGCCTCGGCCTCGATCGGCAGGGCGTTCAGCACGTGCTCGAGCAGGTTGCCGCCGGGGGCCAGCTCGCCCTCGGTGTGGACCGGGATCTCGACGGTGACCTTCTCGCCGCGCTTCACGAGCAGCAGGTCGACGTGCTCGATGGTGCGCTTGATGGCCTCACGCTGGACGGCCTTCGGCAGCACGTACTCGTCCTTGCCCTCGATCGGCACGACCAGCAGGGCGTTCGGGGTCTTCAGGGCCATCATCAGGTCGTGGCCGGGCAGGTTCAGGTGAACCGGGGCGTGGCCGTGGCCGTAGACGACACCGGGGACGAAGCCGGCACGGCGGGCGCGACGGGCGGCACCCTTGCCGAACTCGGAACGGGTCTCAGCGGCGATGCGGATCTCGGACACGACTGCACTCCTCGGGAAGACTGGCGCGGGGGTGCAGGCAACGCGAAAAACCGCCGGGACCACACCCTCAGTACGTTCGGGGGTCACTCGGCGGTAACGGCCTCTGCCACGGACGGGAACCCGTCACCGGCAGCGCGTCGATCACGGAGCGCGCACCCGTCAAGCAGGCGCACGGCATCCCTCGCCGAGCAGTTTCACGAGTCTAACCGCACCTGCGGCCTCCCGTGAAATCGGCGGCGGCCCCGGTCCGATCCAGACCGGGGCCGCCGCCGTGGGGCTTCGTCAGTGCACGCCCTCGAAGAGGCTCGTGACCGAGCCCTCCTCGAACACCTCGCGGATCGCGGCCGCGATCGAGGGGGCGATGGACAGCGTGGTGATCTTGTCCAGCTGGAGCTGCGCCGGGGTCGGCAGCGTGTTGGTGAACACGAACTCGCTCACCCGCGAGTTCTTCAGCCGGTCCGCGGCCGGGCCGGAGAGCACGCCGTGGGTGGCCGCCACCAGGACGTCCGCCGCACCGTTGTCGAACAGCGCGTCGGCCGCGGCGCAGATCGTGCCGGCGGTGTCGATCATGTCGTCGACCAGGACGCAGACCCGGTCCTTGACGTCACCGACGACCTCGGCCGACAGGATGGTGTTGGCCCGGGTCATGTCGCGGCGCTTGTGGATGATCGCCAGCGGCGCGTCCAGCCGGTCGCACCACTGGTCGGCCACCTTCACCCGGCCCGCATCCGGGGACACGATGGTCAGCTTGGAGCGGTCCACCTTCTCGCCCACGTAGTCCGCCAGCATCGGCAGCGCGAACAGGTGGTCCACCGGGCCGTCGAAGAAGCCCTGGATCTGCGCGGTGTGCAGGTCCACGGCCATCAGCCGGTCGGCGCCCGCCTGGCGCAGCAGGTCGGCGACCAGGCGCGCCGAGATCGGCTCGCGGCCGAGGTGCTTCTTGTCCTGGCGGGCGTACCCGTAGAACGGCAGGATCGCGGTGATGCTCTTGGCGGAGGCCCGCTTCAGCGCATCGATCATGATCAGCTGTTCCATGATCCACTGGTTGATGGGAGCCGTGTGGCTCTGCATCACGAAGCAGTCCGCACCGCGGGCCGAGTCCAGGAAGCGGACGTAGATCTCACCGTTGGCGAAGTCCAGGGCCTTGGTCGGGACCAGCTCGGTCCCGAGGGCCTCGGCCACCTCCCTCGCCAGTTCCGGGTGGGCACGGCCGGAGAAGAGCTTGAGTTTCTTCTCACCCGACGTCGTGATCCCGCTCACTGCACCGTCTCCTCGCGTTGCTGACGCTGAACCCCGTCACCCCGCGCAGGCAGGCGCAGCCGGCTCGCACGGTGGGGTCGGGGGAATTGTCGGTACGCCTGGACACGGGCCGTAAGCCCAGTGGCGCACGTATGTCCCCAAGGTTACGCGCCCACGCGGAAACCGTCCGCCCCGGGACCGTCCCTCGGACGACGGTCCGCCCCATCAGGCGTCCGCGGCCCCGTCCGTCGCGGTCTGCGCGGCCTGCGCCGAGGTGGTCCCCGGGCGCTTGCGCTCCACCCAGCCCTCGATGTTGCGCTGGTGCGCCCGGCTCACCCCGAGCGCGCCCGCCGGGACGTCGCTGGTGATCACCGAACCGGCCGCGGTGTAGGCGCCGTCGCCGATCGTCACCGGGGCGATGAACATGTTGTCGGAGCCGGTGCGGCAGTGCGCACCGATCACCGTGCGGTGCTTGTTGACGCCGTCGTAGTTCACGGTGACCGAGGCCGCGCCGACGTTGGTGCCCTCGCCGATCGTGGCGTCCCCGATGTAGGAGAGGTGCGGCACCTTGGCGCCCTCGCCCAGCTCGGAGTTCTTCACCTCGACGTAGGTGCCGACCTTCGCCTTGCGGGCCAGCTTCGCCCCCGGCCGCAGATAGGCGTACGGGCCGGCGGTGGCCAGCTCGCCCACCTCGGCCCGGTCCGCCGTGGTGTTGCTCACACGGGCGCCGGCGCCGATCAGGGTGTCGGCGAGGGTCGAGTTCGGGCCGACCTCGCAGCCCTCGCCCAGGTGGGTGGCGCCCTGCAGCTGGGTGTTCGGCAGCACGACGGCGTCCGGCTCGTACGTCACCTGCACGTCGATCCAGGTGGTCCCCGGGTCCACCACGGTGACGCCGGCCCGCATCGCCCGCTCCAGCAGGCGGTCGTTCAGCAGCCGGCGGGCCTGCGCCAGCTGCACCCGGTCGTTGATGCCGAGGATGTCCCGGTGGTCCTCCGCGACCACGGCGCCGACCCGGTGCCCGGCCGTGCGCAGGATCTCCAGGGTGTCGGTCAGGTACTCCTCGCCCTGCGAGTTGTCCGTGGTGAGCTCGGCCAGCGCCTCGGCCAGCAGCTTGGCGTCGAAGGCGAAGACGCCCGAGTTGATCTCGGCGATCGAGCGCTGGACGGCGGTGGCGTCCCGCTCCTCGACGATCGCGGCGACCGTGCCGTCCTCGTCCCGCAGGATCCGGCCGTAGCCGAAGGGCTCGGGGACGACGGCGGTCAGCACGGTGACCCCGTTGTCCTGGTCGGTGTGCGCCTTCGCCAGGCGGCGCAGCGTGGCCCCGGTCAGCAGCGGGGAGTCCCCGGCGGTGACGATCACCGTGCCGTCCAGCACCACGCCGTCCGCGGCCAGCGCCTCCAGCGCGGTGCGCACCGCGTGTCCGGTGCCCTTCTGCTCCTCCTGCACCACCGGGCGGGCCGCCGGGTAGTGCGCCGCCAGGTGCTCCTGGACCTGCTCGCGCTGGTGGCCGACCACCACGACGAGCTGCTCCGGCGTCAGCTCCCCCGCCGCCGACACCGAATGACCCACCAGCGACCGGCCGCACACCTCGTGCAGCACCTTGGGCAGCTTGTTCGACTTCATCCGGGTCCCGCCACCGGCGGCGAGCACGACAACGGCGGCAAGCGAATTGGCACCCATGCGGGGAGGCTCCTCGGTCGGTTCAGAGGGGGCGGAACGGGCCCGGACCGGACCGAGGCCGGTCGCCATTCGCACAGTCCGCCGAGCAGCACCGACAATACCGGCGGATCGGTGGTACGCCCGAACCAGAGGCGTGCAGAAGCTCCGCCGCTAGGATTCGAACCCAGACAAAGGCCTCCAAAGGGCCCTGTGCTGCCATTACACCACGGCGGATAGTTGCTCAGACCCTACCCGAGTCGACGCTGCCGTGGGTATCAACTGCCCCGATCCGCAGGCCCCGATCCGCCGGAGATTCTCGAACGGACCGGGCCGGGGGTTCATCCATCCAGTCGGGTGAATTCACTCAAGCGCCGCGCGGCAGTGTGTTCCCTTCGCCACGGAGCGCAACCTACGATGCCGTAGGTTACGCCAACGTAGCCTCCGCTCCTCTCCCGCACAGGGACGCCGCAAAGGGACGCCCATGACCATCCAGGACGGCGAGCCGAGCGCGGGGACCGCCGCGCTTCCCACCGATTCCCCCGACTCCGCCACCCCGCCGTCCGCCACCCGCGGCGGGGAGCGGCAGGGCGTCGCCGAGCGGCTCGCGCTCGGGCTGTTCATCGTCCTGCCGTTCGCCGCACTGCTGGCCGCCGTGCCGGTGGCCTGGGGGTGGGGGCTGGGGTGGACGGACGCGGCGATCACCGTCGCGATGTACTTCCTCACCTGCCACGGCATCACCGTCGGTTACCACCGCTACTTCACCCACGGCGCCTTCAAGGCCAACCGCCCGATGCGGCTCGCCCTCGCGGTCGCCGGCAGCCTGGCGGTCGAGGGCCCGCTGGTGCGCTGGGTGGCCGACCACCGCAAGCACCACCGGTTCAGCGACAAGGACGGCGACCCGCACTCGCCGTGGCGCTATGGGGAGAGCCTCCCGGCGCTGCTCAAGGGCCTGTGGTGGGCGCACATGGGCTGGATGTTCGACGAGGAGCAGACCCCGCAGCTCGCGTACGCGCCGGACCTCGTCCGCGACCCGGCCATAAGGCGGATCTCCCGGCTGTTCTGGCTCTGGACCATGATCTCGCTGCTGCTGCCCCCGCTGGTCGGCGGGCTGGTCACACTGTCCTGGTCGGGTGCGCTGTCCGCCTTCTTCTGGGGATCGCTGGTCCGGGTGGCGCTGCTGCACCACGTCACCTGGTCGATCAACTCGATCTGCCACGCCGTCGGCCGGCGCCCGTTCCGCTCCCGGGACCGCTCGGGCAACGTCTGGTGGCTGGCGGTGCTCTCCTGCGGCGAGTCCTGGCACAACCTGCACCACGCGGACCCGACCGCGGCCCGGCACGGGGTGCTGCGCGGACAGATCGACTCCTCGGCCCGGCTGATCCGCTGGTTCGAGCTGGCGGGCTGGGTCCGGGACGTCCGGTGGCCGGACACACAACGGATCGCCGCCCGCCGCGCCGCATGAGGCGTCGCTTCCAGCATGATGTAGGGGTGAACGGGAGCAGCGCAGACAGCACAGGCGGCCACCAGAGCACGCGGACGGACGCGGCACCCGACGCGGAGCCGGCCCGTCCGCGAACCGCTGCACCGGCGGGCGGGGGCGCCTCGGGGGGTGCGACTGCTCCGGCGACGCGCCGCCGGGGCGGCCGGGTCCGGATGACCGGCAAGCAGCGGCGGGAACAGCTGCTGGAGATCGGCCGGACGGTGTTCGCGGAGCGCGGCTACGACGGCACCTCGGTCGAGGAGATCGCCGAACGGGCCGGGGTCTCGAAGCCGGTGGTGTACGAGCACTTCGGCGGCAAGGAGGGGCTGTACGCGGTGGTGGTGGACCGCGAGATGCAGCTGCTGCTGGACATGGTGACGGGGGCACTGACCGGCGGGCACTCGCGGGAACTGCTGGAGCAGGCCGCGTTCGCGCTGATGGACTACATCGACACGTCGACGGACGGCTTCCGGATCCTGGTCCGGGACTCCCCGGTGGCCCAGTCGACCGGCACCTTCGCCTCGCTGATCAGCGACATCGCGACGCAGGTGGAGGACATCCTCGGCCTGGAGTTCAAGTCCCGGGGCTTCGACGCCCGGCTGGCCCCGATGTACTCGCAGATGCTGGTCGGCATGGTGGCGCTGACCGGGCAGTGGTGGCTGGAGGTCCGCAAGCCGGACAAGGCGCAGGTCGCGGCGCACCTGGTGAATCTGGCCTGGCACGGGCTGGAGGGACTGGAGCGGCACCCGAAGCTGGTCGGCGACCGGAAGGGCTGACCGGCTTTCGGGTCCCGACCGCGCTCCGGGTTCGGCTTACTCCCTGATCTACTCCCTGATCCCGACGGCGAAGATCCGCCGGAACGGGAACACGGTGCCGTGCGGTCCGGCCGGGTAGGCCTCGCGCAGGAGCGCTCCGTACTCGGCGAGGAAGGCGGCCCGGCGGTCGGGGTCGGCGAGCCGGGTGAGGACGGGGCGCAGCGCGGTGCCCTTGACCCAGTCGAGGACCGGGTCCGGGCCGGGGAGCAGGGTGCGGTAGGTGGTCTCCCAGACGTCGGGGGTGCAACCGGCGGCGACGAGGGCGTCGAGGTAGCGCTCGGGCGGGTGGACTCCGGCCCGGACGGCGTCGTCGCCGAGGAGGTCGCGCCAGCGGGGGCTGCGGCGCAGTTCCGCGAGCAGGGTGTGGCTGGGGGCGTCGAAGTTGCTGGGGACCTGGAAGGCGACGGTTCCCCCGGGCCGCAGGGCGGCGGCCCAGCGCGGGACGAGGTCGAGATGACCGCCGATCCACTGCAGGGTGGCGTTGGAGACGATCAGGTCGGGTTCGGCCGGGGCCGGGTCGTAGTCGCGGGCGTCGGCGAGCAGGTAGTCGGCGGTGGGCTCACCCTCGGTGCGGGCGGTGGCCAGCATCGGGGCGGAGTTGTCGACGCCGGTGAGGCGGGCGTGCGGCCAGCGTTCGCGCAGCACGGCGGTGGAGTTGCCGGGGCCGCAGCCGATGTCGAGGATCACGGGATCGCTCGGGTGCGGAAGGGCGGGGACGCGGGCGAGCAGGTCGCGCAGCGGGCGGGTGCGTTCGTCGGCGAAGCGCAGGTACTGCGCCGGGTCCCAGACGGGGGTGGTCATGGTTCACCTCACAGGTATCTCGACATCAAGATATCTCGATGTAGCCTCGCTGGCACATTTCTCGATGTCAAGAGACTTCACATCGACACATCCACCGATACACTGATCGTCATGGAGGACGAGGTCGACAGGCTGGTCGCAGCGTGGCGCCGGGAGCGCCCCGACCTCGACGTGGGGCCGCTGGAGGTCCTCAGCCGGGTCAGCCGGCTCGCCCGGCACCTCGACCGCGCCCGCCGCACCGCCTTCGCCGAGCACGGGCTGGAGCCCTGGGAGTTCGACGTCCTGACCGCCCTGCGACGGGCCGGCTCCCCGTACCAACTCTCCCCCGGCCAGCTGCTCACCCAGACCCTGGTCACCTCCGGCACCATGACCAACCGCATCGACCGCCTCACCGGCAAGGGCCTGGTCAAGCGCCTGCCCGACCCGGACGACCGGCGCGGCGTGCTCGTCCGACTCACCGAAGACGGCCGCGACCGCGCCGACCAGGCGCTCGCCGGGCTGCTCGCGCACGAGCGCGAACTGCTCGCCCAGCTCACCGCCGGTCAGCAGGGCGAACTCGCCGCGCTGCTGCGGCAGCTGGTCGCCCCGTTCGACAACATCCCGGGCTGAACGGCCGACTTGAACGGCCGGGCTGAACGGCCGGGCTGAACGGCCGGCTTGAACAACGGGCCCGAACAACCGGGTTGAACGTCCCGGCCGAACCGGCTCCTACGGCCGGTCCACCGTGGTCGCGATGGACGGCGGCGCGGGCACGACCGGCTCGGCGGGGCTGACCCCGGCCCGGCGGGCCACCGCGACGGCCGCCAGCGTGGAGTGCACCCCGAGCTTGCCGAGCACGTTCTGCATGTGCGTCCGGACGGTGTGCGGCGACAGGTAGAGCCGCTCCGCGACGGCCTGCCGGCCCAGGCCCGCGACCATGCAGCGCAGGATCTGCTTCTCCCGCGGGGTGAGGGTGTCGACCAGCCGCTCGCTCTCGGTGCGGTCCCGGCGGGCGGTGGTCAGCTCGCGGATGACGCCGGTCAGCAGCGCGGGCGGCAGGTGCGTCTCGTCCCGCAACACGCCCCGGACCACGGCGAGCAGCCGGGCCAGCGAACTCTCCTTGGCCACCCAGCCGGTGGCGCCCGCGTGCAGGGCCCGGGCCGCGCGGTGCGGGTCGTCGACGGCGGCCAGGACGACGGCCCGCAGCCCCGGGTGGGCGCGGCGGAGCCGGGCGAGCAAGGTGATGCCGTCGGGCGCCGGGGGCGCGGCTCTGAGCTGGTCGGCCCGGTACGGGTCCGGGCGGGTCGGGCCCGTGCCGCGCGCGTCCGGGCGGAGCAGGTCCACCGGGCGGCCGCCGGACGGCGCCACCGGCGGGGCGGCCGGGTGGCGGGGCGGCGGCACGGGCGGGGCCAGGCGCCGCCGGGCCTCGTCGGCCGGGTCCTGGCCCGGCCGGGTACGGGCGCCGGACGCCCCCGCTCCCTCCGCGCCGAGATCGGCGTCGATCAGGACCACGTCGAAGGCCCGTCCCTCGACGGCGGCGCGCTCCAGCGCGCGCTCGGCGGCGGCCGCGCTGCCGGCCGCGCCCACCTCCACGTCGGGCTCGGCGGCGAGTGCCGCGGCCAGTGCCTCGGCGAAGATCCGGTGGTCGTCGACCACCAGGACGCGGATCCGCCCCATCGTCACTACCCCCCTGCTCAGAGCGGCCCGAGCCCGGGGTCGGGGACCGGCCCCGGCACCCGCGCTCCTGGCCCGCCGCTCCGCCCGCCCACCGGTGACCGGTGCGGCCGAAGAAGAGCGCCGACCCCCACCGGTACCGCACTCAGCGTACGGGCCGGAAAACCCTCTCGTGGCGGTTTGGTGAAGTTTCGTCAGGAGGTGCGTGAGTGGCGGGATGTGCGTCGCCGGCCGGCGCCCCGGACAACACCGATGGCCCGGACGACACCGAGGCGCCGCCCCCGAACCGTCCGGGAGCGGCGCCTGCGGCGGTCGTGCGGCCTACTGGGCGTTCTTCTCCAGGGTGAACTTCCAGGCGTCGGCGACGATGTCGTCCAGGTTCGGGCGGCGCGGCGTCCAGCCCAGCGCCTCGTGGGCGCGGGCGGCCGAGGCCACCAGCACGGCCGGGTCGCCGGCCCGGCGGCCGGCCACCTGCACCGGGATCTCCCGGCCGGTGACGCGCCGGACCGACTCGATCACCTCGCGCACCGAGAAGCCGCTGCCGTTGCCCAGGTTGCAGATCAGGTGCTCGCCCGGCTTGGCCGCGTCCAGCGCCAGCAGGTGGGCGTCGGCCAGGTCCGCGACGTGGATGTAGTCGCGGATGCAGGTGCCGTCCGGGGTCGGGTAGTCCTCGCCGTACACCGCGATGTGCGGACGCTGGCCCAGCGCGGCCTGGAAGACCAGCGGGATCAGGTGCGACTCGGGGTCGTGGCGCTCCCCGTGGGCGCCGTACGCGCCGGCCACGTTGAAGTAGCGCAGCGAGACGGCGGCCAGGCCGTGTGCGACGGCCTCGCTGGTGATCAGGTGGTCCACAGCGAGCTTGGTGGCACCGTAGGTGTTGGTCGGCGAGGTGCGGGCGGTCTCGGCGATCGGCACGACCTCCGGCTCGCCGTAGACGGCGGCGGTGGAGGAGAACACCAGCTTGCGCACGCCCGCCGCGCGCATCGCGGAGACCAGCTCCAGCGAACCGGCCACGTTGTTGCGCCAGTACTTCTCCGGGTCCACGACCGACTCGCCGACCTGCGAGGAGGCCGCGAAGTGCAGCACCCCGTCGAAGGAGGAGTCCAGCACCCGGCCGGCCTCCTGGATCCGGCCCTCGACGAACTCGGCACCGGCCGGGACACCCTCACGGAAACCGGTGGAGAGATCGTCCAGGACGGTCACCTGGTGCCCCGCCTCCAGCAGGTGGGCGGCCACCACGCTGCCGACGTAGCCGGCGCCACCCGTGACCAGGTACTTACTCATGATGAGACCTCCAGCGGGCGATGGTCCGCCGGATCAGCGGCGGCCATCGACGACGTGCGTACGACTGGGGATATTCTCCCTGCCCGCCGGGGGTGCTCAGGACCACCCGAACGGACCGCGCGACCACCCGTTGACGACCCGTGCGGCCACCGCTCCCGACCTGTGCGGCCACGGCTGTCGCCCCGTGCGGCCACCGCTCCCGCCCCGTGCGGCCGCCCCGGCTCAGCCGCCGGCCATCCGCTCCAGCAGCCCGGTCCGGGCGGCCACCGCGGCGGCCTCCAGCCGGGTCCGCGCGCCGAGCTTCATCAGCACCCGCTGGACGTGCGTCCGGGCGGTGCTCGCGGCGATCCGCATCCCGGCGGCGATCGCCGCGGTGTCCTCGCCGTCCGCGATCCGGGCCAGCACCTGCACCTCACGGCGGGTCAGCAGCCGCAGCAGCCGCACCGCTTCGTCGTCCGGCTCGGCGACCGGCCGCAGCAGCTGGTCGAAGGCCCCGCGCAGCACGTCCACGGCCACCGCCGCCTCGCCCGCCCGAGCCCGCCCGATCGCCCGCTCGACCACCCCGATCCGCTCGTCACTGGGCACGTACCCGGCTGCCCCGGCCGCGAACGCGCCCGCCACGCCGCGTAGTTCACCCACCGGTCCGAGCACGATCACGGCCACCTCGGGGCGCTCCCGGCGAATCCGGCGCAGCCCGTCGAAGGCCCCCGGCTCGCTCGGCGCGGCCACCCCCAGCAAGCACACCTCCGGCCGCCGTCCGACCACCAGATCGGCCGCGACCCCGGCCGGGCAGCCGACCGCGAGCACCCGGTGGCCGCGCAGCTGAAGCGCCGTGGCCAGTGCCTCGGCCAGCAGCCGGTGGTCGTCGACCACCACGAGTCGAACGCCCATGACGCCCTCCCGGTCGGGGTCCGGCTCGCGCCCGCACCCCATGGGCGGGCGGCCGATGACGCACCATCACAGCGCATTCCGTACCCGACCCGCTAGGCCGCCGCGCACTGCCCGGCGAGCTGATCGGGAAACAGCAAAAGGCCCTCGCCGTGAAGCGAGGGCCTTCCGTATGGAGCCCCCATGCGGAATCGAACCGCAGACCTTCTCCTTACCATGGAGACGCTCTACCGACTGAGCTATAGGGGCTTGCCGGGCTTTCACCGGGCCGGTCGAACAAGGAAGACATTACACGGCTCGCGGCCCGGAAGGGAAATCGGATCCACGGTCTCGGCGCATGCCGGAGCGCACCGGGCCGGTCGCCGGCGCACGGCGGGCCAGCCCTCGATGTGCCGCGGGTCAGCCCTCGGTGTACTGCGGCTCAGCCCTCGGCGTGCGCCTGGTCGAACTCCTCGCGGGCGGCCAACATCTGCCCGGTGCGCTGCTCCGTCCACCGGCCGAGCGGCGCCAGCAGCACGGCCAGCTCCCGGCCGAGCGGCAGCAGGTCGTAGACCACACGCGGTGGCGTCTCCGGGAACACCGTGCGACGCACCAGACCGCTTCGCTCCAGGGTCCGCAGCGACTGGGTGAGCATCTTGCGGCTGACCCCGCCGATCCCGCGCTGCAGCTCGGAGAACCGCTGCGGCCCGCACCCGGCGAGGCTCATCAGGATCAGCATCGACCACTTGTCGGCCAGCTCGGCGAACATCGCGCGGCTGGGACAGAGCTGGGCGAAGACGTCGAGCTCCTGCTCCTCGTCCTTCCCCTGCCCACTCCCCCACTCCTGCCCGTGCCGCCCGACGCAGACCTGCGCCTGGGCCACTTCCTCCGTCGTCATGCCGTCCAGGGTAGCCCTGCGGTCTCCAATCCACTCCTGGTAACTAATGGAGACCTGGTCTATATTGGAGACCGATCGGCCGACGGGCCCAGCACGGTGCTTCTGCCCCTGCCCTCACCCGTTCCTGGTTCCGTTCCCGCTTCCGTTCCGGTTTCCGTTCCCGTCCCCGTACAGGAGTGCCCCGCATGACCGCCATCCGCCCGACCGTCGCCCTCGCCTACCACTCCGGCTACGGCCACACCGCCGTCATAGCCGAGGCCGTCGCCCGCGGCGCGGCCGCCGCCGGCGCCGAGGTCGTCTCGATCGCCGTCGACACCATCACCGACGAGCAGTGGGCCCAGCTCGACGCCGCGGACGCGATCGTCTTCGGCTCCCCCACCTACATGGGCACCGCCTCCGGCGCCTTCCACGTCTTCGCGGAGGCCACCAGCAAGCGCTGGTTCTCGGACGCCTGGCGGGACAAGGTCGCCGCCGGCTTCACCAACTCCGCCTCCAAGAGCGGCGACAAGGCCGGCACCCTCGCCTTCTTCCAGACCCTCGCCGCCCAGCACTCCATGAGCTGGGTCAACCTCGGCCTCAAGCCCGGCTGGAACTCCACCACCGCCACCGAGAACGACCTCAACCGCCTCGGCTTCTTCAACGGCGCCGCCGCCTCCAGCCCGTCCGACGCCGGCCCCGAGGCCGTGCACAAGGCCGACATCGCGACCGCCGAGCACCTCGGCGAGCGGGTCGCCAAGCACACCGCCGTCGTGCTGGCCGGCCGCGCCGCCCTCGCCGGCTGACCACCCCGCACGGTCGGCACCTACGCCGCCGGGTCCGTCCCCAGGAGGGGCACCCGGCGGCGTCCGCCGTCCACCGCCCCCAGCTCCGCGCCACCGGTCTCCGGCAGCAGCCACAGACACCCCAGCGCCACCGCGCCCAACCCCGCCAGGTACCAGCCGACCGGCTGCGCCGTCCCGTACGCCGCGGTCAGCCTCGTCGCCGCCAGCGGCGTCGTCGCACCGCCCACCACCCCGCCCAGGTTGTACGTCAGCGCGGCGCCCGTGTACCGCACCCGGGTCGGGAACAGCTCCGGCAGGAACGCCGCCACCGGCCCCATCAGGCACCCGAGCACCACCAGCGCACCCGCCAGCGCCAGGAACATCAACGGCCAGCGCACCGTCTCCAACAGCGGGAACAACACCAGCGACCACCCCGCCGCCAGACCCGTCGCCCAGCACAACGTCCGCCGCCGCCCCCACCCGTCACTGCGCGACGCGCTCACCCACACCGTCGCAGCCATGCCCGCCGCGCCCACCAGCAGCATCGACAGCACCAGCGAACTCGCCACCCCCAGCCCGGACGTGGCATACGCCAACGCATAGGTCGTGGTCAGGTAGAACAGCGCGTACCCCACGGTGATCGCCCCGCAGCCCAACAGCACCGTGCGCCAATGCCCGCACAGCACCTCCACCACCGGCGCCCGGTCCCTCGGCTCGTCCGGCCGGAACAGCGGCGTCTCCTCCAACCGCAGCCGTACGAACAACCCCACCGCTACCAGCCCCAGCGACGCCAGGAACGGCACCCGCCAGCCCCACTCCCGGAACGCCCGTTCGTCCAGACCGAGTTGGACCGCCAGGAAGACCCCGTTCGCCAACACGAACCCGATCGTCGGCCCCAGCTGAAGGAACGCCCCGTACCGCCCCCGCCGCCCGGCCGGCGCGTTCTCCGCGATCAGCAGCGCCGCCCCACCCCACTCCCCGCCCAACCCCACGCCCTGGCACACCCGCAGCGCCACCAACGCCGCCGGCGCCCACCACCCCCACGAGCCGAACCCCGGCAACACCCCCACCGCCGCCGTCGACAAGCCCATCGACAACAGCGACACCACCAGCGTCGCCTTCCGCCCCACCCGATCCCCGAAGTGCCCGAACACCACCGCCCCCAGCGGCCGGGCCAGAAACGCCACCGCGTACACCGAGAACGCCGCCAACAGCGCCCCCATCGTGCCCAGTTCAGGAAAGAACACCGACCCGAACACCAAGGCCGCAGCCGTTCCGTACAAAAAGAAGTCGTAGAACTCGATCGCCGTACCGATCAGCGCCGCAGCCGCCGCACGCCGCAACTGCCCCACCCGCCGGGCTTCCTCCGCATCCATACCACCACCCTGGCCACCCACCCACCCCTCCCACCAGCCCCCACCCGAGTGACCCAGGCGCACGACCTGAACGCGCGTACTCATGCGCACCACGCGCGCCCCCGGCAGACTCCCGGCATCAGTGACTCGGACCGAACAGCACCGACCGGCGGCAAGCACTGACGGGCGGCGGACCATGGGAGAGGACGTCACATGCGGACGCGCATGGGGGTCCCGTGGTTGATCTCTGCGGTCGACCACAACAACCACGCCCTTCCACGGCCCTTCGGGGCCGCCGCTGCCTACGGTCGGCCCTCGAAGTCTCCGTGGCGGTCGAACCCGCCGTACGGACGATGACCACCTGAACCGCTTCGCCCCCGCTGGAACCTCCGGGCACGCAACTGCCCGACCGGTCGGGCTCAACACCCAACGGCCGGGCGGTCAAAGCGACATGCGACTACCTCGCGTACGGATTGTCCCCCGGCGGCACCGGCGGCTCGTACGACGGCGGAGGCGGCGGAGTCACCGAGCCCACCTGCTGCAGCGCCGGCGGCCCGTACGCCTCAGCAGGCTCACCCACCTTCCGCCTCCGCAGCAGGACAAACACAACACCGGCGACGATCACCAACCCGCCCACCACAGCGGCCACGACTGGCAGCGCGCTGCCCGAACCGGACGACTTCCCCGACTCCGGTGCCCCCACCGCTACATCACTCGGACTCGGCACCACCGAGCTCGGCGCCGACGCGGCAGGAGAGGGCGAACCCGCCGAAGCCGACGGAGCAGCCGACGGCGAAACCTCAGGTACCGGAAGCGGAGAGATGTCCGCCGGACCGGGATCACCAGGATCCGTCAGCGCGATCCGCGGTCGCACCGCCCCATATCCGGCGTCATTGTTTCGGACGGCCCCGTCGCTCGACTTTCCCGCCGTGTTGATGAGGACCCTCAGAATCTGATTCGCCGTCCAGTCCGGATGCACCGACCACACCAGCGCCGCCGAAGCGGAAACCAGAGCGGTCGCGTCCGATGTTCCGTGACTCTTGCAATATCCCGTAGAATATGTGCAGGCTTCAATGATGTCCATGCCTGGAGCCACAAGAGCGACCTGCGGCCCCATTTGAGACTCCGGCGTCACGGTTCCGCTACGGTCGACAGCTCCAACCCCGACAACATTAGGCAGAGCGCCAGGGTATTCAACTAGATTCCCCGACTGTGCCGAATTTCCGACACTGGAGACCACGAGCGAGCCTTTCGCCCTCGCAGTTGCAAGAATCCGATTCAGCTTGGCCACATCCTCCGGGTCGGCTGTCACTGCAGCCGTGCCCTGCGAGATGTTGATCACCCGGGCACCTTGGTCGACCGCATAGGCAACAGCTTGCCCAATCTGGTCAAGAAAATCGGCAGCGATAACCGACCCTTCGGACCCATTACTGATCTTCAGCGGAAGAATTCTGGAGCTGGGCGCTAGGCCGTAGGCCCCGCCGCCCCCTCGATTCTTGCCCGTCCCGGCAATAAGGCTGGCCATCTCCGTGCCATGCCCGCTTGCATAGGAACCCACTCCGCCGGGGCTCCCGCTGAAGTCCTTGCCAGGAAGGAACTGTCCTTCCAAATCTGGGTGATCCAGCTTGAAGCCCCCATCGATCACCGCAACAGTGATTCCTTCGCCCTTCGAGATCTTCCACATTTCTGGCGCATGCATAGCATCCAGGTGCCACTGATCAGCGCGGATCGAATCACCGGCAACGGCAGGCACTGCAACCGGGCCGACCACGATTCCCACAGTCAGGAGTGCCGCAGCAAAAACCCGATGACGCACTCGTTTCCGCCCCATCACAACTCCTCGCCAATTCCCCGTCGATCGAGAGAAACACCCTGAACAGGTCTGCCCGGCCACCGGGAAAGGCCCAGTGGCCGGGCAGTCGTTGCCGTCCTACTCAATCACGTCCGGGTTGCTGTGCGGCGTACCGCTGGTCCAGGTCTCCTCGTCCTCATGGAGGTAGTCGGCCCGCTTGCGGCGATCGCGCTCGTTCCGCCCGGAGTGACCCGCCGTTCCAGGGGCCATCGTGCCGTTCTGCCCGGACCGGGCTCCGCCCTCGGCGCCACCCGCACTGGTCGCCCGGTTGCGCAGACCCGTGCCACCGGGTGTGAACTCCCCTCCGGCGGCCGGTCCCTTGCGGCCGCCGATCGTGCCTCCTCCGGTCGAGGTCAGGCCCCGGCCCCGCGAGCTGCCACCCGCCCCAACCGCTCCGTGGCCGCCACCCATCCCCGGGTGCATGCCGCCCGTGCTGCCGGCGGTTCCCGACCGGCCCGCCTGGGCCTCGCGGGCGCCGAATACCGTCCCGCTGGGCAGACCCGGGGTACCGCCGGACTTTCCCGGCACCGAGCCGCCACCGAACGGAACCGTACGGGCGGGGACCGAGCCACCGCCCTTGCCGGAGATGGACCCGCTGCCACCCTTGACCGGAATCGAACCACCGCCGGTCCCGACCGGGAAGCCGGTCACCGGGCCGCCACCCGGAACACCGGGGTATCCCGGAGTCCCACCGGGGCCACCTGGGTATCCAGGAGTACCACCCGGACCGTCAGGCGGGAAGCTGCCACCACCGCTGGGCCCGACCGGGCCCGTCTGACCTGGCAGGGTCGGCACTGCCGGCAGGCTGTCGAGGCCGGTACCAGGACGGTAGACGGGGTCCGCCGGCACGGAAGACGGCGTCGAGGAACCCACATCCACTGGCGTCGGCGGCACCTGGCCGCCGTTTCGCGGCGGAATCGGGTCGGTGTGCCCCGACACACTCGGCCCCTGTGGGTCCGACCCCGGGTTGTGAATGGTGACCGAACCACCGCTGTAGCTATTTCCGGACGAACGGTAGTTCCCACCGCTACTGGTACCACCGCTCGAACGAGGGCTTCGGAGAGAGCCGCCCGAGCCCCCTCCGTAACCGCCACCGCCCGTGTACCCCGAGTCTGTGCCCCTCTCCTTCTCACCACCGGGCGTCCCCGGGAGGTCCACTACTCCGAGCCCGGCCAGCTTCGTCGTCGCCGCGTCGTACGCCTGCGCCAGCTTCTCCATCTGGAGAACGGCTTCCTGGTGCTCCTTCTGAACCTTCGCCTGGGCCTGGGTGGCCTCTGTCCCGGTCACCCAATTCGTGTTGACCGTCTTCATGTAGTCGTCGACGGACTGTCCGACGGCGAGCTGCACGCTTGGGGACAGGTAGACCGTCTGGCTGTTGCGCTTGGCGACCGTCGCGATCTCCGTGTGCGGCGGTTCGGGCACAGCGGACTTGGCGGTGCTGAGCGCCTCGCCTGCCTGGTGCATGGCGTCGCCGGCGGTCTTGGAGTAGTCGCCGAGCAGTCCGGCGGACTGCTGCAGGTTCCCGGCCCAGGTCTTGAAGCTCTCGGCGGCAGGGCCTTCCCAGTGGACCTGGTCGATGTGCGACTTGAGCGCCGTGCTCAGTTCTTTCAGAACACGGCCGGCCGACTGCAGCTGGGTGCCGCGGCTCAGGACCGTTGAGGGGTCCGTGCTGTCGACCATCTTCCTCAGTTTGTCGTGGTCGTAGCTCTCGAAGTTCGTTCCGCCTGCCACTACTTACTCCCCGTCTCCCCGTAGATCTCTCCTCGCACGACCATCAGAACGTCGAGTCGGCCCGCTCCGGCGTGGTGCCGCCTGCGTTCTTCGCGACGGCGTTCTGGTCGGCCGTCGTGTTGTCCTCGTTGGTCGAGTAGTTGCCCGCCGTCTGTGCGACCGCTGTCTTCATCGCCTCGATCTGCGACACGAAGTCCTTGTGCAGCTTGACGAGCTGGGTGTGCACCTTGCCGTAGGCCGCCGTCAGGGCCGTCGCCTCGGCGAACTGCGCGCTGGCGAAGCTCCCTCCGGTCAGCTTCTGCTCCTGGAGCTTGTACGGTGCCGCCGGGGAGCCCTCCATCGCCTGGAGCAGGGCCTCGATCTTCTTCGCGAACGACGTGAGCGTGTCGAGTTCGACCTTGACGTCCTGCTTGCCGAAGGCGGACACCAGGTCGCCGGCGCTGACGTACGTCTGCACGGTGCTGATCACGGGGCCGATCCCCATGTAATGGCTGAGCGTAAAAGGCGTGACGTCACCGGACGGATCCGGATTGGCCCCCGTGTTCGGTGGAACCTCTCCTGCCACAGCAGTTCACCTCTTCCCCCGTACGGGCGGCGGTTCGGGGTAACCCCGGGGCCGCCGCTCCGCAACATACCGTCAACTTCTCGGTCGTACAGTCCTGGTCGGTGCACCGCCCGCCCTGGGGGCGGTTTCAACCTCCACAATCGTAGCCACCGCCTCTGTCGGACCGGCAGGGCCCTTGGCCCGCCTGTGCGCGATCGGTACGAACTTGACACGTGCAACCCGCCGGGGCACCTGGACAAGCCCCCGCTAGACTGGCCTCGCCCGGTTGGACCGGGTACGCCCCCATCTGCCGCGCAATGTCGCACAGCAGCGACCCTTGGCCGCAGAACGGACGTGATCGCATGCCTTCGGACGAGCCCGCCCCCTCCTGGTGGGCGCGCGCCGCGCGCCCCTCCCGGCCTCCGCTGCCGGTCGCGTTGATGGTCCGCGCCGCCGTGGGTATGGCGGTGCCGCTGACCGTCGGCCTGCTGGCGCACCGGCTGGATCTGGGGGTGTTCGCCGGCCTGGGTGCGATGCACGCGACGATGAACGACCGGGCCGAGCCGGCGGGGCTGCGGGCCTCCCGGATCGCGTCGGCGGTGCTGGCCTCGGCGCTCGGCATGCTGATCGGTACCGCCCTTCAGCATGCGGACGTCTCGGCGGCCGTGCTCGGCGCGGCGCTCACGCTCACCGCCTTCGCGTCCGGCGCGCTGAGTGCGACGGGCCCGCGCGGTTCGGCGGCCGGGATGCTGCTGCTGGTGTCGGCCGCGCTGGGCAGCGGGATGCCGTTGCCGGATCCGTGGTGGGCGGCGGCGCCGATGATGCCGGCGGGCGCCGCGTTCGTCGTACTGCTGGGTCTGCCCGGGAGCGCGCACCTCCGGCCCGCCTCCGATCCGCGCAACCGCGCGTTGGCGGCCGCGTACGAGGCGTTCGGCCGTACGCTCGCCGACCTGGGCACGCCGCAGGGCGCGGCCTCGCGCCAGGTGTTGACGGCCCGGTTGAACCAGCTCCAGGACCTCCTCCCGAGGCCGCGCCGCCCGGGGGCGGAGTCCGCCCGCACGGCCCGGCTGCGCCGGATGTACGAGGCGGCGCTGGCCGCCACCGAGGCGGCGACCGGCCTGCTGTGGGCCTGGCGGCCCGTGCCGCCGGAGATCGCGGAGGTGCCGGGCCGGCTGGCGGCCGCCGTCCGGCGGGGCGGCGGCGAGGTCGTCGTCCCGGACTGGCAGCCGGACACCCCGTCCCGGCAGGCCCTGGACGTGGCGCTGCGGGCCGCCGCCGACACCGTGGCCGGCCGGGACGCGGAGATCGGCACCGCCCCGGCGCCCCCGCCCGATCCGTGGCGGCTCCGGGTGAAGCTGCTGTCGCGCGGTTCGGTCCGGTACGGGCTGCGGGTGGCGCTGTGCATCGCGGTGGGTTCGGCGGTGACCGCCAACTACCCGCTCAGCAAGAGCTACTGGGTGCCGATGACGATCGCCTTCGTGCTGAAGCCGGATCTCGGTTCGGTGTTCCTGCGTGCGGTGAGCCGTTCGATCGGCACGGTGCTCGGGGTGGCGGTCACCGCGGCCGTGGTCTCCCTCACGACCGACGAGTGGGTGCTGACGGCGATCGCCGCGTTCTGCGTGGCCCTGCTGCCGTACGCGACGGCGGCGCACTACGGGCTGAACACGGTGGCGATGACGCCGATGGCGCTGATCCTGCTCCAGCTGGGCGGGCAGAGCAGCGCGGCCGAGTTCTGGCCGCGGGTGCTGGACACGGTGCTCGCCAGCGCGATCGTGCTGCTCTTCGGCTACCTGCTGTGGCCGGAGCGTCCGCGCCACCGGATCGAGCCGCGGCTGGTGGACGCGGCCACCGCGCTGCGGGCCTACCTGGACGCGGTCACCGGGGACGCCGGCCGGGCCGAGGTGTGGCTGCGCCGTACGGCCTACCGGGCGCTGGCGGACGCCCGCCAGGAGGTGCGGCAGGGGCTGGCCGAGCCGCCGCCGACCGGTCGGCTGGCGGAGCAGTGGCTGCCTGCGACGGCGGCCTTGGAGCGGCTGGGCGGCGCGGTGGCGGCGTTCGCGGCGCAGCTCCGGTACGGCGGCCGGGTGCCGGACCCGACGGAGGTCGGACGGGTGTGCCGGGCGCTGGACGAGCTGACCGCCGCAGCCCGCGAGCACCGCCCGCCGACCGGGGCGGCGGCCCGCCCGACGGCGCCGCACGACCCGACGCGCAGTGCGCTGGGCCGTGCGGCGGACGAGCTGGAGGCCCTGCTCGCCCGGTAGCCACCCCGGTAGCCACCCCGGGAGGAATCCTCAGGAGACGACCCCGACGGAGGCCCCTTCAGCGAGCTCAGACCTGCTCGGCCAGCTCCAGCCAGCTCATCTCCAGCTCCTCCTTCTCCTCCCGGACGCCGCGCAGCTGCGCGTCCAGCTCCGCGACCTTGGAGAAGTCGGCGGCGTGCTCGGCGAGTTGGGCGTGCAGCTTGGCCTCCTTCTCGTCCAGCTTGGCGATCTGCCGCTCCAGCTTCTGCATCTCCTTCTTCGCCGCCCGCAGATCGCCGCCCGACAGCGCCGATGGAGCGGCCTCGGCACCCGAGGCGCCCGAGGCTCCCGAGGTGCCCGCCGCGCCCGAGGCCCCCGACGTGACGGAAGCGGCCGAAGCGGCGGCGGCGATCGAGGCGGCCATCCGCGCCCGCCGCTCCAGGTACTCGTCGACGCCGCCGGGCAGCATCCGCATCTTCTTGTCGCCCAGCAGCGCGTGGACGACGTCGGTGGTGCGCTCGATGAAGAAGCGGTCGTGGCTGATGACGATCATCGAGCCGGGCCAGCCGTCGAGCAGGTCCTCCAGCTGGTTGAGGGTCTCGATGTCGAGGTCGTTGGTGGGCTCGTCGAGGAACAGCACGTTGGGCTCGTCCATGAGCAGGCGCAGCAGCTGGAGCCGCCGCCGCTCGCCGCCGGACAGGTCGCCGACCGGCGTCCACTGCTTGTCCTTGCCGAAGCCGAACTGCTCGCACAGCTGGCCGGCGCTCATCTCCCGGCCCTTGCCGAGGTCCACGCGCGAGCGGATCTGCTCGACGGCCTGGAGCACCCGGATGGCCGGGTCCAGCTCGGCGACCTCCTGCGACAGGTAGGCGAGCCGCACCGTCTTGCCGACCTTGATCAGGCCCGACGCGGGCTGCACGTCGCCTTCGGAGGCGTACGCGTCGCGCAGGGCGCGCAGCAGCGAGGTCTTGCCGGCGCCGTTGACGCCGAGCAGGCCGATCCGGTCGCCGGGGCCGAGCTGCCAGGTGAGGTTCTCCAGCAGCAGCTTGGGGCCGGCCTTGACGGTGACGCCCTCCAGGTCGAAGACGGTCTTGCCCAGGCGCGCGTTGGCGAAGTTCATCAGCTCGGAGCTGTCCCGCGGCTCCGGCACGTCGGCGATCAGGGCGTTGGCGGCCTCGATCCGGTAGCGCGGCTTGGAGGTGCGGGCGGGGGCGCCGCGGCGCAGCCAGGCGAGTTCCTTGCGGGCGAGGTTCTGCCGCTTCTGCTCCTCGACGGCCTCGATCCGGGAGCGCTCGGCGCGGGCGAAGACGTAGTCGGAGTAGCCGCCCTCGTACTCGTGGACGGCGCCGCCCTGGACATCCCACATCCGGGTGCAGACCTGGTCGAGGAACCAGCGGTCGTGGGTGACGCAGACCAGCGCGGAGCGGCGCTTCTGCAGGTGCTGGGCGAGCCAGTTGATGCCCTCGACGTCGAGGTGGTTGGTGGGCTCGTCGAGGACGATCAGGTCGGGCGAGCCGAGGAGCAGCTTGGCGAGGGCGATCCGGCGGCGCTCGCCACCGGAGAGCGGGCCGATGACGGTGTCGAGGCCGTCGGCGAAGCCGGGCAGGTCGAGGCCGCCGAAGAGGCCTTCGATGATGTCGCGGATGCGGGCGTCGCCGAGCCACTCGTGGTCGGCCCGGTCGGCGATCACCTCGTGCCGGATGGTGGCCTTGGGGTCGAGCGAGTCGTGCTGGGTGAGGATGGCCATCTCCACCCCGCCGGCGTGGGTGATCCGCCCGCCGTCCGGCTCCTCCAGCTTGGCGAGCATCCGGATCAGGGTGGTCTTGCCGTCGCCGTTGCGTCCGACGACACCGATCCGGTCACCCTCGCTGACACCGAGGCTGACCCCGTCCAGGAGGGCGCGGGTGCCGTAGACCTTCGTGACGGACTCGATGGTGGCGAGGTTGACGGCCACGTGTGCTGCGCTCCTGGGTTGGCGGTCTCGGGGCGGCCCGCCGCTCGCGGCCGGGCGCCCCTGTCGGGGACACCCCGATCTCCCCAGCCTAATGGGCCCGCCGAAGCGCCCTCACCGCCTGCACCGGCGGGGCCCGGGAGCCCCCACCTGCGGGGGCCCTGCATCGGCGGGGGCCCTGCACCGGCGGGGGCCCTGCACCGGCGGGGGCCCTGCACCGGCGGAGGAGCTACGGCACCAGCCCGGCCCCTGGCACCGGCCCGTACGTGGCGTGCGCGGTCCGGCAGGTGCCGGAGGCCCGCAGTGCCTCGGCGACGGCGGCCGCCGCGTCGGCGTCCTTGGCGAGGAACGCGCAGGTCGGCCCGGAGCCGGAGACCAGGGCGCCGAGCGCGCCGGCCTCGGTGCCGGCCCGCAGGGTGGCCGCGAGCGAGGGGCGCAGCGAGAGGGCGGCGGGCTGGAGGTCGTTGGTGAGGGCGGCGGCCAGGGCGACGGCGTCGCCGGCGGCGAGCGCGGCGAGCAGCGCCGGGTCGGCGTCGGGGGTGGGCACCTGCACCTCGCTGGAGCCGGTGCCGGTCTCCTCGCGCAGGCGGTCGCACTCGCGGAAGACGGCGGGGGTGGAGAGGCCGCCGTCGGCGACCGCGAACACCCAGTGGAAGGTGCCCTCGACGGTGAGCGGCTGCAGGATCTCGCCCCGGCCGCGGCCCAGCGCGACGCCACCGAGCAGGGCGAACGGCACGTCGGAGCCGAGTTCGGCGGCCAGCTCCAGGAGCGTGTCGAGGGGGGTGTCGAGCTGCCAGAGCGCGTCACAGGCGACCAGCGCGGCCGCCCCGTCGGCGCTGCCGCCGGCCATGCCGCCGGCGACCGGGATGGCCTTGGCGATGTGCAGGTGCACGCCGGGCTCGGCGATGCCGTGGTGGGCGGCGAGCAGGCGGGCGGCACGGGCGGCGAGGTTGCTCTCGTCGAGCGGTACGGCGTGGGCGTCCGGCCCGGTGCAGGACAGCGTGACGCCCTCCCCCGCCGTGGCCGTGACCTCGTCGCCGAGGGCGACGGCGAAGAACACGTTGGCCAGGTCGTGGAACCCGTCGGCACGCAGTCCGCCCACCCCGAGCTGGACGTTGACCTTGGCCGGAACCCGTACGGTGATCACTCGGACTCGACCTCGTCGCTCTGCTTCGGCCGGTGCCCGGCGGCCGCCTTGGGCTGGTGCTCACCGGTCGCCTCCGGCTGGTGCCCGGCGGCCGCCTCGGGCTTGTGCTCGGCGATCGCGGCGAACTGCTCCACCGTCAGCATCTCGCCGCGCAGCTTGTGGTCGATCCCGGCGGCGGCGAGCGCCTGCTCGGCCCCGGCCGGGGAGCCGGCCCAGCCGGCCAGGGCGGCCCGCAGGGTCTTGCGCCGCTGGGCGAACGCGGCGTCGACGACGGCGAACACCTCCTGGCGGCTGGCGGTGGTCTTCGGCGGCTCGCGGCGGATCAGCGAGACCAGCCCGGAGTCGACGTTCGGCGCGGGCCAGAACACGTTCCGCCCGATGGCGCCGGCCCGCTTCACGTCGGCGTACCAGTTGGCCTTGACCGACGGGACGCCGTACACCTTGTTGCCGGGCTTGGCGGCGAGCCGGTCCGCGACCTCGCTCTGCACCATCACCAGGGTCCGCTCGATGCTGGGGAAGGTCGCCAGCATGTGCAGCAGGACGGGCACGGCCACGTTGTACGGGAGGTTGGCGACCAGCGCGGTGGGCGCCGGCCCGGGCAGCTCGGTGACCTCCATGGCGTCGCTGAACACCAGGTCGAAGGCGTCCGCCTTGCCGGGCAGCCGGGCGGCGACGGTGTCCGGCAGGTGCTGCGCGAGCACCGGGTCGATCTCGACCGCGGTCACGTGCCGCGCCACCTCCAGCAGCGCCAGCGTCAGCGACCCGAGCCCGGGCCCGACCTCGACCACGGAGTCCTCGGCCGTCACCCCACCCGCCCGGACGATCCGCCGCACGGTGTTGCCGTCGATGACGAAGTTCTGCCCGCGCTGCTTGGTCGGCTTCACGCCGAACGCGGCCGCCAGCTCCCGGATGTCGGCGGCGCCCAGCAGGTGGCTGTCAGAGGTGGGATCGGTGGTGCTCACGCGCCAAGGATACGGGCGCGGAAGCCACTCAGAGTTCGACGACCGCGGCGAGGTCGATCTCCACGGCGGGCACTCATGCTCACCAGCATCACAGCGCCACGAGAGTGCCGAACCGTTTCCCCGCGATCCGATGTCCGTTCGATCGACTCAGTACCCGAAGGCCCGCGCCGTGTTCGCGGCGATGGCGGCGGACAGCTCGTCCTCGGGCAGCCCCAGGGTGGCGGCCATCGACCGGACCGTGACCGGGATGAGGTACGGGGCGTTGGGGCGGCCCCGGTAAGGGTGGGGGGTGAGGAAGGGGGCGTCGGTCTCGACCAGGATCCGGTCGAGGGGGGTGACGGCGAGGGCGTCGCGCAGCGGCTGGTTGGCCTTGAAGGTGACCGGTCCCGCGAAGGACAGGTACCAGCCGTGCTCGGCGCAGACCTTGGCCATCTCGGCGTCGCCGGAGTAGCAGTGGAAGACGGTCCGCTCGGGGGCGCCTTCCGCCAGCAGCACGGCGATGACGTCCTCGTGGGCGTCGCGGTCGTGGATGACCAGCGCCTTGTCGTGCCGCTTGGCCATCTCGATGTGGCGGCGGAACGACTCCTTCTGGATCTCCACGCCCTCGGGCCCGGTGCGGAAGTAGTCGAGGCCGGTCTCGCCGACGGCGAGAACCTGCGGGAGGGCGGCGAGCCGGTCGATCTCGGCGAGGGCCTCGTCGAGCGCGGCGGCGCCGCCCGCGGCGCGCTGCCGGCCGGACCAGCCGTCGGGGTCGCCGAGGAAGATCCGCGGCGCCTCGTTGGGGTGCAGGGCGACGGCCGCGTGCACCTGCTCGTACTGGGCCGCCAGGTCGGCGGCCCAGCGCGAGCCGGGCACGTCGCAGCCCACCTGGACGACCGTGGTGACCCCGACCGAGGCGGCCCGGGCCAGGCCTTCGGCCGGGGTGCCGGACTGCATGTCGAGGTGGGTGTGCGAGTCCGCCACCGCCACCGCCAGGGGTTCCGGCAGCGGCGGCGGCGTGGCGCGATCGTCCTTGGGAGACATCAGGCGGCGGGCTTCTCTTCGAGGCGCGGGAACAGGATCTCGCCCTTGGTGACGGTGCTGCCGACGGGCAGTCGGCCCCAGTCGGCCGCGGTGGCGACGGTCTGCGCGGCGAGCGCGCCGAGACCGGCCTCGGCCCCGAGCGAGACCCACAGCTTCTCGGCGGTGGACGGCATCACCGGGTTGAGCAGGACGGCGGTGCCGCGCAGCGCCTCGGCGGCGGTGTAGAGGATGGTGGCGAGGCGGGCGCGCCCCTCCTCCGAGTCGTCCTTGGCGACCTTCCACGGCTCCTGCTCGGTGAGGTAGCCGTTGACCTGCTTGACGAACTCGAAGATCGCCGCGAGGCCGCCGGCGAAGTCCAGCTCCTCGCCGATCTTCCGGTCGGCGGTGGCGACGGCGGCGGCGAGGCCGTCGGCGACGGCCTGCTCGGCCTCGCCGTGGGCGGTCGCCTCCGGCAGCGCACCGTCGAAGTACTTGCCGACCATGGCGGCGACCCGGGAGGCCAGGTTGCCGAAGTCGTTGGCGAGTTCGGAGGTGTACCGGGCGGTGAAGTCCTCCCAGGAGAACGAGCCGTCGGTGCCGAACGGGATCGCCCGCAGGAAGTAGTAGCGGTAGGCGTCCACGCCGAAGTGCGAGGTGAGGTCGGTGGGCGCGATGCCGGTCAGGTTGGACTTGGACATCTTCTCGCCGCCGACCATCAGCCAGCCGTTGGCGACGACCCGCTTGGGCAGCGGCAGCCCGGCGGCCATCAGCATGGCGGGCCAGATGACGGCGTGGAAGCGGAGGATGTCCTTGCCGACGAGGTGAACGGAGGCGGGCCACAGCTCGGCGAAGCGCTCCGGGTCGCTGCCGTAGCCGGCCGCGGTGATGTAGTTCTGCAGCGCGTCCACCCACACGTAGAGGACGTGCTTCTCGTCCCAGGGCAGCGGGACGCCCCAGTTGAAGGTGGAGCGGGAGATGGAGAGGTCCTGCAGGCCCTGCTCGACGAAGCGCAGCACCTCGTTGCGGGCGGACTCGGGGGCGATGAAGCCGGGGTTCTCGGCGTAGAACTCCAGCAGCTTCTCGCCGTACGCGGAGAGGCGGAAGAAGTAGTTCTCCTCCTCCAGCCACTCGACGGGCTTCTTGTGGATGGCGCAGAGCTTCTCGTCCTCGGCGGCGCCGTCGAGCAGGTCGGCCGGGAGTTTGTACTCCTCGCAGCCGACGCAGTACGGGCCGGAGTAGCCGCCCTTGTAGATCTCACCCTTGTCGTACAGGTCCTGGACGAACTCCTGCACCCGGTCGGTGTGACGCTGCTGGGTGGTGCGGATGAAGTCGTCGTTGGCGATCTCCAGGTGCTCCCAGAGCGGCTTCCACGCCTCCTCGACCAGCTTGTCGCACCATTCCTGCGGGCTGACGCCGTTGGCCTCGGCGGTCCGCATGATCTTCTGACCGTGCTCGTCGGTGCCGGTCAGGTACCACACCTTCTCGCCGCGCTGGCGGTGCCAGCGGGTGAGGACGTCGCCCGCCACGGTGGTGTACGCGTGGCCCAGGTGCGGGCGATCGTTGACGTAGTAGATCGGGGTGGAAACGTAGTACGCCGGGGTGTTCGCCCCGGTGGTGCTGTGGTCTGCAGTGGCCGCCATGGTCGGAAAGCTTAGTCGGGCCCGAACGCACCCCTCGACCGCGCGACCGCCCGAGCGATCGCATCACCGACCGGACACGGGTGCCCGTGCACGGACGGCGGGAGCCGCCCGCCGCACTGCTCGCGGCGGGCGGCCCCCGGGTGCGCTCCCGACGTCGACGGTCAGCCCAGCAGCCGCGACCAGAACCGGGCCCAGCGTCCGCGCGGCTTCACGGAGCCGTCCACCGGGGGCGCCCCGGCCGGCTCGGCGTGGGCCGGGTAGCCGGGGGCGTGGTGCCAGGACTGGTCGGCGGTGGCGACCCGGCCCTCGCGCATGATCCGGACGGTGTGTCCACCACACCCCGGGCAGGTCGGCTTGAGCAGCGGGGACGGTACCCGGACACCGTTGGCGTGGTACTCGAAGACGACGTGCCCGTCCTTGCCCACGTGGTGCTCGATGTCGTACGCCTGCTCCCAGCCGTACCCGCACTTCAGGCACGCGAAGGAGTAGGCCTCCCGTACGGTCTCGACGGGAGTGTGCGGCCTTCCGGCCAGGCCGGGGGCGCTCAGCGCGTTGCCACCGAGGGGGCTACCGATCATCTCGCTCATAGCCGTCTCCCAGCGCCCGCCGGGCGCTCGCCCGGCTGGGTCTTTCCATTCCAGGAAATGCCCGGACCGCCTCGGCCGATGCCCTGCTTGTGAAGACTTGGACGCGGATTGGGAAGCCCTATACGAAGGGCCTGGTCCGTTCCGGAAACCGCGGCCGAAGCTTCAGCTCCGTGGGCGTTTACCGGGGCCTTCTCTCCACGGTACGACTCCCCAGGAGTCCCGCAACCCCCCGGAGTGCACCCCCGTTCCACGGCCCCGTCCGACCGCGCCCGGGGCGGTCTCCGAACCGGCCGAGCCCTGGTCAGAGCCCTGATCACGGCCCTGACCACGGCCCTGCGCGCCGCCCTACTTCGCAGCCTTCCCGGCCTCGCTCCCGGCCGCGCTCTTGGCCGCCACCACCGCGTCGAACACCTCCCGCTTCGGCAGCGACAGCTCCACCGCGACCGCCGCGATGGCCTCCTTGCGGCGCTCCCCGGCCTCCTCCCGGACGGCCACCAGCCGGGCCAGCTCGGCGGGGGTGAGCTCCTGCGGCGCGGCCGGCGGGGCACCCGCGACGACGACGGTGATCTCGCCCTTGACGCCCTCGGCCGCCCAGCTCGCCAGGTCGCCGAGCGGCCCGCGCTTCACCTCCTCGTACGTCTTGGTGAGCTCGCGGCAAACGGCCGCGGGCCGCTCGGCGCCGAACGCCTCGGCCATCGCGGCGAGCGCCTCGGCGATCCGGTGCGGCGCCTCGAAGAAGACCATGGTGCGCGGCTCGGCCGCGATCGAGGCGAGCTGCCGGGCCCGGTCGCCGGTCTTGCGCGGCAGGAAGCCCTCGAAGGTGAAGCGGTCGACGGGCAGGCCGGACAGCGCGAGCGCGGTGAGCACGGCGGACGGTCCGGGCACCGCGGTGACCTTGACGTCGGCGGCGACGGCGGCGGCGACCAGCCGGTAGCCGGGGTCGGAGACGGAGGGCATGCCGGCGTCGGTGACCAGCAGCACCCGGGCTCCGCCGAGCAGCGCCTCGACCAGTTCGGGGGTGCGGCCGACTTCGTTGCCCTCGAAGTAGGAGACCACCCGCCCGGCCGGGGTCACCCCGAGCGCCTGGGTGAGCCGGCGCAGCCGCCGGGTGTCCTCGGCGGCGATGACGTCCGCCGTGGCGAGTTCGGTGAGCAGCCGGGGCGGGGCGTCCGAGACGTCGCCGATGGGGGTGCCTGCGAGAACGAGTACTCCTGTCACGGGCCCCATCCTTGCAGCTACCGGCCGCCCGGGGCTTTTGGTGACGATTCGGGCAGCTTCCGAGGGAGCGCTCACACGTACGAAGAGCGCCCCTACGATGTGGCGGATGAACGGCGACACGGCGGCTCGGACGCCCACCGGTACAGACCACACCGCGCAGGATGGCGCCGGCGTGGCCGGCCTGCCGACCCCCGCCGTCCCTGGCCCCCGCCCGTCCGAGCCGGCTCCCCTGCCGTCCGAGCAGGCTGCACAGCCCTCCGACGAGGCCCCCCGGCGGCCGTCCGAGCAGGCTCCCCCGCCGTCCGAGCAGGCTTCGCGCAGCTGGCGGGAGCGGCTGGCCGGGTTCGGCTACGCCGCCCGCCCGACGGCCCCGCTGGCCGAGCGTCTGGTCCCGCCGATGCCGGACGGCCGCGGGGTGACCCCGGCGGTGGTGCCCCCGTCGCCGCTGCTGCTGCGGCTGGGCGTGTCCGTGCCGGCCGGCCTGTGGTCGTGGCTGTGCCGCTGGGCCGGCTGGCTGGGCCCGCTGGCGGTGGCGGTGTTCGCCGGGATCCTGCGGTTCACCAACCTCGGCCAGCCGCACGCGATCATCTTCGACGAGACGTACTACGCCAAGGACGCCTACGCGCTCTGGCACGGCGGCTACGAGATCAGCTGGCCGGACGGCGCCAACGACCAGATCATGACGCCGGGCGCGGCGGTCCCCTACCGCTCGGCGGCCTCCTACGTGGTCCACCCGCCGGTGGGCAAGTGGATCATCGGCGCGGGCGAGTGGCTGTTCGGCATGAACCCCTTCGGCTGGCGGTTCGCGGTGGCCCTGCTCGGCACGCTGTCGGTGCTGATGGTGGCCCGGATCGCCCGCCGGCTGTTCCGCTCGACCCTGCTGGGCTGCGTGGCCGGCCTGCTGCTCTCGGTGGACGGCCTGCACCTGGTGCTCAGCCGCGCCGCGCTGCTGGACCTGGTGGTGATGTTCTGGATCCTCGCCGCCTTCGGTTTCCTGCTGCTGGACCGCGACCGCACCCGGGGCCGGCTGGCGGCGAAGCTCGGCGGGGTGCCGGACGCGGTCCTGGCGCAGCGAATGAACCTGGGCTGGCGCCCGTACCGGATCGCGGCCGGCGTCTGCGTCGGCCTGACCTGCGCCACCAAGTGGAGCGGCCTGTACGTGGCGGCGGCCTTCGGCGTGCTGACGGTCCTGTGGGACGCCGGCGCCCGCCGCCTGGCCGGGGCCCCGCGCCCGTACCTGGCGACGCTCGCCCGGGACGTGGTGCCGGCCTTCGTGTCGATCGTGGTGGTGTCGCTGGTCGTCTACCTCACGTCCTGGTGGGGCTGGTTCGCCAGCAGCAACGCCCCCGGGCAGGGCGGCTGGGGCCGGGACTGGGCGGTCGGCCGCTCGACCGACTACCCGTGGATACCCGAGGGGCTGCGCGCCCTGTGGCACTACCACTCGACGGTCTACGACTTCCACACCCACCTGAGCGACCCGCACACCTACCAGTCGAACCCGTGGTCCTGGCTGGTGCTGGGCCGGCCGGTCTCGTTCTTCTACGAGTCCCCCAAGCAGGGCCAGAGCGGCTGCACGGCCGCCGAGTGCGCCCGCGAGGTGCTGGGCATCGGCACCCCGCTGCTGTGGTGGGCGGCCGTGGTGGCGCTGGTGTACTGCCTGTGGCGCTGGGTGGCGCGGCGGGACTGGCGGGCCGGCGCGGTGCTGTGCGGCCTGGCCGCCGGCTACCTGCCGTGGTTCGCCTACCAGCAGCGCACGATCTTCCTCTTCTACGCGGTGGTGTTCGTCCCGTTCCTGGTGCTCGCGGTGACGATGCTGGTCGGCGCGCTGATCGGGCCGCCCGGCGCGTCCCGGGACCGCCGGATCATCGGCTCGGCGGCGGCCGGACTGCTGGTGCTGCTGATCGTGTGGAACTTCCTCTTCTTCTTCCCGCTGTTCACCGGGCAGACGATCCCGATGGACGACTGGCGCCAGCGGATGTGGTTCAACAGCTGGATCTGACGTCCACCGTCCATCCCCCAATCGTCCGTATGCGGTGCACGACACGTACCAGATCCGTCACAACTCCCGGGCGTTTCGTCGGCGCACCGATCGGCGCTGCCTAGGGTGGGGGGCGAATAGCGTTTCCGGCCCCGGTCGGTTGCGCCCGGCCGGCAGACCCATGGGGGAGCAGCACCATGCGCAGAGGCGCGAAGATCGGCATCATCACCGGCGTGTCCGTCGCGGTCCTCGCAGGCGGCGGCTACGGGGCGTACAGCCTGATGGGCGGCTCGGACTCCGGGACGTCCTCGGCGAAGAAGCCCCGCACGGTGGTCGCCGAACCGCCCTCGGCCGAGCAGGCGACCAACGGTGCGAAGGACTTCCTGGCGGCCTGGGCGGCCGGGGACCTGGACAAGGCGGCCTCGCTGACCGACGACCCCACCGCGGCCACCACCGCGCTGGCGGCCTTCCGGGACCAGGTCAAGCCGAGCGCGCTGACCCTGGCCCCGGCCGGCCCGGCCACCCCGCAGGCCTTCGCCTCGGCCACCGGCACCCCCGCCCCGGCCGCCAAGCCCTCCGCCGGCGCCTCGGCCACGCCGTCGGCGGGCGCGACGCCCGGTGCCACCGACTCCCCGTCGGCCTCCGCCTCGGCCGGGCCCGCCGGCGTGCTGATGGGCTTCAAGGCGCGCGCCGAGTTCGCCGGCACCAACCGGGTCTGGGACTACAACGGCTTCCTGAACGTCGTGAAGATGAGCGACGACACCCCGGCCGTGCACTGGGCTCCGACGGTGATCCACCCGCACCTGTCCGGCAGCGAGACGATCGCCGTCCAGCAGGTCTTCGCCCCGCCGTCCAACGTGGTGGACCGCAACGGCAAGCCGCTGCAGGGCGCCTCGATCACCCCGGCGCTGCTGTCCACCCTGCAGGACAACGCCCACAAGCTGCTGCCGCCGGACCCGAACAAGGACCAGGACGCGGGCAGCGCGGTGGTGATCAGCGACCCGGCCGGCAAGACCGCCGCCGACAAGCTGTTCACGATCGTCGAGCCCAAGCCCGGCAAGCCGTTCAAGGTGACCATCGACAACAACGTCCAGGCCGCGGCCGAGAAGGCGATGACGGACCTGGGCGGCAAGTCCGGGTCGATCGTCGCGATCGAGCCGAGCACCGGCCAGGTGCTGGCCTTCGCCAACGCGCCGACCAACGGCCAGAACCGGGCCTTCACCGGCCTGCTCGCGCCGGGCTCGACGATGAAGATCGTCACCTCGACGGCGCTGCTGGAGGCCGGGGTCAACCCGGACACCGTGGTGGCCTGCCCGGAGAAGAGCAGCAACGCGCAGGCGATCCCGAACTCCTTCCCGGGCGCCTTCCCGAACAACACGCTGCAGCAGGACTTCATGGTGTCCTGCAACACGGCCTTCATCAACCAGGGCCTGACCAGCCTGAAGCCGAACACCCTGTCCAGCACCGCCAAGGACGTCTTCGGCCTCGGCCCGGAGTGGAAGACCGGCCTGCCGAACGCCGACGGCCGGGTGCCGGACCCGGGTGCCAACAAGGACGAGCAGGCGATGAACTACATCGGCCAGGGCAAGGTCCAGATGAACCCGCTGGCCATCGCCTCGGTCACCGCCACGGTGCAGAGCGGCGAGTTCAAGCAGCCGATCCTGGTCGCCGACCTGCCCCAGCAGAAGGCCGCCCGCAACCTCTCCCCCGACGTGGCGGGCAAGCTGAGGGCGATGATGGCGGCCACCGCGCAGGGCGGCACCGCCAAGGACGTGATGGCCGGGATCACCGACAACGCGGGCGCCAAGACCGGCTCCGCCGAGGTGGCCGGGGTGGCCGTGACCAACAGCTGGTTCACCGCCTACCGCGGCAACATCGCGGTCGCCGCCGAGGTGCAGGGCGGCGGCCACGGCGTGGACGCGGCCGGCCCCGCGGTCGCCGCCCTGCTCAAGGCGGCCGCCGGGCGCTGAGCACGGTCGTACGACACGGCCTTCGGACGGAGCCCGCTCAGCCTCGTGGCAGGGCGGGCTCCGCTCTGCCCGGCAGCCGGCGCGGCGGGATCGGGCGCCGGCTGCTCCAGCGCCGGGCCGCCAGCCGGGGCCAGATCACCAGGACGACCGGCAGCGCGAGGTAGCCGAACCGCCCGGCCGGGGCGAGCATGAACGCGATGGCCAGCCCGGCGGCCAGCAGGTCGGCGGCCGCGATCGCGGACACCGGCGGCCGGGCCAGCAGCCAGATGGCCACCCCGACCCCGCCCATGGTCATCAGCGCCAGCGAGATGGAGTGCCCGGTCGGCCCGAAGCCGGCCAGCACCTTGCCGGGCAGCGGGCTGCCGGCCGGGGTGTGGATGGCGGTGAGTCCGAGCGGGAAGCGCACCACCTGTTCGCGCAGCGCGTCCGCCCGGGTCAGCACGGAGGGCAGCAGCACGGCCAGGCCCGTGCCGAGCGTGATCAGCGTGGTCCGGGCGGCGGGCCGGCGACCGTACAGCCGCCACAGCAGCAGCGCGGCGACCGGCAGCGCCGGCCAGGACGTCCACTTGAGGGTGCAGGCGAGGGCGAGCACCAGTCCGGCGGCGACGGTGCGGTCCCGCTCCGCGAGCGCCATGGCGAGGCAGCAGAGACCGATCAGCGGCAGGTCCACCCCGCCGACCACCAGGGCCAGCGCGATCAGCGGCGAGGCGGTGAGCACGGCGAGCGGCAGCAGCGGGGCGCGGTCCCGGGACGGCCGCAGCAGCCGCCAGCTGGCCAGCAGGCAGGCGACGAAGGCCAGCGCGAACCAGATCCGGGCGTCCCCCGCGACCCGGGCGAAGGCGGTGCCGTCGCCGAGCAGTTGGCGCGGCATCCCGAACAGGGTCATGGCCGGCAGGTACGGGTTGTAGTCGGTGACCACCACCGGGTGCGGCAGGTACGGGCTGCCGGTGGTGAGCAGCAGGTGGGCCGAGCGTTCGACCACCATCACCTCGGACTGGTGGCGGCCCTGCAGGGCCAGCAGGGCGAGCGGCGCGAGGACGGCCCCGACGAGGGCGACCGCGGCGGCGGAGCGGGCCGCGAAGCGGCGCGGCAGGGTGAGGCAGAGCAGACCGGCCAGGGCGTAGGCGGGGGCCGCGACGAGGCCCCACAGCCGCTGGTTGGGCAGGTCGGAGACGAGCGGGAAGGCGGCCGCCCAGCCGGCCGCGACCAGGCAGCCGAGCAGTTGGACGGTGCGCATCGAGGCGAGTCCGGCGGGATTCAGCCGATCGGGCGTGGGCGGGAACGTGCTCTCGCCACGCTGGCGGGGGAACGGTCGGGTGGAGTAGCCGACGGGCGGCCGTCCGGGCTCGGACGGCGCCGCGGTGGAGGTCTGCGGGGCCGGCGTTCTGGAACGGCCGGTGAAGCGGCCGCGCGGGCGGGAGAAGCCGGGCGTGCGGGTGCTCACCATGGTGGAAGGTTATGGGTGGGGGCAAGGCCCTGTCGCCATGCCCTGGGACACGGTTCGGGAGCGGACACCCGAGGGGCCGCCGGGTGTCCCGCCCGGCGGCCCCGCGGGGCCGGATGTGCCCGGTTCAACCGGTCTTGCTGTCGGCGGCGTTGTCCGCCGCGGCGGCCTGCGGCTGCTCCAGCTTGGAGTGCTTGATGCTGTACCCGAAGTAGACGACCACGGCGACGGCGACGGCGATCCCGCCGGCCCGGAAGGTGTCGGCGTGCAGGCCGGTGATCAGGTAGACGCAGAAGGCGACGCTGAGCAGCGGCACGACCGGGTAGCCGGGGACCTTGAAGCCGCGCGGCAGGTCGGGCTGGGTGCGGCGCAGGATGATCACACCGATCGAGACGACCGAGAAGGCGATGAGCGTCCCGAGGCTGGTGATGTCGGCCAGGATGTTCAGCGGGGTGAACGCGGCCAGCGCACCGACGCCGAGGCCCACCACCAGGGTGTTCCAGACCGGGGTGCCGGTGCGCGGGGAGAGCTCGGCGAAGCGCTTGGGCAGCATGCCGTCGCGGCCCATCGAGTAGAGGATGCGGGTCTGGCCGTAGATCACCACGAGGGTGATGCTGAAGATCGAGATGATCGCGCCCATCGCGAAGACGATCGCGGGCCAGCTCTGGCCGGTGATGTCCTGCAGGATCTGGGCGAGGCCGGCCTCCTGGCCGTCGAACTTCTGCCACGGCTGGGCGCCGATGCCGGCCAGGGCGACCAGGATGTAGAGCAGGGTCACCACGACCAGCGAGATGATGATCGCCAGCGGCAGGGTGCGGCGCGGGTTCTTGACCTCCTCACCGGCGGTGGACACGGCGTCCAGGCCGATGAAGGAGAAGAAGATGCTGGAGGCGGCGACCTGCACGCCGCCGATGCCGAGCGGCATGAACGGGGTCAGGTTGCCGGAGTGGAAGCCGGTGAGCGCGATGCCGACGAACAGCAGCAGGATGAGGATCTTGATCGCGACCATGACCGCGTTGACCTTCACCGACTCGCTGACGCCGCGGATGAGCAGGACGCAGACCATGGCGACCAGCAGCAGCGCCGGCAGGTTGAACCAGTGGGTGCTGTCCGGAGCGCCGGAGAGCTGCTCGGGGATGGTGAAGCCGAAGGTCAGGTCGAGGAACTTGTTCAGGTACTCGGCCCAGCTCACCGCGATCGCGGAGGCGGAGACGCCGTACTCCATCAGCAGGCAGATGCCGACGCCGAACGCGACGCCCTCGCCGAGGGTCGCGTAGGCGTAGGAGTACGAGGAGCCGGAGACCGGGATCGCGGAGGCCATCTCGGCGTAGCAGAGCGCGGTGAGTCCGGCGGTGACCGCGGCGAGCACGAAGGACAGGATGACGGCCGGGCCGGCCGAGGGCACCGCGGTGCTGAGCACGAAGAAGATGCCGGTGCCGATGGTGGCGCCGATGCCGATCGAGGACAACTGCCAGAGGCCGATCGAGCGGCGCAGGTGGATGCCGGAGCGGCCGCCCTCCTCGGGCGCGCCGGCCGGAGGGCCGTCCCGGCCCTCGCTCTCGGCGATGAGGGACGAGACTGGCTTGCGGCGCAGCAGACGCGCACCGAGGGAGTTGCTGGCCAAAACTGCGGTCCTTCTGGGCGGGGGGAGGGTGTCCTGGCGGCCGGTCACTCGACGCGCCATGGGGTGTCATCGGGGACCAACCGAACAAAGATGGGACAGTACCCCGCGAAAGCACCAGTGTCGCAAACGAACAGTCCTGATCGGCGCATTGGACGAATTGGCGCATAAGGCTATACAAACCGGACACTTCGTAAACGGCGCATCTGCCATTCGGCGACTAAACGGCAGCTCAGCGGCGGTCGGCCGGTCAGCGGCCGAGCACCGCCCGCATCACCGAGCGGGCGATCGGCGCCGCCAGCCCGCCACCGGTGACGTCCGTGGCGTCACTGTCCGCGATCACCACGGCCACCGCCACCGGCGGCACCGCGTCGGAGCCGGCGGGCCCGGCCCAGGAGATGAACCAGGCGTACGGCGTCCCGCTGTTGCCCACCCCGTGCTGCGCGGTGCCGGTCTTCCCGCCGACCACCGCACCGCCGATCCGGGCGTTGCCGCCGGTGCCGTTCTCCACCACGTCGGTCATCAGCTGCTGGATCTGCCCGGCCACCGCCGGGGTCATCGCCTGCCGGTACACGGCGGGCTTGGTCAGCTGCACCGTGGTGCCGTCGCTCCTCGTCAGCTTGTCCACAAGCTGTGGACGCATCACCGTCCCGTTGTTCGCGACCCCGGCCGCGACCATCGCCATCACCAGCGGGGTGGCCGCGGTGTCGAACTGCCCGATCGAGGAGAGCGCGACCTGCGACTGGTTCATCTTCGTGTCGAAGTTGGACCGGGCCGGGCGCACCGGCATGTCCAGCCTGGCGTCGTTGAAGCCGAAGTTCTCGGCCATCGCCACCATCCGGTCCAGCCCGGTCTGCACCCCGAGGTAGCCCAGCACGCTGTTGCAGCTGTAGACCATCGCGGTGTCCAGCGACAGTTCGGGCTCGTCGCACGCCGAGCTGTCGTTGACCAGCGGCGTGGTCGTCCCGGGCAGCACGTACGGGTACGGCGCGGAGGTCGGCGCGTCGATGTCGGTCACCACCCCGTCCGCGAGCGCGGCCGCCGCCGTGACCACCTTGAAGGTCGAGCCCGGCGGGTAGGTCTGGCGCAGCGCCCGGTTGAGCATCGGCTGGTCGGTGTCGGCCTGCAGCCGGTTCCAGGCGGCCTGGTCGGCCGAGGAGGAGCCGGCGAAGCTGCCCGGGTCGTAGGACGGCGTGCTGGCCAGGGCCAGGATCCGGCCGGTGGCCGGTTCGATCGCGGCCACCGCGCCCTTCTGGCTGCCGAGCCCGCGCACCGCGGCCTCCTGGGCCGCCCGGTTCAGCGTGGTGTAGACGTCCCCGCCGGGGTTCTGCCTGCGGGCGACGGCGTCCCAGACCGCCCAGCCGGACAGCCGGCTGTCGGTGCCGGACAGCAGGTCGTCCTCGACCCCCTCCAGCTGGGTGTTGCCGTACGCCTGCGAGGCGAAGCCGGTGGCGGCCGCGTACATCGGGCCGTCGGTGTAGGTGCGCTTGTAGTCGTACCGGCCGCCGGTGGGCTCGGAGCCGGTCACGGTGTCCGCGCCGACCAGGATGTTGCCCCGCGGCTGCGAGTACCGCTCGATGGTGAGCCGCTGGTTGGCGGCGTTGTGGTCGAGGTCGTCGGACTGGAACACCTGCACCCGGGTGGCCTGGACGCACAGCGCCGCGATCAGCAGCAGGCAGAAGGTGCCCGCGCGGCGCCCGGTGACGGAGATGCCGGGCAGGCCCTGCGGCCCGTTGCCCCGGGGACGCGGACGGGGACGGTTGCGCGCCATCAGGACTCCTCCGACGCCAAGGGCGCCGGCCGGCGGGCGATGTCGCTCATCCGCACCAGCAGCGCCACGATGATCCAGTTGGTGACCACCGAGGAGCCGCCCTGGGCGACGAACGGCAGGGTCATCCCGGTCAGCGGGATGAGGCCGAGCACCCCGCCGGCCACCACGAACACCTGCAGGCCGACGATCGCGGCCAGCCCGATCGCCAGCAGCCGCCCGAACGGGTCGCGCAGCGCGATGCCCGTCCGGAACCCCCGGGAGACCAGCAGCGCGTACAGCAGGAACACCGCGATCAGCCCGGTCAGGCCGAGCTCCTCGCCGATGGTGGCGAGGATGAAGTCCGACTTGGCGGCGAAGCCGATCAGCACCGAGTGCCCGTTGCCGAGCCCGGTGCCCAGTTCCCCGCCCCAGGCGAAGGCGAACAGCGACTGGGCGATCTGGTTGGCGCCCTTGCCGGCCGCGATCGAGCCCAGCGGGTCCAGCCAGTCCGTCACCCGGCTGTGCACGTGCGGCGAGAGCCAGCCCACCGTGACCGCCCCGACCGCCGCCAGCACCAGCCCGATCGCGATCCAGCCGGTGCGCGCGGTGGCCACGTACAGCATCACCACGAACAGGCCGAAGAACAGCAGCGAGGTGCCGAGGTCCGTCTCCAGCACCAGGACGCCGACGAACGCGGCCCAGATCAGCAGCACCGGCCCGAGCACCCGGCCGCGCGGCAGCTGCCAGCGCCAGACCCGGCGGCCGGTGAGCGCCAGCGCGTCCCGGTGCACCGCCAGGTAGGCGGCGAAGAAGACGGCCAGCAGGACCTTGGCGAACTCCCCCGGCTGGAAGGACAGCGGCCCGATCACGATCCAGATCCGCGAGCCGTACACCGGTGGGAAGAAGATCGGCAGCACCAGCAGGACCAGCGCCACCAGAGCCCCGAGGTAGGCGTACCGCTGCAGCCGCCGGTGGTCGCGCACCAGCAGCACGACCAGGATGAACAGTGCCACCCCCAGGCTCGACCAGAGCAGCTGGGTGGAGGCCGCGCCGGCGCCCGAGGAGGCCCGGTCGAGCCGGTAGATCACCACCAGGCCGATCCCGTTGAGCAGCACCGCGATCGGCAGCAGCAGCGGGTCCGCGTACCGGGCCCGCCAGCGGACCACGGCGTGCGCCAGCAGGGCGAGCACGCCGAGCGCGGCACCGTACTGGGCCGCGTCGGCGGGCACCTTGCCGTCCAGGTTGACGCCGACCTCGACGTAGCCGAACACGGCGGTCAGCACGGCGGCCAGGACCAGCGCGAGCTCGGTGCCGCGCCTGGTCGGCACCGGCCGGCTCGGCCGGGCGGCGGCTCTCGTCACGGCGGGGGGTGTCGCCACGGACCGTCCTGGGGGTCGCGGGGTACCGGGAACGCCTCTCCGGAACGCTCTCCGGGGGTGCCGATCGGGGCGGACCGGCGGTACGGGGCCGGTCCGCCCCGACGTGAGCGGCTGTCGGGTGGTGCGGGGGTCAGGCGGAGGGGGGAGAGGCCTGCGCCCGGGACGCCTCGACGGTCGCCTTCAGCTCGGCCTCGGCGGCGGCGGACAGCGAGGTCTGGATGATCTGGCCGCCGTGGCGGGCCAGCGCCGGGACGACCTTGTCGGCGGTGGCCTTGCGGACCAGCAGGAAGACCGCCGCGGTGCCCGGCCGGAGGTGCTGCCCGACCTCGCGCATGAAGTCGTCGTCCACCCCGATGTCCGTGGAGGCGCCGACGGCGGCTCCGGTCGCGCCGCCGAGCGCCGCGCCGAGGAAGGGCATGAAGAACAGCAACCCGATGACGCCGCCCCACAGCGCGCCCGTCGCGGCGCCCGCGCCGGTGGTGCTGACCTGCTGGTGCAGCTTGATCCTGCCGTCGTCGCGGCGCTCCACGACGACCACGTCCTCCAGGTCGATCAGCTGCTGCTTCTGCAGGCCGATCGCTTCGTTGCGTACCGCCTGGGCGGTGGCGAGGTCCGGGTAGGCGATCGCGAAGAGGTTGCTCACTGCGGGTCCTTCCAACGAATCGGACGTGCCGGCCGGGTCCGGGCGCCGGTACGGCGGGCCCCCGCGCCCCGGTTCGTCACCCTAACGAGCTTTATCCATATTTATTCGCTCTTCGCTACGGTGTGTCCGCTATTGCCGGGAATCCTCCAGGCCTCCTACTCGGGCCGCCGACCGGCCAGCGCCGCCGTCCCGGCCACCGCCGCGGCCAGCAGGGCGGCGGCGAGCGGCAGTTCGCCCCACGGCACGGCCACCCGGCCGGTCCGGGCGGCGGAGACCAGGACGCGGACCGCCGCGTTTGCCGGGGAGGCGGGCGCCACCAGCGCCACCGTGGCGAGCGCCAGCGCCAGCGCGATGCCGTACTGCGGCCGCATCAGCACCGGCCGGTTGGCCGGCACCCCGGCCAGCACCCCCAGCAGCACGCACACCACCGCCGTCAGCAGCCCGGCCGCCAGCGCCGATCCGGCCGACGGCTGCCGCTCCACCCCCGGGTTGGCCACCGTCCCGCTCAGCCACCACAGCACCGCCACCTCGGCCACCGCCAGCACCAGCCCGGCCGTCAGCGCCGCCAGCAGCGCGCCCAGGTGCACCCGCAGCGGCCCCGCCGCCGCCACCAGGCAGGCCCGCGCGGCCGGCGGCTCCGCGCCGAGCACGCTGCGCACGTACCAGGCGCTCACCGGCAGCAGCACCGCCGCGCCGTAGCCGAGGTCGCCCAGCAGCGGGTTGCCCGCCGTCACACCCACCACCAGCAGCAACGCGTACGTCAGGAACGGCGGCAGCCAGGCGTGCGAGCGCACCAGCAGCTCCAGGTGGTACCGGGTCAGCGCCCCGACCTGCCTCATCGCTCCTCCTCCCGGCGCCGCACCGCCAGCACCCGGACGGCCGGGCAGCCGAGCAGCAACCGGCGCAGCAGCGCGTCCGAGTGCGCGGCCGGCACGGTCAGCCGCACGGCCGTGCCGGCCAGCGGGGTCGGCCGCGGCGCCCCGGGCAGCCGGGGCGGCAGCGGCGAGCCGCCCGGGACGTCCACCTCGATCTCCGTCACCGGGCCGCCGCCGTCCGGCACGGGCTCCACCTGCTCGGCGGGCCGCAGCGCGCCGTCCGCGCCGACCCGGTAGGCCGCGCTGGTCAGACCGGCCAGCCGGGCCGGGTCGTGGTCGACGAACAGCACCGTGCCGCCGTCCGCCGCCCGCTCGGCGGCCGCCTCGTCCAGCACCGCCCTGGCCTCGGGGTCGAGCCCGGTCCAGGCCTCGTCCAGCAGCAGCACCCGGGCCTCGGCGAGCAGCGCCTGCGCGACCGCGACCTTCTGGCAGGTGCCCTTCGACAGCCGGCTCAGCGGTGTGCCCGCCCGGTCCGCGATGCCGAAGCGGTCCAGCCACTCCCCGGCCCGCCGCCGCGCCGACTCCGCCGACAGCCCGTGCACCCGGCCCACCCGCTGCAGGTACGAGGCGGCGTCGAACGGCAGCGCGGGCGGGAAGCGTTCGGGTACGTACGCGGCGGCGCCCGGGCGGACCACCCGCCCGGCGGTCGGCCGCTCGATCCCGGCCACCAGTCGCAGCAGCGTCGACTTGCCACTCCCGTTCGCCCCGGCGATCCGCACCAACTCCCCCGGCCCGACGGCGAGATCGACCCCGCGCAGGATCCACCGCCCGCGCCGCCCGTACCGCTTGCCGACCGCCGCCAGCTCCATCCCGACCCCGCCCCCGTCCACTCCCACCCGGCTCGGCGAACCCGCACGGGTTCAGGCGAGTTCGCACGGAAGGCTATCCAGCACGGGTAGGGCCCGCGTAAATCCCGGCCGTCCCGCCCGGCTCCGACCGCCCGTCCAAGCGCCGGAGTTCACGCCGGGGCGGGGTGGGGCACGATCCGGACTCGTTTGGCCATGGCGAACTGATGATCCCTAGGATCTCCCGGGTGACTACCGGACGACGACCAAAGACCAGGCTCGGCGGCCTGCTGGCCGCCCTGGCGATAACGGGCGCCTCGCTGCTCCTCGGCCTGCCCGCCCACGCCGACGAACCATCAGCCGGCGCCGCCGCCGCGCCCCAGGAGGCCCCCCGGGTCGACCTTGTCCTGGACGTCAGCGGCTCCATGAACGAGCGGGACATCCAGGGCAAGAGCCGCATCTCGGTGGCCCAGCAGTCGCTGAACGACGTGATCGACGCGCTGCCCGCGGAAACCGAGTTCGGCATCCGCACCCTGGGCGCGACCTACCCCGGCAACGACAAGAACCAGGGCTGCCAGGACACCAAGCAGCTGTTCCCGGTCGGCAAGACCAACAAGGTCGAGGCCAAGACGGCGGTCGCCACCCTGCGCCCCACCGGCTGGACCCCGATCGGCCTGGCCCTGCGCGGCGCGGCCCAGGACCTCGGCAAGGGCGAGACCACCCGCCGGGTGGTGCTGATCACCGACGGCGAGGACACCTGCACCCCGCCCGACCCCTGCGACGTGGCCCGCGAACTCGCCTCCCAGGGCATCCACCTGGTCGTCGACACCCTCGGCCTGGCCCACGACGACAAGACCCGTCAGCAGCTGCTCTGCATCGCCAACGCGACCGGCGGCACCTACACCGACGTCCGCACCCAGGAGCAGCTCACCGACAAGGTGAAGCAGCTGGTCGACCGCTCCAACGACACCTACGCGGTGACCCCGGTGAAGACCGTCGGCACCGACAAGTGCGAGAACGCCCCCGTCCTCGCCCCGGGCGTGTACAGCGACCGCGAGAAGTTCTCCGAGCACCGCGTCTACAAGGTCCCGGTCAAGTCCGGCCAGGAGCTGCGTGCCTCGGTCAGCGTGGGCCTGGACCGCGCGGTGGCCCGGGACTACGGCGTCCTGCTGCAGGCCACCAGCGCGACCGGCCAGGAGCTGGTCCGCGGTACCGACGCCGGCAGCAGCCGCACCGACGTGATCTCCACCGGCCTGCGCTGGTCCACCGGCGACTCCAAGGGCTACGTCACGGCCAGTCCGACCTCCTCGCCGAGCGCCAAGCCGGAGACGGCCGTCTGCCTGGTCGTCAGCAACTCGCTGGCCCCGCAGGCCGGCGTCCAGGCCGACCCGGGCCTGCCGCTGGAACTGACCGTCGACCTGGCCACCGCCTCGTCCGCCCCCGAGGGCGCGGCGATGGGGCTGGGCCGCGGCTGGATCCTGCTGCTCACCCTCACCCTCGCCGGCCTGGTGTTCGGCCTGGTGTTCGGCTGGATCGCGCGCTGGCGGATCTCTGTCTGGCGGGAGAACTGACCATGCGTACGACCCTTCGCGGCGCCCTCGCCGCCCTCACCCTGCTGCCCGCCCTCGCGCTGGCCGCGCCGGCCGCCTCGGCCGCCTCGCCGTCCCCCTCGGCGAGCGCGAGCGGCACCCCGGCCCCGGCCACCAAGGCCGGCACGTCCTTCCTGACCGCGACCAACCTCTCCCCCGGCCAGGACGCCAACGTCGCCGCCTCCACCGGCGACTACCTGTACTGGGCGTTCGGCGCCTCGGAGGGCCAGACCCCGACGATCGGCCTGACCGTCAACCTGGCCCCCGCGACCGACCGGCACGGCCCGCAGACCTGGTCCGTCGAGGTCTTCGACGGGCTGCGCCGGCGCCAGTCCTGCACGGCCGGCACCCAGAACGCCACCGGCGACCAGAACACCGCCACGCTCGCGCTCAGCTGCACCCTGCGCGAGATCCGCTCCTGGGCCGAGCCGTGGTCCGGCGACCCGCTGCCCGGCACCTACTACGTGCGGCTCTCGGTCAGCGACGTCCCGCAGCCGGACCTCGGCCTCGCCACCTCCGTCCAGTTGCACGTCAGCGCCAAGGGCAACGCCGACAACGCGCAGCCGGAGGGCGGCGAGCTCAAGGCCCCGCTGGTCCCGCCGGCCGGCGGCGGCGCCAGCACCGCCAAGGCGGCCGCCCCGGTGGAGCCCGAGGAACACTGGTACACCGGCTGGTTCTCCGGCTGGAACAGCCGCTGGTACTGGAGCATCGGCGGCGGCGCCCTGGCCGCCCTGGCGGGCGTCCTGGGCTACAACCTGACCCGGCACCCGCGCGGCCACCGCCCGGGCCGCTACGGCGCCGTCCCGCCGCAGTCCGGCGCCCCCCAGCCCGGCCCCTACGCCGGCTCCCAGCGCCCCTGACCCACCCCGCCCCACCCCGAGGGCCGGCCGGACTCGCTCCGGCCGGCCCTCGGCCGTTCCCGCCCCGGCCCCGCGGGCCTACGCTCGAAGCATGGCCCCGCAGCCGGACGGCAGGATCGTGGTCGGCGTGGACGGCTCCCCGCCCTCCCGCGCCGCCGTCCGCTGGGCGGCCCGCCAGGCCGTCCTCACCGGCGGACCGCTGGAGGCGGTGGCCGTCTGGGACTTCCCCTGCCTCTACGGCGAGCACGGCCTCGTCCCGCCCGCCCTGGACGGCTTCGGGCGCGAGCACCGCGCGGCCGAGATCCTCGACGAGGCGCTGGCCTCCTGCGCCCCACCCGGCCCCCCGCCACCGCCCGGCCGCCCACCGTCCGTGCACCGCCGCCTCACGGCCGGCCCGCCCGGCCCCGCCCTGGTCGCCGCCGCGGCCGGCGCCGCCCTGCTCGTCCTCGGCAACCGCGGCCGCTCCACCCCGCCCGACGCCCCGCTCGGCACCGTCGCCCAGTACTGCCTCGACCACGCCCCCTGTCCGGTGGTGATCGTCCGCGACTGACCGTCAGTTCACCGCCCCACCCCGACCATGACGGCCATCACACGGCCAACTCCCGCGCCCCCGCACCGGATTGCCCCGGGCAACGCAGAAGCCCCGCCCGGTCTCACGACCGGGCGGGGCTTCTGTTGGGTGGAGCTGAGGGGATTCGAACCCCTGACCCCCTCGATGCGAACGAGGTGCGCTACCGGACTGCGCCACAGCCCCAACGAGAAGAAACTCTAGCACCTTTCGGAGGGGGTCCGTGACCACCCCCGGGGACGCGGTGCTGGTCGGGGGCCGGAGCTGTCACTCGTTGGCCGCGCGGGGGCGGCTCTCCGGGGCCAGGGGTTCGGCGTACTGGTCGAAGAGCGGGGTCTTGCGGGGAGACTCGGCGGGACGCCCTGCGGTCCAGGTGCCGGGGGCCGACAGGTCGAGGCCGCGCGAGACCCGGGGGGCGACCGGCGCGGTGACGTACGTCGGCAGCGGGACGGGCACCGGCTCCCAGGAGTCCGGGCCGGCCGCGCCGCGCTCGCGCATGCCGTCGACCCACTCCTCGTGCTCGGTCGCCTCGGCCACCGCGGAGGCGGACGGCGCGGAGACGGACGGGGCGGAGACGGACGGCGCGAAGACGGTGGCCTCGCCGGCGTCGGTGGCCAGCCGCAGGTGCGGACGGCGCCAGGCCCGCTCCCCGGCGCCCGGGGCCTGGGCCCGGACCTGAGCCTGGGCCTGCGCTTGGCCTTGGGCCTGGGTCTGGGTCTGGGTGGCGGGGGCCGCGACGGGGGCGCTCCGGGCCGCGGCACGCTGCTGCTCGCGCTTGCGCAGCCGCTCGGCCGCCTGGGCGGCCCGCGCGCGGTCGAGCTTCACCTCGTAGCGCTCGCGCTCCAGCTTGCGCAGGTGGCCGATGTAGAGCGTGAGGAGGATCGCCGGGACGGCCGGGACCCAGAGGAAGGCCAGTCCGGCCACCGCCGCGACCACGGCGCCGAGCGCGAAGGCCAGGAAGAGCAGGGTGACCATCCGGCGCCGACGGGCCAGCAGCCGGGCCCGGCGCTGCGCACCGCCGTGCGGTTCGGCCGGCGGACGCTCCCCCCGAACGTCCCGCTCGGGCGAGGGCTCGGCGACGGACGCCGGCTCGACGGCGGGGGGCTCGACGGGACGCGAAGGCTCGGCGGCGGACGGCTCGGCGGAGGGCGCGGAGTCCGCCGCGGGGTCGCCGACGGCGGCCTCGTCCCGTCCGGGAGTGCCGTCGCTGCCGTGCTCGTCTTCACGCGGTTCGTCGCCCAGGGCCCGGGCTGCCCGCCGCTCCAGCCCCGAACGCCCGGCCAGCAGGCGAATGGCGGTGCTGAAGCGTTCCGTCGGGCGCGCCTCGTTGAGTTCGTCCTGCCTGCGGAGCCACATCGGCACCAGATAGGCGGCCCAGGCCCCTACGATGACGGCGTAGATAAGGCCACTACTGCTCACGATTCACACCGTACGGGCGCCGGGAAGGCCTGGCAGCAATTTGGCTCGGCGTGTCGTGTGATCAAGCTGATTCTCCGACTATTTTGCCGGTATTTGTGCCAGTCCACCGCCACGCCGATGCCATATCGATATTTGTTTCGAACATATATTCAATTAGTTGACTCGCGGCCGGAACTGATCGCCCGCCAGCGTTCCAGCATCCCCTCCGGGACCTCCTCGGCGGTCAGCGCGTACACCAGGTGGTCCCGCCAGTCGCCGTCGATGTGGAGATAGCGTGGGCGGATTCCCTCCGAGCGGAAGCCGAGCTTTTCCACCACCCGGCGGCTCGGGGCGTTCTCCGGGCGGATGCAGACCTCGATCCGGTGCAGTCCGAGGGTGCGGAAACAGTGGTTGACCGAAAGCGCCACGGCGGTCGGCATGATGCCCCGGCCGGCCACCGCCTCGTCGATCCAGTACCCGACGTTCGCCGAGCACATCGAGCCCCAGGTGATGCCGCCGACGGTCAGCTGGCCGACCAGCTGCCCCTTGTGGAGCACGACGAAGGGCAGCATCCGCCCGGCCGAGGCCTCGCCGCGCAGGAAGCGGACCATCTGCCGGTACGTCGGGCGCGGCCCGGCGGCCTGCCCGGCCGGACCGGGCGGGACGGTCGCCTCCCAGCGGCGCAGCCAGTCCCGGTTGCGGCGGCTGACCTCCTGCCACTCACGCTGGTCGCGGGCCCGGATCGGGCGCAGCACGACCTCCCCCTCGTGGAGTTCGACCGGCCAGCCGGCGTTCAGTGCGCCCTCCCGGAAGCTGGGGCGTCCGGCCGGGGGTGGTCCCCGCCGCCGAGCTGGTCGACGGCGTGGGCGAGCAGCGGTTCGAGGACGGCCAGGCCGTCCCGGACGCCGCCGGTCGATCCCGGCAGGTTGACGATCAGGGTACGTCCGGCGAGGCCGGCCAGCCCCCGGGAGAGCGCCGAGGTCGGGACCTTCTCCCGGCCGTACGCGCGGATGGACTCGGCGATGCCGGGGACCTGCCGGTCGATCACCCGGGCGGTCATCTCGGGGGTGAGGTCCATCGGCGAGATGCCGGTGCCGCCGGTGGTGAGGACGACGTCGTAGCCGGCCGCGACGGCCTCGCGCAGGACGGCCTCCACCGGCTCGCCGTCCGGGACGACCCGGGGGCCGTCGGCGCTGAAGCCCATCGCGGTCAGGCCGGCCACCAGCAGCGGGCCGCCCTTGTCCTCGTAGACGCCGGCCGAGGCCCGGTTGGAGACCGTCACCGCGAGGGCCCTCATGCGCCGGCCTCCGGCGCGAACCAGTCACCGCTCTTGCCGCCGGTCTTGCTGAGCACCCGGACGGACTCGATGGTGGCGCCCTTGTCGACGGCCTTGACCATGTCGATCACCGTGAGGCCGGCCACCGCGACGGCGGTCAGCGCCTCCATCTCGACGCCGGTGCGGTCGGCGGTCTTCACGGTGGCGGTGATCTCGACGGCGTCGTCCACCACCGTGAGGTCGACCTTGACGCCGGAGACGGCGATCGGGTGGCAGAGCGGGACCAGCTCGGGGGTCTTCTTGGCGCCCATGATCCCGGCGATCCGGGCCACCGCGAGGGCGTCACCCTTGGGCACCCCCTCGCCGCGCAACAGCTCGACCACCGTCGGGGAGACCCGGACCCGGCCGGTCGCGACGGCGGTGCGCGCGGTGGTGGCCTTCTCGGAGACGTCGACCATCCGGGCCGCGCCCTGGTCGTCGACATGGGTGAGGCGGTCGCCAGGGGCAGGTGTCGTCACGGGTGGCTCCAGGGGCGCGCAGATCGAATACCGCGCTACCGTACAGCTCCCCCGGCCCGCCCCGTGGGAGGGGCCGGGTGGCAGGACGCGCCCCGCGGCCTCGTGCGACCGGGGTCAGGAGCCGAGCAGCACCACGTCGACCTCGCTGCCGGCGGACAGCGCGGTGACGTCCTCGGGGACGGTGATCAGGCAGTTCGCCCGGGCCAGGGCGCCGACCAGGTGCGACTCGGCGCCGCCCACCGGCTCGACGGTGCCGTCCGCCGCCGAGTAGCGCCCGCGCAGGAACTGCCGGCGGCCGGCCGGCGAGCGCAGTGCCGCCGGGCAGAGCGCCCGGACCACCGGGCGGTGGACGTCAGCGGCGCCGAGCATGGTGCGGATCACCGGGCGGACGAACAGCTCGAAGGAGATGTAGGCGCTGACCGGGTTGCCGGGCAGGGCGAGCAGCGGGACGCCGGCCGCGCCGCCGATCCGGCCGAAGCCCTGCGGCTTGCCGGGCTGCATCCGCAGCCTGCGGAAGTCGACGCCGCCGTAGGACTCGAAGACCTCCTTGACCACGTCGTACGCGCCGACGCTGACCCCGCCGCTGGTGACGATCAGGTCGGCCCGGCCGAGCTGGTCCTCCAGGACGGCGCGCAGGCGCTCGGCCCGGTCCGGGACGGCGCCGACCCGGTAGGCGATGGCACCGGCTTCCTGGGCGGCCGCGGTGAGGGTGAAGCTGTTGGAGTCGGAGATCTGCCCGGGGCCGACCGGTTCGCCGGGCTGGACCAGCTCGCTGCCGGTGGAGAGCACCACGACCCGCGGGCGCGGGCGGACCTTCACGGTGCCGCGGCCGATCGCGGCGAGCAGGCCGAGCTGGGTCGGGCCGAGCCGGGTGCCGGCCTCCAGGACGGTGGCTCCGGCCGCGACGTCGCTGCCGCGGCGGCGGATGTGCGCGCCCTCGGCGACCGGGCGCAGGACGCGGACCTCCTCGTCCTCGACGGGCGCGGTCATCGCGTCGGCGGGCGCGCCGGTACCGGTGCCGCCGTCGGTCCATTCGACCGGGGCGACGGCCTGGGCGCCGGGTGGGACGGGGGCGCCGGTCATGATCCGGGCGGCCTGGCCGGGCCCGACCCGGGGCAGTTCGTCCGCGCCGGCGGCGATGTCGCCGACGACCGCGAGCACCGAGGGGTAGCGGTCGGTGGCGCCGGCCGTGTCGGCGGTGCGGACGGCGTAGCCGTCCATCGAGCTGTTGTCGAAGGGCGGCAGGTCGCCGTCGGCGCGGACGTCCTCGTCGAGCCGGCAGCCCTGGGCGTCGAGCAGTTGCAGCTCGATGGCGGGCAGCGGGCCGACCGCGGCCAGCACGTCGGCGAGGTGCTCGTCCACCGTCCAGAGGCGGGGGGCCGCCGGTGCCGGGTCCGCGGACCCGTCGCAGCAGGCTGCGGCGGACCCAGTGGTGTGTTCGGTGGACCCGGTCATCGGCGGCTCACTCTCTGTCGTCGTGTCAGTCCTGCAGCTCGGTGGCGACGAACTCCCGCAGCCAGGAGCGGAACTCCGGGCCCAGGTCCGCGCGCTCGGCGGCCAGCCGGACGATAGCGCGCAGGTAGTCCGCGCGGTCGCCGGTGTCGTAGCGGCGGCCCTTGAAGAGCACGCCGTGCACCTGGCCGCCGGCCTCCGGCTCGCGGGTGGTCAACTCACGCAGGGCGTCGGTGAGCTGGATCTCGCCGCCGCGGCCGGGCGGGGTCTCGCGCAGCACGTCGAAGACCAGCGGGTCGAGGACGTAGCGGCCGATGACGGCGTAGTTCGACGGGGCCTCGTGCGTCTCGGGCTTCTCGACCAGGTCGGTCACCTGGAAGACGTCCTCGCCGAAGCCGTTCGCCTTGACGGCGGCGCAGCCGTAGAGGTGGATCTGCGAGGGGTCGACCTCCATGAGGGCGACGACCGAGCCGCCGAGCTCCTGCTGCACCTCGATCATGCGGGAGAGCAGCGGGTCGCGCGGGTCGATCAGGTCGTCGCCGAGCAGGACGGCGAAGGGCTGGCCGGCCACGTGCTGCTCGGCGACCGAGACGGCGTGGCCGAGGCCCTTCGGGTCGCCCTGGCGGACGTAGTGCATGTTGGCCAGGTCGACGGACTCGCGGACCCGGCGCAGGCGATCCTCGTCCCCCTTGCGGGAGAGCAGCTCCTCCAGCTCGTAGGCGCGGTCGAAGTGGTCCTCCAGCGCGCGCTTGTTACGGCCGGTGACCATCAGTATGTCGGACAGCCCGGCGGAAGCGGCCTCCTCGACGACGTACTGGATGGCCGGCTTGTCGACGACGGGCAGCATCTCCTTCGGAGTGGCCTTGGTTGCCGGCAGGAAGCGGGTGCCCAGTCCGGCCGCGGGTACCACAGCCTTGGTTACCGGGATTCGGGAGTTGGTCGTCGTCATGCGTTTACCTTACTCAGGCACGTTTTCGCCCGGCCGAGCGCGGTCGACGGCTATGACAGCACGTCGCGGGGCCCGGCCACGGTGGCAGGCGTATGGGAATCGACCGGCTGAGCGAGGGGGGCCCCTCCGGCACAGGGCGACACACTACCCGGCTTTCCCAAACGGTCACGCTCGGCTGTCGTCCGGTGCTCCGGAGGGCAGGCGGGCGGGGCGTTCAGCTCCGCCGCGGGCCGGTCCCCGGGGCGCGGGCGGACCCGCCAGCAGTCGCCGCCGGCCGCCCTGGCCTCGGCGAGCGCGCGGTCGGCGGCGCGCAGCAGCACGGCGGCGTGGGTGCCGTCCTCGGGCAGCACGGCGATGCCGATCGCGGCGGTGAGTCCGTTGCCGTGGGCCGGGCGGGGCTCGCGCGGGCCGGAGGACCAGTCGAGCAGCAGGTGCCGGCGGACCGACCAGACCAGCCGTTCGGCGACCTGCGCGGCGCCCTCGGCGCCGGTGTCCGGCAGCACCACCAGGAACTCCTCCCCGCTGTACCGGCCGAGGGTGTCGGCACGGCGGATCTCCATCGCCAGCCGCTGGGCGAGGTCGCGCAGTATCGTGCCGGCGCGGCCGCGCCCGTGCTCGGCGACGACCGCGTCGAAGCCGGCGATCTCCAGCAGCAGCACGGCCAGCGGGCGCGGTCCTTCGGGCTGGTCGGTCCGCTCGGCCCGGCGGGCGCGCTCGATCTCGCGGTCCAGGGTGAGCTGCAGGTGGCGGTAGTTCCACACGCCGGTGAGCGGGTCGCAGGAGGCGGTGCGCTCCAGGTCGGCGCAGTGCGCCTCCAGCTCGGCGATCCGCTCGCGCAGCCGGTCCTGCCGGGCGGCGGCTGCGGCACCGCCCCGGCGCAGCCGCAGCCCGAGCACGGTGGCGCCGGCCAGCGCGGGGGCGCTCAGCACGGCCAGGGCCTGGACCAGCAGCGGGGTGGACAATCGCGACGCCCTTTCGCGTGTCAGGCTCTGCGCGTCGACGACACCGGCCGGCGGCACAGAGTTGCGGAGGATCCGATGCACAACGAGAAGAGCGATCTGAGGACACGGCTGTTGACGGAGCGCCGCGCACTCTCCCCCGAGGGACGCGCGGAGGCGGCACGCGCGCTGGCCGGGCACGCCGGGGAGCTGGCGGCGCCGGGCACCACCGTGGCCGCGTACGTCTCGGTGGGCGCCGAGCCCGGGACCAGGCCGCTGCTGGACGCGCTGCGGGCGCGCGGGGTGCGGGTGCTGCTGCCGGTGCTGCTGCCCGACAACGACCTGGACTGGGCCGCGTACGAGGGTCCGCAGGCGCTGGCCCCGGCGGGGCGCGGGCTGCTGGAGCCGGTCGGCCCGCGGCTGGGCCCGGAGGCCGTCACACAGGCCTCGGTGGTGCTGCTGCCGGGCCTGGCGGTGGACCGGCAGGGGCTGCGGCTGGGCCGCGGCGGCGGCAGTTACGACCGGGTGCTGGCCCGACTGGCGCGGGCGGGCGCACGGCCGGTGCTGGCGGTGCTGCTGTACGAGCACGAGCTGGTGGAGCAGGTGCCGGCCGAGCCGCACGACCGGCCGGTGGACCTGGCGGTCACGCCGTCCGGGCCGCAGCGGCTGGGGTGAGACGGCGGCGGCCCCGCTCCGGGCAGGGAGCGGGGCCGCCGGGGTCGCGCGGGGTCAGCCGTTGGTGAGCACCAGTTTGTGCTTGGTGGCCTTCTCGACCGCGTCCGGCGTGTAGGCCCAGGTCAGCAGCTTGCCCTTGAGCCAGAGGTCGGTCTGGTCGTTGTAGTTGTCGTGGAAGGCGTGGCCGGAGGCGCCGCCGACGTTGATCCAGCGCGAGGAGTCGAGGTCGCTCAGGTCGACCACCATCCGCATCGACGGGATCCAGTCCACCTGGTAGCCGGCCGCCGCGTTCCAGCCGGCCGCGTCGACGGCCGCCGAGCCGCCGGAGAGCCGGTACGGGCCGCGGTTGAGCAGCCGGTGGACCAGGCCGGAGGCGATCGAGGAGTCGTCCGTGCCGAGGGTCTGCTCGCGCAGGGTCAGCTTGTGCAGGCGGCCCCAGCTCCAGGTGGAGACGTCCTTGCTGAGCAGCGAGGTGAGGTCCTGCCGGGCGTTCTTCATCGCCTCCTTGAGCAGGTTGTTCAGGCCCTTCTGCTCCTTGTGGTCGGAGTCGATGTACGTCCACCAGGTGCTGTCGGGCTTGTCCAGCTGCTGGCGCACCACCTCGGTCCAGCGGTCGCCGCCGTCCGGCTGGGCCTTGCCCGGGTCGCGGGTGCCGCACTCGGTGACGATCCGGCTGGAGCTGTCCGGCTTGGTCGGGTCGTCCTGCTGGCGGACCAGCAGGCAGCTGTTCTTGGCCCGCAGGTCGGCCGGGAACTTCTGGCCGAAGGCGAGGTTGAGCAGCTGGCGCCAGACGCCGTTGTAGTAGGCGGCGGCGGCCGAATCGGCGTCCTGGTGGTAGTTCCAGTCCTTCAGCAGGTCCTGGGCCTCGCGCACGTACGGGTCGTCGATCTGCTGCTGGAGCAGCAGCGGGACGAGCGTCTTGGCCATGATGTTGGTGTTGTCCAGCTGCATGGTCTGCATGTCGTCCGGCGAGATCTTGCCGTTGTTCTTGAGCAGGCCCTCGATCTGGTCGGTGATCTCCTTGGCCCGGGTGCCGTACTCCCAGTCCTTGGTGAGCGGGTACTTGTAGCTCGGGTCCACCACGGCCTGGTTGGCGGTGACGATGTAGCCCGCGCTCGGGTCCAGGCTGTACGGCAGGGCGTTGAAGGGGATCGAGCCCTTCCACTGGTAGGAGGAGTCCCAGCCCGGAGCCGGGTAGGTGCCGTCGCCCTTGCTGCGGATCGGGATGTCGCCGGGGGCCTGGTAGCCGATGTGCTTGGCGTCGGCGTAGACCAGGTTCTGCGCGGGGACGGCGAAGTCCTTGGCGGCGTTGCGGAAGTCGTCCCAGTTGCGGGCCCGGTCCAGCTCGAACACCGCGTCCATGGTCTTGCCGGGGCTGAGCGCGGTCCACTGCAGGGCGACGCCGTAGCCGCCGGTGCCGCGGTCGGGGGCGGCAGTGCCGTTCGGGGCGTACTTGCCGACGTTCTGCTGTTCGGTGCTCTGGTCGGAGATGAGCGGGGCGCCGGTCTGGGTGGTGCGGACGGTGATGGTGCGGTCCTCGCCGCCGGCGACCTTGATGGTCTCCTTGCGGAGGTCGAACTTCACGTCCTTGCCGTCGACCTGGTAGGTGTCCGGACTGGTGACCTTCTCCAGGTAGAGGTCGGTGACGTCGGCGCCGAGGTTGGTGAAGCCCCAGGCGACGTCCTTGTTGTGGCCGATTATCACGCCGGGCATGCCCGCGAAGGTGAAGCCGGAGACGTCGTACTGGCAGGCCGGCGAGGTGGTGCGGCAGTGCAGGCCCATCTGGTACCAGACCGAGGGCAGGCCGGGGCCGAGGTGCGGGTCGTTGGCCAGCAGCGGCTTGCCGGTGGTGGTGTGGGTGCCGGCGACCACCCAGGAGTTGGAGCCGATGCCCTGGCCCGGGCGGCCGAGCATCTGCGGCAGGCCGTCGACCCGGTCGGTGAGGCCCTGCAGCAGCGCCTTGGTGGTGGCCGCGCCCTGGGTGGTGGCGGTGCCGGTGCCCGACTGGGGGGAGCCGTCGGCGGGGCGGTAGGTGTCGCCGGCCACCGTGCCGGTCTTCACGATCGTGCCGTTGCGGGCGTACGGGTACTCGGGGTATAGCTCGGCGATCTTGTCCGGGCCGAAGTCCTGGGCCAGCAGCGAGCGGTCGATCTCCTCCTGGAGGTTCCCGGAGAGGTTCCAGGCCATCGCCTTGAGCCAGGCCACCGAGTCGACCGGGCTCCACTGCTCGGGCTTGTAGTCGCCGTTGACGGTGCCGAGCAGGGCGTACTCCAGCGAGGCCTTCTCGCCGCCGGGGTGCTCGGCGAGCCAGGCGTTCACGCCGTCCGCGTAGGCCTGGAGGTTCTTCTTGGACTCGGGCGACAGCTTGGTGTCCCACTCCTTCTGCGCCACCTGGCGCCAGCCCATGGTGCGGATGAAGGCGTCGGTGTCGACCTGGCCGTCGCCGAACATCTCGGCCAGCCGGCCGGCGGTGATGTGCCGGCGGACATCCATCTCCCAGAAGCGATCCTGCGCCTGGACGTAGCCCTGGGCGCGGAAGAGGTCCTCGGAGGTGTCGGCGTAGAGCTGGGGGATGCCGTTGGCGTCCCGCTTGACGTCGACCGGCGCGCTCATGCCCGCCACCTTGACGCTGCCGTCGACCTCCGGGAAGGACGCGCGGACCGCGGTGACCCCGCGGTAGCCGCCGTAGCCGACGCCGGCCACCAGCAGCACGACCAGCATGATCACGATCAGACGGGCGCGCCGGAACTTCTTCGAGCGGGGCATCTGGGTCCTTGCGGTCCTGACTTCGGGGCGGGCGGGCGTGTCCAGGGCCGGGGGCCGTGGCAGGGCACCACATTAGGCCGAGTCGGCCGAGCGCCGTGCACGGGGGACGCTCACCGTGGGTTCGGGGGAGATCAACAAGGAGGCCCGGACGGGGCGGTGGGGGCCTGAGAGGACAAGGAAGCTAAAGATATGGCAAAATGTTAGACTGAGTAACGATCCGCAAGGGGAGCATTGACGCCTTCTTAACGGGTCACCCTCTTCAGCACCACCAGACACCCCGCCCGCCCCTGCCTGCCCGAGGTGCCACTGCGTGAACATCGACCACCTGAACCAGCTGCTCCTCGAGTTCTCCGTGATCCTGCTGGTCGCGGTGGTCGCCGTGCGGATCTCCACCCGATCAGGGCTACCCAGCCTGCTGATCTACCTCGGGATCGGCGTCGCGCTCGGCCAGAACGGCATCGGCGTCAACTTCAACAACGCCGAGCTGACCCAGGTCCTCGGCTACACGGCGCTCGTGGTGATCCTCGCCGAGGGCGGCCTCAAGACCAGCTGGCGCGAGGTCAGACCGGTGATGCCGGCCGCCACCGTGCTCGCCACCGTCGGCGTCGGGGTCAGCGTGTTCGTCACCGCGGCCGGCGCGCACTGGCTGGTCGGCCTGGACTGGCGGACCTCGATGCTGCTCGGCGCGATCGTCTCCTCGACCGACGCCGCCGCCGTCTTCTCCGTCCTGCGCATGGTCCCGCTGCCGCACCGGCTCACCGGCCTGCTGGAGGCCGAGTCCGGCTTCAACGACGCGCCCGTGGTCATCCTGGTCGTCGCCTTCGCCACCACCGGCGAGCTGGACTCCTGGTACGTCCTGGTCGGCACGATCGTCGCCGAGCTGGCGATCGGCGCGGCGATCGGCTTCGCGATCGGCAAGCTCGGCGCGTACGGGATCAAGCACGTCGCGCTGCCCTCCTCCGGCCTCTACCCGATCGCCGTGATGGCGCTGACCGTGCTCGCCTACGCGGGCGGCGCGCTGCTGCACGGCTCCGGCTTCCTCGCCGTCTACATCTGCGCGGTGGTCCTCGGGAACTCCAAGCTGCCGCACGGCCCGGCCGTCCGGGGCTTCGCCGACGGCCTGGCGTGGATCGGGCAGATCGGCATGTTCGTCCTGCTCGGCCTGCTCTGCACGCCCGAGACGATGGGCGACGCCGTGGTGCCCGCGCTGGTGATCGGCGGCGTGCTGGTCTTCCTGGCCCGGCCGCTGTCCGTGGTGTTCACCCTGACCCCGTTCAAGGTGCCGGGCCGGGAGCAGGCACTGCTCAGCTGGGCCGGGCTGCGCGGGGCGGTCCCCATCGTGCTGGCCACCATCCCGCTGGTGTCGGGCGCACCGAAGGCCCAGGACGTCTTCAACATCGTGTTCATCCTGGTCGTCGTCTTCACCCTGATCCAGGGCCCGACCCTGCCGTGGGTGGCCAAGCAGCTACGGATCGGCGAGGGCGCGATGGGCCAGGACCTGGACATCGAGTCCGCCCCGCTGGAGAAGCTGCACGGGCACCTGCTGTCGGTCACGCTCGCCCCGGGCTCGCGGATGTCCGGCGTGGAGGTCAGCGAGCTGCGACTGCCCAAGGGGGCCGCGGTCACCCTGGTGGTACGGGAGGGCAGCTCCTTCGTGCCGGACAAGGCGACGGTGCTGCGCGGCGGGGACGAGCTGCTGGTGGTCACCACGGACGAGGTCGGCGAGGCGGCCGAGCGGCGGCTGCGGGCCGTGGACAAGGGCGGCAAGCTCGCAGGGTGGCTGCACGGGCGGTGAGGCCCGTCGGCGCCGGGAGGTCCCGCCGTCCGGCGCCGGGAGGCTCGCCCCGTCGGCGCCGGAAGGCCTCATCCGCTGTTCACCTTCGATTGGCAGGACAAGGGCGGAGGCGCGCTGTCATGTCGGGGAAAGCGCGACAATCTACGCGCGTATATGTATGATGGTTTGATCACACCCAGCATCTGCATCTGCCTGACGCAGAGTTGGCGCGACCGCTCGGCGGCCGCGGTCCGGACCCCGGCCACCACGCCGGGCCGACCCGGTATCTACCCCGGTCGACGCGCGAGAGGACGACTCTCGGCGCCGTCGGGGCCACCCCATGCCCTGCCGCGCTACCAGGCAGCAGGAAGGACCGACCGTGACGGCCCGCCGAACGGTCGACAACCCCGCGGACAGCGCGACCCCGCGTGACACCGCCGACACCACCGCCGCTGACGCCGGCGCCACCACCGACACCACTGCCACCGCGCCCGCGCGCGTCGGCTACGGCACACTGCTGCGCACACCCGGCGTATGGACGTTCCTGGCGCCGGCGTTCCTCGCGCGTTTGCCCTACGCGATGCTCAGCACCGGCATCCTGCTGCTCGTCAAGGAGACCCACGGCTCCTACGGCACGGCCAGCACGGTCGCGGCCGTGGCGGCCGTCGCCCAGGCCCTGATCGGCCCGCAGACCGGGCGGCTGGCCGACCGTTACGGCCAGGCCGCGGTGCTGGTGCCGGCCGTGATCGTGCACGCGCTCTCGGTCGGCGCGCTGATCGCGCTGGCACTCGGCCACGCACCGGCCTGGAGCCTGTTCCTGGCCGCCGTCCCGGCCGGTGCGAGCGTTCCGCAGATCGGCGCGATGGTCCGGGCCCGCTGGATCGCCAAGTTCACCGCGGACGGCGCCTCCGGCTCGTCCACGGCCAAGGTGAGCACCGCGTTCGCCTTCGAGTCCGTCACGGACGAGTTCACCTTCGTGATCGGCCCGATCCTGACCGCCGCCATCGCGACCACCATCAGCCCCTCGACCGGGCTGATCGTCGAGGCCGCGCTGACCGTCGTCGGCGGCCTGGCCTTCGCCGCCCAGCGGAACACCGCGCCCGCCCGCCAGGCCCACCGCCCCGGCGCCAAGCGCGCCTCCGCGCTCGCCTCGCCCGGCGTCCGGCTGCTGGCCGGGACGTTCCTCGGCGTCGGCGCCGTGTTCGGCGGCCTGCAGGTCTCGGTGTACGCCTTCGCCGACTCGGTCGGGCAGCACGGCGCCGGCGGCACCGTGTACGGGATCTTCGCGGGCGGCTCGATGGTGGCCGGCGTGCTGTACGGCGTGATCGCCTGGCGGCGGGTCGTGCAGCAGCGGATGATCATGAGCTACACCCTGCTGGTGCTGGGCTGCTCGACGCTGTGGGCGATGCCCAACCTGATCGCGCTCACCGTCGCCGGGCTGGTCTGCGGCCTGGCCATCGCGCCGACCCTGATCAGCGGCTACACCCTGGTCGAGACGCTCGTCGCGGACGGCGCCAAGACCGAGGCCTTCACCTGGCTGACCGGTGCCATCGGCCTCGGCCTGGCGGTCGGCTCGATGGCGGCCGGGCGGCTGATCGACGGCCACGGGCCGTCCGTCGGGTTCCTGGTGCCGCTGGCGGGCGCCGGCCTGGGCCTGGTCGCGCTGGTCTCGCTGCGGCACCTGCTGACCGCGTCGGGGCCGGCGAACGCGGCGGTCACGGCCTCGCCGGAGCGCGCCGCGGCGCCGCAGCTGGTGGGTGCGGCCAAGGGCTGAGCGGGCACGCGACGACGGTGGTGCCCGGATGGGCCGGAGGGCCGCTCCCGGCTCATCTCACATCGGAGTCGCTGGACTGATTCAGCGGAATGCCGCATCATTGACCATCGTTAGCACTCATCAGGCGAGAGTGCCAGGAGGAAGACAAGTGCCCACGTACCAGTACCAGTGCACCGAGTGCGGCAACGGCCTGGAGGCGGTGCAGAAGTTCACCGACGAGGCGCTGACCACGTGCCCCGACTGCCAGGGACGGCTCCGCAAGGTCTTCTCGGCCGTGGGCGTCGTGTTCAAGGGCTCCGGCTTCTACCGGACCGACAGCCGCTCGTCCTCCAGCAGCACGGTGGGCACCGGCACCTCCGGCGGCGCCACGTCGTCGTCCGGCTCGACCCCGGCGTCGTCGCCCTCCACTTCTTCGAGCTCCTCCGGCTCCTCGACCTCTTCGAGCCCGGCTCCGGCCGCGAGCTGACCTCGCCGCCGGGCGCGGCGGGCGGCATTCGGCCCGGCCCGGGCGGCAGGTAGAGAGCATCGACAAGGCCCGTCGGCCCCGCACTTCGCGGGGCGGCGGGCCTTTTCGTCATCCCGGGCGGGCCGGAGTCCCTCGTGCGGGTGTACGAAGTTGTCCACAGGGTCGAGTTGTCCACAGGCTGCGGATAAGGGCTTTCCGGGACGGCGCGGGGCACGCATCGTGTGGGTCACCAGAGACCGACCGGCCCGGAAAGGGGCGGTCCCCGACGACCCCGGTGGTGACCATGACGTCCATGAGCCTCTCCGTCCCGCTGCCCGCCCCCACCGTGCCGCCCCGGCGGGAGGTGCCGCGCTTCCCTCCGATCCGGCGCGGGGCCGGCGGGTGGCACCGCTGGCGGCACGCCGTACGGCGGCGGGCCGGGGTGCCCTTGCTGGTGCTGCTCGCGGTGGCCGCAGCGCTCGCGGTCGGGCCCGCGCGGGCCGGGCTGCCGCCGCCCTCGGGCGGCGCGATGGGCCGGACGGGTTGTCAATCCGGCTCCATCGAAGATCATCCGTGACCAGGAAACGACTTCGTCGTTCACGGCGGCATGAAAGGCTTCAAGGAATTCCTGCTGCGTGGAAACGTCGTCGAACTCGCCGTCGCGGTCGTCATCGGTGCGGCCTTCACCACCATCGTCAACGCCTTCGTCAAGGGCGTGATCAATCCGATCGTCGGTGTCTTCGGGACGAAGGACCTGGCGTCCTACAGTTCCTGCCTCAAGGGGCCCTGCGAGGCGAGCGCCACCGGCGAGGTCACGTCCGGAATCCTCATCCTGTGGGGATCGGTGCTCAGTGCCGCCCTGCAGTTCCTGATCACCGCGGCCGTCGTCTACTTCGTCCTGATCGTGCCCATGAACAAGCTGGCCGCCAGAAGGAAGAGCCCCCTCGAAGAGACGGCGGAGGCCGAGGCCAACGAGATCCAACTGCTCACCGAGATCCGCGACGCGCTGGTCACGCCGCAGCGCTGAGCACGTTCCCGTTCAGTCCCCGTGGTGCGGCGGGCGCTGGCTCAGGTACCAGTCCAGCCCCCGCCCACCGCTCTCCCCCGCTCCGGGGCGCTCGCCCCAGCCGGTGTCGGTGTCGTCCCGGGACGGCTGGTCCAGCGGGTCCCGGAAGACCAGCCGGGCCTTCGGCGCCGCCGGCTGCTCACCCTGCCCCTGCTGCTCCTGCTGCTGTGCCTGCGGCCGCTCCCGGCCCTGTCCCTGCTCGCTCACCCTGCTCACTCCGCTGTTCGCCCGGATCGTCCTGTCCCCCCTCCAGCCTATGAGCCCTGCGGCGTCCAGCCTATGAGCCCCGTGGCGCACCACGAGCCCCGGTGCGGAGCGCTCCGCATCAGGGCGCGGGTGACGGCCTCAAGCGGCCGGCCGTGACGCCACCTCACGGGCGGCCGCCCGGAGCGCCTCGCAGGCCCGCAGGCACTCCCTCGGACGAGTCCCCCGGGCGGCCCCTCAGGCGGCCTCGAAGCCCGCGTGGTCGGCGATCTTCTTCAGCTCGGCCAGCGCGTGCTTCTCGATCTGGCGGATCCGCTCGCGGGTGAGGCCGTGCTGCTTGCCCACCTCGGTGAGGGTGCGCTCGCGGCCGTCCTCCATCCCGTAGCGGGAGCGGATGATCGAGGCCGTACGGTCGTCCAGCCGCCCGATCAGGTCGTCCAGCTCCTCACGGCGGAGCATGACCATCACGGCGTCCTCGGGGGACGTCGCCCCGGTGTCCTCGACCAGGTCGCCGAACTGGGTCTCGCCCTCGTCGTCGACCGCCATGTTGAGGCTGACCGGATCCCGGGCCCAGTCCAGCACGTCCTTGATCCGGGCCTCGGTGGTGTCCAACTCGGCCGCGATCTCGGCCGGCTCGGCCTCGCGGCCCAGCTCCTTGGACTTCTCCCGCTGCACCCGCCGGATCCGCCCCAGCTCCTCGACCAGGTGCACGGGCAGCCGGATGGTGCGGGACTGGTCGGCGATCGACCGGGTGATCGCCTGCCGGATCCACCAGGTGGCATAGGTGGAGAACTTGAAACCCTTGGCGTAGTCGAACTTCTCGACGGCGCGCACCAGACCCGCGTTGCCCTCCTGGATGAGGTCCAGGAGCGGGAGGCCGCTGCGCGGGTACCGGCGGGCGACCGCCACCACGAGCCGGAGGTTGGAGCGGATGAAGACGTCCTTGGCGCGCTCGGCGTCCTCGGCTATCGCCTCCAGTTCCTCGCGGGTGACACCGTCGGGGAACTCGCCCTCCGCCAGCAGGTGCTGGGCGTACACGCCGGCCTCGATCCGCAGCGAGAGCTCGACCTCCTCGGCGGCATCGAGCAGGGGTGTCCTGGCGATCTCGTCGAGGTACATGCCGACCAGGTCACGGTCGGCCTCGAAGTTGGTCGGGCGGGCCGCGCGAGTCCGGTCGGCCCTGTCGCGAACGACGGCACGGGTGGCCATGCTTGCTCCCTTTGCTGGAATTGCCGAGGTCTGCCTGCCTGCCCCCCGAGAGGGCAAGAAGTGCGGGCCCCTCGGGGCTCACACGTAACGATCCAACGAACAGAATCCGGACAACATTCCCAAGTCACTCAGATTCTTCCCGACTATGCAGTATCCTGCCGGTTTTCACTCCGGATATGGACACTGGGTGACCTACCGAGCACTTTCAGTGCCAATTCCCCGACCACTTCGGAGCGTTTCCTTCACTTGCCGCACACGCGTCCGCCGCCGCACTGGATGAACCCGCGAACGAACGCGCGCGTTCCCGCGCGCCCCCGGCGCCCGCCCGCGCCCGCACCCCGGCGCACGCAGGTTCTCCCCACAAACGATGCCGAATCGCTATCACTCCGGCTCCCGATCGACCCGGGACACTGGGAAGGTGTCAGCCATGCACCTGACCAACAGCTCGCCCTCCATCACTGCGCGTCACCGCCGCCTTCTGCGGGATTCGGCGCTCGCGGTGGTCTGTGCCGTGCTGTTCGGCCTCCTGGCCGCACTGGTGACCCGGCACTGGCACCCGCTGGAACAGCTCGACCAGAGCTGGATCGGCGAACTGCACACCTTCGCCCGGCAGCACCGGATCTGGACCGCCTCGGTGCAGACGCTCTCCGACATCGGCGGCACGGTCACGATGCGTACACTGCTCGGCATCGCGGCCGTCTGGCTCTGGCTGATCGGCGCCCGGGTGCTGGCCGGCTGGGTGGCCGCCCAGACCCTGGTCGGCTGGGGCGCTCTGTGGGCGCTGAAGCTGGCCATCGGCCGCCAGCGCCCCTCCTTCACCGACCCGGTCTCGCACGCCGGCGGCCCGGCCTTCCCCTCCGGGCACGCCATGGCCTCGGCGATCACCTGCGCGGTGCTGGTCGGCCTGGTCTGGTACCGGGTCCACCGACGCGGCCGGATCGCCGCCTGCACGGTGGCCACGGCGACGGTGCTGACCATCGGTTGGACCCGGATCGCCCTCGGGGTCCACTGGCCGAGCGACGTGCTCGCCGGCTGGCTGGCCGCCGGGATGGTGCTGGGCGCCGTCACCGCCGTCGTCGAACTCTGGCGGCCGGGCGCGCTGGCCCGTGACGTACGGCGGGTCAACTGGCGCACCAGACCCAGGGTTCAGCGGATCACCGTGCCGTCGGTCCGGTCGTCGCGCGGCACCGAGCCGCTGGGCGGCACCGCCACCGACCGCCCGGACGAGGCCGTCCACTGAGGTCCTCCGCGGCCGCCGGGAGCCGTCCGATAGCGTGACGGCCATGCCTCTCACCACGGTTCCCGCCGCCGCCCGTTACCCCGAGCGCCGGCTGCGGATCGCCACCGTCCAGGCCCAGGCCGTGGCCGGCGACGTGGCCGCCAACGCCGCCCAGGCCGCCGAGTTGATCCGCGAGGCCGCCGAGGCCGACGCCCGCCTGGTGCTGTTCGCCGAGAAGTTCCTCTCCGGCTACGAGCCCGAGCTGATCCGCACCGACCCGCTCAAGTGCGCCGTCCAGCCCGGCGATCCGCGCCTCGCACCGATCGCCGAAGCCTGCCGCGAGACCGGCACCGCCGCGATCGTCGGCGCCGCCGTACAGGACGGCGACGACCTGCGCGTCTCCGCCCTCGTCCTCGGCCCGGACGGCGGCTTCGTCACCCGCTACGACAAGCAGTACCTGTTCAAGACCGAACGCGCCTACTACCGCCCCGGGACGGCCGGTTGCACCCTGGAGCTGGACGGCTGGCGGCTCGGCCTCGGCATCTGCTACGACTCGGGCTTCCCAGAGCACGCCCGCGCCGCCGCACTCGACGGCTGCCACGCCTACCTGGTCGGCGCGCTGTTCAGCATGGGCCACGGCCACCACGAGTCCCGCACCTGGTTCCCGGCCCGCGCGCTCGACAACACCCTCTACACGGTGCTCGCCAACCACATCGGCCACACCGGCGGCTGGCACACCTGTGGCGGCAGCGCGGTGTGGGCCCCGGACGGACGACTGCTCGCCGAGGCGGGCGAGGACCAGCGTGAACTCGTCGTCGTCGACCTCGACCCGGCCGTGCTGCGCACCGCCCGGGAGACCGAGACCCTGCTCGCCGACCTGGCCGAGGCCGGCACCCGCCCGGTCGCCCCGCGCACGCGCTTCACCCTGGGCTGAACCATTCGACCTCCGGCCCGGCCGCTCCTCCGCACCCGGAAGCTGATCTTCGCCGGCGTGTCCCTGGAGGTCTGCGCGGCCCTGCCCGCCCTCTCCGCACCCGAGGCCGCCCCCGTGTACGCCGCACCGGACATGCCGTTCGCGGTCCTGGCGGGTCAGATCTCGGCCGCCTACCAGCGGTAGCACACAGCCCGCGACGCACAGGACCGACCAGACAGCGGCCGAGCCGCTTGACACCGGAGAAGAGTGGACGGATGAACACCCACACACAGCAGACCGACGCCCCCGGATTCCGCCTCGACGCGTATCTCGCTCGCATCGGGCATCCGGGACCGGTCGGTGCCGACATCGAGACGCTGTGCAACGTGCACCGGGCCCATGTCATGTCGATCCCGTTCGAGAACCTCGACCCGGTGCACGGCATCGTGCCGTCCCTGGCCCTCGACGACCTCCAGAAGAAGCTCGTCGAGGACCGCCGGGGCGGCTACTGCTACGAGCAGAACCTCCTGCTGGCCGCCGCCCTGCGGGCGACCGGCCTGACGCTCCGCTACCTGACCGGCCGGGTCGTCCTGGGCACCGGCGATCCCGCGACCCGCCCCCGCACGCACATGGCCCTCCTGGTGGACGTGCCCGGCCGTCCCGCCCCCTACCTCGCCGACGTCGGCTTCGGCGCGATCGGCGCGCTCACCCGGCCCGTCCCGCTCACCCCCGACGCGGAGCACTGGGCCGACAACCGCGGCCACCGCCTGCTGCGCACCGGCGACGACCGGGCCGGGCGACTGGAGACCTGGACCCTGCAAGCGCACGGCCCCGACGGCTGGGCCTCCCAGTACGCCTTCACCACCGAACCGGCCGAGCACTCCGACATCACCGTGGCCAACTGGTACATCGCCACCTACCCCAACTCCCCCTTCCACAGCCGCATCCACGTCCAGCGCACCAGCCCCGACGCGCACCGGTCACTCAGCGGCGAGGAGCTGACCGTGACCCGCGCGGACGGCACCACCGTCACGCGCACCCTCACCGACGGCGAGATCCAGCAGATCCTCGTGGCGGAGATGGGGCTTCCGCATTCAAGGGTGTTGCACGATCCGGCGAGCGGGCGTGCAGGTTCGATGTGATGGCCCGGCATCCGATTGCGCCGGAGCGCCGACGGTCCGGCTATCTCGGCGGCCGCGCAAAACCCTTCGAGGGTCCGACCACCCGGAAGCTGCCCACCACGCCGTGGAGCACCGAGATGCCCTCGATGGGCGGCGGGATCACGCCGTCGCTGGACCCGCCCGGCCCGACGGTGGCGATGGGGGCGCCGCTGTCGCAGACCGCGCCGGGGTAGAGCTCGACGGTGCGGCGGCTGTCGTTGCGGATGTTCAGGCTCTTGGCGCCCAGGCCGCTGATCACGGTGATGCAGTCGCCCGGGTAGGCGGAGTACGACCTCTCGTTGATGCGGACCCTGCCCTGCTCGGGGAACCTTCGGCCCCCGTCACCCCTGCTCTCGTACCCGTCGCCCTTGTCATCCCATCCGAGGATGCCGTCGGAGAGCGCCTCGACCAAAGCGTCCGGCTGCTGTGCCGAAGCCGGTTGAGCCATCGGCCGGGAGGCCGCCGCCGAGGCGTAGGTGATGCCGGTCGCGGCCAGGGCCGCGGCCGCCGCGATGGCCGCGGTGACCGCCGCGGAGCAGGTCATCGTCATGCAACTTCTCCCGTCTCGGAGAGGCCGACCGGGCAGCCGGCGCACGACTGAACGTACTGACCGCCCCCGCGACTTCCATGGCAGACATATCGAATGATTGGCTTCAAAGAGCCGAACGGGGTACCCGCCACACCCGCGTGCCGTCGGACTCGGAGGGGTGGCGAATGACCACGATAGGTGAACCGTGGGCAGGTTGACGGTCCGACTAGCCCTTAAGGGTGATCATCTGACATATCCTCACTCCTTCGGCCCCCGGCGGACCGCTCCCGCACCGGCCCTGCGGCGGATCGCACGCATCGGGCCCGCAGCTGCTCCGGGGAGCGCGAGCTGCGGGCCGGCCGGGAAAAGACCTACCAGGGCCCGGTGACCGGAGCCCTGGCAGCGTCTGCGCATCGTGTTGGATCTATCGGATACTGGTCGGGAGGGCGCCCCGCCCGGTGGCGGGGGCCGGACTGGAGCCCCGAGCTGACCCCTCGGGGCTCCACGTCATTCAGTCGACGCAGCTGGCCAGTCGACTCAGCGGTAGTGCTCGACCACGCGGAAGCTGCCCACGACACCGTCCTTGACCCGGATGCCCTTGGTGTGGTGGACCTTCACGCCGTCGCTGGTGCTGCGCGGCCCGACGGTGGCGATGGGGGCGCCGTTGTCGCAGACCGCCCCGCGGAACACCTCGACGGTCTTGTGGCTGTCGTTGCGGATGTTCAGGGTCTTGGCACCCAGGCCGCTGACCACGGTGATGCAGCCGCCCGAGTGCGCGGAGTAGGTCCGCTCGTTGATGTGGATGCGGCCCTCCTCGTGGCGCTTCTCGCCGTGCCCCTCGTTGCGCCCCTCGTTGCGCCCCTCGTTGCCCTTCCCGCCGGCGGCGCCGCCGTCGGCGGGCAGCTCGGCCGGAGCAGCGACCTGCTGCCCACCACCGGCGGGGAGCTGGGCGGGAGCGGCAGCCACCTGGGGAGCGGCAGCCACCTGCCGCACGGAAGCCTGCGGGGCCATCGGCTCGGAGGCAGCCGACGCGTACGTCACGCCGGTCACGGCCAGGGCCGCGACTCCGATGGCGGCGGCGGTGGCGGCAACGCGGTTGATCTTCATGGAACTTCTCCTACATTTCAGGTGATGTGTCGACTGAGCAGCCGACCCGAGATTGAACGTACTTACCGCCCCAATCGGTGTCATTTCGGGCATATCGAAAGAGGGCCAAACGGGGTGCATCGGCCCGTCACATCGACCCCCGGACCGGGCCGCAACTCCATCAAGTCGCGTGAAAAAAAGGCCAGTTGACGAACACTGGGGCCATTAGTGTGATTATCTGACGCAGGCCCATCCCTTTGGCGGCAGGACGCCCGGCGCCGCCGACGCGACGAGACGGGTCGACCCCGCCCACGACAAGGCCGCCGCCGCGCCGGCAGCCACGGAAGCGGCCTTCGAGCGCCACGTCGTCCGCCCGGCGGGGCCCGGCGGGGCCCGGCGGGGCCGAGGAGGACGGGGACCTGCGGGGGGGCGACCTACGGCCGGCGGGGCTGCCGGGAGCGCCCGCCATCGGGCCGACCCCGTCGGCCGGGGTGACGAAGCCCGCCGCGCCGCCGGAACCTCGCCGGATGCGGATCGCGGCCGGGCGCACTGCGCCGGGCCGGCCTGATCCACTGCGGGGATCACCGACCGTCGGCCCCGGCCTGCGCCGCTCGACCCCGCAGGCCGCCTTAGGCGTGAACACCGCATCGAGGCATGCCGGTTGGGATATCCGGGGCCGATGGCACCCGGCCGAGGAAACCGACCCCAGGTGCCCCGTGCCCTGCCGCGAGGCAGTGGCGGCCGCTGCGCGGTGCCGGTCACCGAACATCCGACGCCGGGCTCGTCGCCTCGATCGGCACCGCAGAGGCCTGGCCGATGCCGTCGGCGCCGACGAGGGTGCCAACGGCCACCCGGGACGGGCAGGTGATCCGCCCGGCGGCGGGTCGTCGGCTCGTGGACGGGCGGCCGCCCCTGCCCAGCCGGCCGCGCCGGAGCACGCCGCCCTGCCCACGGCGGCCCGACCCCCGCCGAATCCGCGCCGGAAGCCGCAGGGGCCCCTCGCCGACTCCGGCGAGGGGCCCCTGACCTGCAGGTTCTCTGTGCCCCAGGCAGGATTCGAACCTGCGACACCGGCTTTAGGAGAGCCGTGCTCTATCCCCTGAGCTACTGAGGCGGGGCTTGTCCGAAACCCTGCGCGGAACTCGCGTGAGCGAGCCGGTCGCAAGGCTGCCGACAAGGCGGTGAGCATCGGGACGGCGGGGAGGCCTGCGTTCGCCTGTTGGGCGTACTGAGACGCCCGCCTGGACGCTCGATCCACAGAGTACCGGATCGGGGATCTGGCGGGCGCTGAGGTTGTGAGGCCGGCCGATCCGGGCCGGTCAGCCGGTGAGCGGGAACGCGGCGAGTTCCTCCGTGGGCGGGCGGAAGCAGCAGCCGGCACCGGGCCCGTGTCTCGGGGTCGGGGTCGGGGTCGGGGTCGACCGTTCCGGCGGGCGGCTCGGGATCGGTCCATGCGGGCAGCGGTCGCGCCGCACTCGCCGTTCACCGCGAGTGCGGCCGACGGAGGCCACGCTCAGCTGCGGGAGACGACCATCTGGGCGCCGCCGTCCTTCATGCCGGCGATGGCGGCCTTCTGCCCGCCGGAGGAGGTGTTCCACCCTCCCTGCCAACTTCCGGAGGCATAAAGGGCGTTGTGGTACACCATGCCATCGTCGCCCACCGCTGTGAGCTGCGCGTCGCCGTTCGGCATGCCGGCGATCGCCTCGGCCCGGGCCGCGAACCGCGCCGAGCCGGCGTAGCCGTCCAGCGGACTGAAGGACGTCCGGTTCCCGTCCACCAGGCGCGTCGCGTGGAAGAGGTCGCCGGCCTTGCTCACCGGCACGGTCGGCGACGGGTACGGGTCGGCGTGGTCGGTGCTCAGGCCGGCGCCGCCTGTCGCCCAGGCTGGCTGGCTGTAGGAAGCCGGCTCCAACAGGCCTGGTGGCGAGGGTGGCGGTTGGGGGTGCGGGTGCCGACGGGGGGTCAGGGGAGGTCCAGTAGCCTGCCGGGAAGTGTTCGACCCGCCCTGTCCCGCCGCGCGAAGGAGACGAAGGACCCGATGAGACCTGCTGGGCACCCGGTGGTGCGACTGCTGGGGCAGGTGTGGGTGTGGCCCGCGGTGGTGATGCTGGCGGTGGGCGGGTACCGGCTGGGGACGCCGGAGCTGTGGCGGGACGAGATGGCGACCTGGACGGCGGCCACCCGGTCGCTGGGCGACCTGCTGAGCCTGCTGCAGCACATAGACGCCAGCAACGGCGCGTACTACCTGCTGATGCACGGCTGGACCGCGGTGTTCGGCGACTCCGTGATGGCGCTGCGAATACCGTCCGTGCTGGCGATGGCGGGGGCGGCCGCGTTCGTGGCGCTGACCGCCGAGCGGCTGTTCGGCAACCGGGTGGCGGCGGTCGGCGCGGGGCTGCTGTTCGCGGTGCCGCCGGAGGTGTCCCGGTACGCGCAGGAGGCGCGCGCGTACGCGCTGGTGACCTGCGCGATCGCGGCGGCCACCTGGTTCCTGCTGCGGGCGCTGGAGCGGCCGACGTGGCGGCGGTGGGCGCCGTACTGCGCGGCGATGGCGGTGGCCGGCGCCGGGCACCTGATCTCGTTCAGCACGGTGGCCGGGCAGGTCCCGCTGGTGCTGCTGCACCTGTGGCGCACGCGCGGGGCGGTGGAGCGGCGGCTGCTGTGGCAGTACCCGGTGGCGGTGGGGGTGGCGGCACTGCCGGTGCTGCCGGTGGTGCTGCTGGGCAGCCGGCAGTCGGACCGACAGCTGGGCTGGATCGATACGCCGTCCCTCTGGGACCTGAGGCACTTCGGCGAGCACCTGTTCGGCTCGGATCAGGCCTTCCACGCCTTCGCCCTGCTGGCGCTGCCGGCGCTGCTGCTGCCGGGTCGGCGGGTGCAGGCCTGGCAGGCGCTGATGCTCGCGGAGCTGCCGGTGGTGGGCGTGTGGGTGGTGTCGCAGGGCGGCACCTCGTACTTCATAGAGCGGTACCTGCTGTTCACGGTGCCCGCGTGGGCGGTGCTGGCCGGGGGCGGGGTCGGCGCGGTGTACGGCGTGGCGGCGGCCTGGGCGAAACGTTTCCGTGCCTCGGGACCGGCCCGGGCGGCGGCGGGGCTGCTGGCGCTGGGGCTGCTCGCCGTCCCGGCCGTGGCGGCGCTGCCGGAGCAGCCCGCGGTGCGCTACGTGGGCTCGCACAACGACTCGGAGGAGCCGTTCCGGGCGGCGGCCGGGGTGATCGCGGCCGGCTACCGGTCCGGGGACGGGATGGCGGCCCCACTGGGCAACCAGGCCTGGGCGATGGTGTGGCCGGGCGTCAGCTACTACCTGCCGGAGGACGTCCGCCCGTACCCGGTCTTCGTCGCGCAGAGTGCCGATGACGCGGAGGACCTGTCACCGGCGCCGTGCCCGCAGCCGGAGTCCTGCCTGGGGCAGGGGGAACGGATCTGGCTCCTGGTCCTCGGGGACATCGAGGACCCGCTGACCGCCATGCCGGAGGAGCAGGCGCAGGCACTCCGCACGCGGTACGGGACGCCCGACCAGGTGACGCCGCTCGGCGGGCTCACGGTCGCGCTGCTCGACCGCGACAACTGACGCGGGGCCCGGAGAACGGCGACGGACGGGCCCGGAGAACGACGGAGGGGGAGCCGGGCGAACCGGCTCCCCCTCCGTCGTTGCGGGTTCAGAGCGTGCGGGTCAGCCGGGACTGGATGGACGGCGGGTTCAGGTCGGACTGAAGGGCCACCGGGACCGTCGCCCGGTTCTCGCCCTCGCCCACCCACAGCGTGCCGACCTCCTGGCCGGCCTTCGCGGTGTGGCCGAGCTTCGCCGCGTCCAGGCTGAGCGTGCCGGTGACGCCGGGGAAACCGGCCACCACGAGGTCCTTGGTCGCGACGACCGGGACCTTGCCGCCGAGACCGTCCTCGACGGAGCCGACGACGTCGCCCTTCTTGGCGAGGGTCTGGCCGGTCAGGCCGTTCTGCGCGGCCTGGATCTGCTTGCCGCTGACCTTCAGCACCGTCGGGAGGATGCCGTCGGCGGGGGCCGAGGAGGTGGCCTGCTGCCCCAGGGTGACACCCAGGATCAGCCGCTTCACACCGCCGATCTCCTTGTAGGCGGCCCACATCAGGCAGCCGCCGGCCGGAGTGCTGGAGCCGGTCTTGACCCCGATGATCCCGGCCTTCGGGTTGATCAGGGTGTTGGTGTTGAAGACCTTCTGGGTGCCGAGGGTGGTGTCCGGGGTGGAGACGATCTGGCGGAAGATCTCGTCCTGCATGACCTGCTCGGCCAGCTTCAGCTGGTCCTTGGCGGTGCTCTTGGTGTCCGCGTTGAAGCCGGCCGGGTCCGCGTACGTGGTGTTGCCCATCCCGAACTTGGCCGCGGTCTCGTTCATCAGCTTGACGAACGCCTCCTCGGAGCCGGAGTGGAAGCGGGCGAGCAGCCGGGCCACGTTGTTGGCCGACGGCAGCATCAGCATCTCCAGCGCCTGGTACTCGGTGAGCACCTGGTTCTCGGTGAGCGGCACCTTCGACTCGTCGACGTTGCCGGACTCCTGCGCGGCCTGCTTGTCGACGGTGATCTTCGGGCCGCTCTCCCCCTTCTTCAGCGGGAACTTCTGCAGGATCAGGTAGGCGTTCATCACCTTGGTGACGCTGGCGATCGAGGCCGGCGTCTCCGGGCCGGAGCTGCCCAGGCTGCCCACGCCGACCACCTCGGCCGCGGACTGGCCCTTGGCCGGCCAGGCGAGGTCGAGCTGGTCACCGCCGAAGCTGAAGCCGCTCGCGGCGGTCAGCCGCACCTTGGCGTCCGGCAGCGGGCGCAGCAACTGGGCCACCACCGCCGCGCCGAGCACCACGGCCAGGAAGACCGTCCAGATGGTGACCCGCTTGAGCGCGCGGCGCAGCGGTGAGACCGGGCGGGCGTTGAGGGTCGCCAGGACATCCATCGCCTCGGCGGTGTTCTCCGGCGAGGTCAGCGGCTCCGGGGCGGGCAGCGGCTCGGGCTTCGGCAGCGGCGGGACGGGCGGCACCGGCCGCGGGTCGGGGGTGGGCAGCGGCTCGGGGGCCGGGGCGGGGCCGGGCTCGGGCACGGGGGCCGGCTTCGGCAGCGGCTCCGGGCCCGGCTGCGGCTCGGGTTCGGGGACGGGCTTGGGCGCCGGGTGCGGCTCGGGCACCGGATCCGGGACGGGGGACGGCTCGGGCACCGGGCTCGGCACCGGGGGCTCGGGAACCGTACCGGCCGCGGGGGCGGCGGGGGCGCGCAGCGGCCCGAGCTTCTCCAGCTTCTCGGACGCGACCGACTTCACCGGCTTCACCGACGCGGGGTCCTCGGCAGCCGAATCGGCCTCAGCCGACCCGTCCGACTCGGCGGACTCGGCGGACTCGGCGGACTCGGCGGGGACGGCGGGGACGGCGGGGGCGGCGGACTCGGCCGCGGCCTCCTTCGGCGCGTCAGTCTTCGGTGCGTCAGTCCCGAGCGCGTCGGCCTCCGGCACATCCGCCCCGGGCTCGTCGGACTCGGGCTCGTCGGACTCGGGCTCGTCGGACTCAGGCACGTCCGCCTCGCGTGCGTCGCCCTCGGCGGGCGCGGACGCCCCCGGCGTGTCGCCCTCGGCCGCGCTCTTCCCACCGGCCGCCGCCGTGCTCTCCGCCGCACCCTTCCCCGCGACTGCCGCGCCCTCCGCGGCCGTCCGCATGGCGAGACGCGGGTCGGCGCCGACGGGCCGCTCGGGCACTGCGTCCGCGGCGGCGGAAGCCTCCGCAGTCTCTGCGACCTCCGCTGCATCCTCGGAATTCCTGGCAGCGGCGGGCTTCGTCAGCTCCTCGGGCAGCCGCAGCGCGGTGGTCGCGCTGTCCACCGGCAGCCGCAGCATCGTGGTCTTGCTGTCCACATCCCGGACACGGAGCTGTACGGTCGAGCCGCGCTTGGCCCCCTTCTCCGGCGCGTCGCCGGGGGCGGCATCGGCCTCCGGGCCCGCGGTGCCGTCGGGGTCCGCACCGGCACCGGCGGCCGTCCCGGTCCGTTCGCGTTCGCGCTCCTGCGCCCGCTCGCCGTCCCTCAGCACCCTGTCGGGGGACTCGCCCACGTATCCCAGCCTCCTCAACGCCCGGCGGGGCACCGGCAGACCCGATTTCGGGAAGCCGACGCCCCGCCCCGTGTACCTGTACAGTCTCCGCCACCGACGGCCGATCCGGCCGCGCACACCCCGCCCGACCGGCGCTTATTGCCGTCGCACGGCCGCGCTGCGGCCCGTTCACCGGTCAGACGCCCGGCCCACCGCCCCTGGTTCCCCGCCTTCACCGCAAGGTCACGATTCGGAGGCGTACTCGACAAGCCCGTGTGAGAGGCGTCACCCTGTCTCTCATCCACGCGGGGAGGCTTGGATGGGCAAGAGCCGCAGAACTGTTCCCGAGGAACTCTTGCTGCTCGCTTTGGACCCGACCACGGGTACCACGGCGCAGCCGCAGACCCTCGACCTCGGACTCGCCGGGGCGCAGCTCGTCGAGCTGTCCCTGGCCGGACGGATCGTACCGGAGGGAGACCGGATCGCTGTCGTGCTCGCACGGCCGACCGGCGACCCGACTCTGGACCACGCACTGGAACTGCTGCGCCGACGCGGCAGTCCGGTCCGCGCGGCGCACTGGATCGGCGGGCCCCGACTGGGGCTGCGGCAGACCTACCTGGCGCACCTGGAGCGCTGCGGCATGGTCACGGCCGTGCCGGGCCAGGTGTGCGGGGTGCTGCCGACGACCCGCTACCAGGCGTCGGACGACTGCACCAACGCCGCGATCAAACAGCGGCTGGACACCGCCATCCGCACCGGCGTGCCGCCGGACCCGCGGACGGCGGCGCTGGCGGCCCTGGCCCACTCGGTGGGCCTGGGCAAGCACCTGTACCCGGGCAACGAGGGCCGGTCCTCACGGTCGCGGTTGCGCGACCTGATCCGGTACGACCCGCTGGGCGGGATGGTCGCGCACGCCGTGATGGACGTGCAGAACGGCCTGCCGGCGCAGCAGAACCGTTCACCCCAGGGGTCCGCGACCGGCGCCTCCGGCACCGGCCGCTCCGGCGCCCGTGCGGCGGGCCGGGGTTCCGGGCGGGTCGCCGCCTCACGGGTCGGCGTCCGCTGACCGGGGCCGCCCCGGCGCACGGAACGCCGTCCCGAACCCCGTACCGACCGCCGTGCGGCACGCACGGCCCGTACGGCACGCACGGCCTGCACGGCACGCCTGGCGACACGCCCGACGGCGCGCGCCACCTCGCTCACGCCGCCCGACGGCGCTGAGCGACCCGACGCACCACCAACGCGCCACCCGGCACGACGTGCACCACCCGCACCACCCGCACCACCAGAAGCACGGAGGGGCGGTCGCCCCGCGACGGAAGTCGCCCGGCGACCGCCCCTCTGCCGTCCCCGAGGACCCGCCGAGGCCCGCCCGGGGAGCCCGGCGGACCCTGTCCTCGCATGTGCCACCGGCACCTGCACCGCCGGGGAGCACAACTCACAGCACGTACCGGTACGAGCCGCTGAGCCGCATTACCACCTGGGGACCTTCGGCGTCTCACAGAAGTGCTTTTCCGACGATCTGTTCTACTGCGCTCCTGTGATTCCTGACGCCGACCTGGCCCAAGATGACATGCTGCTCCAAGTCAGGGGGGTTGGTCCCAATGTCCGAAGTGTTCCGAGGGCTGCCGTTCCAACGATCACCAGAGGTCCGGCCGGAGGTCGACGTGTCCGCCAACATCAATCCCACCGTGCGCCGCCGGCGCCTCGGCTCGGAGCTGCGCAAGCTCCGCGAAGGCCTCGGGATGACCGCGGAGGAGGTGGCCGGCCGGCTGATGGTCTCCCAGTCGAAGATCAGCCGACTGGAGAACGGCCGCCGCAGCATCAGCCAGCGCGACGTGCGCGACCTCTGCGACGTCTACCTCGTGAACGACGAGCAGCTGCGCACCAGCCTCATGGAGATGGCCAAGGAGTCGCGCCAGCGCGGCTGGTGGCACGACTTCAACGACATGCCGACCCCGTACAGCGTCTACATCGGGCTGGAGGCCGAAGCCTCCTCGATCCGCGCGTACGAGTCCTCGTTCGTCCCGGGCCTGCTGCAGACCGAGCAGTACGCGCAGGCCGTCGTCGAGGGCACCCAGCCGGACACCGACGCGCTCGCCGTGCAGCGCCGGGTGCAGGTCCGGATGAAGCGCCAGGACCGCATCCAGGGCGAGAACCAGCTGGGCAGCCTGTGGACCGTCATAGACGAGGCGGTGCTGCGCCGCGAGGTCGGCAGCCGCGAGGTGATGGCCCAGCAGCTGAAGCACATGATGGAGCTGAGCCAGCGGCCGAACATCACGATCCAGGTGATCCCGTTCTCGGCCGGTGCCCACCCCGGCATGACCGGGACATTCTCCCTGCTGGAGTTCCCCGAGTCAGCCGATTCCACGGTTGTCTACTTCGAAGGGGTGACGAGCGATCTCTACCTGGAGAAGGACGCGGACGTGCGCCGCTATACCGGTCTGTACGACTACCTGAGGGCGGCAGCGCTCGGCGTGGCGGAGAGCCGGACACTGATAGCTGAGATTGAAGAGGGATACCACTGATGAGCACCACCTCCGAGCACGGAACCCGCTGGCGCAAGAGCAGTCACAGCGGCGGCAACGGCGCTTGTGTGGAGATCGCCAGGCCGGCCGCCGGGGCGGTGGCGGTACGGGACTCGAAGGACCCTCAGGGACCGCAGCTCCGCTTCTCCGCCGAGGCCTGGAACGCGTTCGCGAGCGCCACGGCCGCGGGGGCGTTCGGCGGCCCCTGATCCGGCCCCTCGTCAGGCCCCGATCCAGCCCCCGGTCCGGCCCCCCGATCCGGTCCCTCAGCAAGGCCGCGGGACCCCGATCCGGCTCCGTGCTCGGTCCAGTTGCCCGTAGCGGTGGCCGTCGCCCTCTCCGGCGGCGGCCGACGCTACGGGCAACTGTCGTTCGCACCGCTCCCGTTCGGCGCACCACCTGATGGTCTCAGCGCACCACCGGGTACCGGCCGGACCAGATCAGCCCCTCCGGGGTCCGCGGGTCGTGCAGTTCGGCGCCGTGCATCAGCTCCAGCACGAAGTCGTCGGCCAGTTCGAGGATCGCGCCGCGCCCCTCCAGCCCGGCCACCAGCCCGGACGGCAGCGCGGTGTCACCGTGCAGCACCCCGAGCAGGTTCCCGCAGATCGCGCCGGTGGAGTCGCTGTCCCCGGAGTGGTTGACCGCGAGCAGCAGGCCCGAGCGCACGTCGTGCGCGACGAGTGCGCAGTAGACCCCGATCGCCAGTGCCTCCTCGGCGACCCAGCCCTCCCCCAGCGCCTCGACCCGGTCGGCGGACGGCTCGCCGGCCCGGACGGCGTCCAGCGCGGCCCGCAGCGCGGCGGTGGTCTCCTCGTGCGCCTGCCGCTCGGAGAGCAGGGCCAGGGCGAGGTGGACGCCCTCCTCCAGGGTGCCGCCGCGGGCCACGCTGTGGACGATCACCGCGAACGCGCCGGCCGCGAGGTAGCCGGTGGGGTGCCCGTGGGTGAGCACCGCGCACTCCACCGCGAGTTGGAACACCAGGCCCGGCTCCCAGGTGGTGAGCAGCCCGAACGGCGCCGCCCGCACCACCGTGCCGCAGGCCTTGGAGTGCGGGTTCTTGGGCCGCTCCAGGGTGCCGAGACGCTCGCCCTCGGCTCCGGAGAGGCCGGACAGGCAGCCCTGGCCGGGGGCGCGCTGGGCGTACAGCCACTCCTCGCGGCCGAGCCAGCCGAGGTCGGGGCGGCGCTCGTCGGGGCCCCAGTCGCGCTGGCTGGCGGCCCAGCGCAGGTAGGCCAGGTGCAGGTCGGTGGGCGGGTGCCAGCTGCCGGTGTCGCGCCGGATGTGGGCGCGGATCAGGCCGTCGACGGTGAACAGGGTGAGCTGGGTGTCGTCGGTGACGGCGCCGGTGCGCCCGTACGCGGGGACGTACCCGGTGACGCCCTGCGGGCCGTGCTGGGCGCGGATCTTCTCCAGCGGCTCGAACTCGACGCCGGCGCCGAGCGCGTCGCCGATGGCACCGCCGAGCAGACAGCCCCGCACCCGGCTGCGGAAGTCCTGCTGCTGGGCGCGTGACCACAGTGGCATCACGACGGGGCGCCTTTCGTCGGGGCAGGGGGCCGCGCGACGCTCGGCCGGTCGCGCGCCCTGGCACTGTATTCGAAGGTTCGAACGTATCGACGAGCCACCTCGAACACCAGCACTTCAACACACTGTTGCAACCCCGCCGTCCGGCGCCCCGGGCGGCCACGCCGCCGGGATCAGTCCACGACCGGCAGCAGCTCCGGCAGGTGCCCGTCCGAGGCCAGCGCCGCCGCCCGGCGCTCGGCCGGCACCTCGCCGTAGGTGGTGGTGCGCTGGCGGTGCGGGCGGCCCGCCGCCTCGGCGATCGCCTGGAGGTCCCGCACCGACTTGTAACTCCCGTACGCCGAACCGGCCATCCGCGAGATGGTCTCCTCCATCAGCGTGCCGCCCAGGTCGTTGGCGCCCGAGCGGAGCATCTCGGCGGCGCCCTCCGCGCCCAGCTTGACCCAGCTGGTCTGGATGTTGGGGATGTGCGGGTGCAGCAGCAGCCGGGCCATCGCGACCACCGCGCGGTTGTCCCGGGCGGTCGGGCCGGGCCGGGCGATGCCGGCCAGGTAAACCGGCGCGTTGGTGTGGATGAACGGCAGGGTCACGAACTCGGTGAAGCCACCGGTGCGCTGCTGGATCCCGGCGAGCAGCCGCAGGTGCCCGAGCCAGTGCGCCGGGGTGTCCACGTGCCCGTACATCATCGTGGACGAGGAGCGGATGCCCAGCTCGTGCGCGGTGGTGACCACCTCGACCCAGGTGGCGGCCGGCAGCTTGCCCTTGGTGAGCACCCAGCGGACCTCGTCGTCCAGGATCTCGGCGGCGGTGCCCGGGATGCTGTCCAGGCCGTTCTCCTTGGCCCGCTGGAGCCAGTCGCGGATGGACAGGCCGGTGCGGGTCGCGCCGTTGACCACCTCCATCGGGGAGAAGGCGTGCACGTGGATGCCGGGCACCCGCTCCTTCACCGCGCGGGCGATGTCGAAGTAGGCGGTGCCGGGCAGGTCCGGGTGGATTCCGCCCTGCATGCAGACCTCGGTGGCGCCCACCTCCCAGGCCTGCGCGGCGCGGTCGGCGACCTGCTGCAGCGACAGGGTGTAGGCGTCGGCGTCGGTGCGGCGCTGGGCGAAGGCGCAGAAGCGGCAGCCGGTGTAGCAGACGTTGGTGAAGTTGATGTTCCGGGTGACGCAGTAGGTGACGTCCTCCCCGACGGCGTCCCGGCGGACGTCGTCGGCGATCCGGCAGAGCGCGTCCAGAGCCGGGCCGTCCGCGTGGAACAGCGCCAGCGCCTGGTCGTCGGTCAGCCGCGTCGGGTCGTCGGCGGCCACCGCCAGGGCCTCGCGCAGGTCGCCCGCGAGCCGCTCCGGCGCGCCGGCGGCGAGCACCTGCTCGCGCAGCACCTCCCAGTCGCCGTAGACGTCCTCGAAGTCGGCCCGGCGGTCGCCGGTGCGCCCCTCGGTGTCGATGGTGGCGTGCAGGTCGGTCCGCCCGTACGCGTCGGGCAGGTCCTCGGGCTCCTGCCAGGGCAGGCCGCGGACCACCGCGTCCGGGTTCGCCAGCCCGGTCTGCGGGTCGGCCAGGGCGCGCACGTGCGGCAGCACCCGCGGGTCCAGCCAGGGCTCGCCGCGCCGCACGTACTCGGGGTAGACGGCCAGGCGCTCGCGCAGCTCGAAGCCGGCCGCCGCAGAGCGCTCGGCGAGCCGCTCGATCTGCGGCCACGGGCGCTCGGGGTTGACGTGGTCGGGGGTCAGCGGGGAGACGCCGCCCCAGTCGTCGACGCCGGCCGCGATCAGCCGCCCGTACTCACCGTCCACCAGGTTCGGCGGCGCCTGCAGGCAGGCGGCCGGGCCCATCAGGTGCCGGGCCACCGCCACGGTGGCGACCAGCTCGTCCAGTTCGGCGTCGGGCATGCCGCGCATCGCCGTGTCCGGCTTGGCGCGGAAGTTCTGCAGGATCAGCTCCTGGACGCCGTGGTAGGCGCGGGAGACCTTGCGCAGCGCGAACAGCGACTCGGCGCGCTCCTGGTAGGTCTCGCCGATGCCGATCAGCAGGCCGCTGGTGAACGGGACGGAGCTGCGCCCGGCGTCCTCCAGCACCCGCAGCCGGACGGCCGGCTCCTTGTCCGGCGAGCCGAAGTGCGGGCCGCCGGGCTCGCTCCACAGCCGGGTGGCGGTGGTCTCCAGCATCATGCCCATCGAGGCGGAGACGGGCTTGAGCCGCTGGAAGTCCGTCCAGCTCAGCACCCCGGGGTTGAGGTGCGGGAGCAGGCCGGTCTCCTCCAGGATCCGGATCGACATCGCCCGCACGTAGGCGATGGTGTCGTCGTAGCCGTGCGCGTCGAGCCACTCGCGGGCCTCGGGCCAGCGGTCCTCCGGCTTGTCGCCGAGGGTGATCAGGGCTTCCTTGCAGCCGAGTTCGGCGCCGCGCCGGGCGACGTCCAGCACCTCGTCGGGGGACATGAACATCCCGTGGCCGGCGCGGCGCAGCTTGCCGGGGACGGTGACGAAGGTGCAGTAGTGGCACTTGTCGCGGCAGAGCCGGGTGAGCGGGATGAAGACGCTCTTGGAGTAGGTGATGACGCCGGGCCGCCCGGCCGCCGCCAGCCCGGCGTCTCGGACCCGGGCGGCGCCGGCACAGAGGTCGCTCAGGTCCTCGCCTCTGGCCTGGAGCAGCACGGCGGCCTCGGTCACGTCGAGGGCGACGCCGTCCCGGGCGCGGCGCAGGGCGCGCCGCATCGCGTTAGCGGTCGGGGGGGTGCTTGCGTCCATGGCGGTTCCGTCCATGGCGCGACCCTACGCCAGGTGTCGTACGTTCGGAGGAGTCAACCCTGAGGCCTTCTCAGGGTCGGTGTACCCGGGAGGTTTACCCCGAACTGGCCCTGCAGGGCGATGACGGGGGCGGTCGGCGGGCCTCTAATGGAGGAGCACAGCCAATCGCTCGTGTTCACAGAGGAGTTGAGGACGCCATGACCATTGACACGGCGGCGGGGGACAGCGTGGACGGCGGCGTGCCGTACCGTTCGCGACGGCGCACCCTGGTACGGGCCGGGGTGCCGCTGGCGGTGGCCGCGGTGATCGCCACCGGGATCGGGCTGGTGCCCGCGCTGGCGGCCGACTCCCCGCCCGACCTTCCGACCCTGACGGCCGAGCAGGTGGTGGCCAAGGCGCTCGGCTCCGACGCGCAGAGCCTCTCCGGCACGGTGTCCGTCTCCACCGACCTCGGTCTGCCCAGCCAGCTGCTCGGCGCCGCGGCCGGCGGGCTCGGCGCGGCGGCCGGCCGCGGCGGGGGCCAGAACGGCGGCTCCTCGGCGGCGGACCCGCAGTCCAAGCTGCTCGGCCTGCTCGGCGGCGACCAGACCCTGCGGGTCGCGGTGGACGGCCCGGACCGCCAGCGGGTGGACCTGCTGGAGAACATGGCCGGCTACACCGTCGTCCACAACGGCGACCAGGCCTGGGCCTGGGACAGCTCGACCAACACCGCCGTGCACCTGACCGGCCCGGCGGCGGCCGCCGCCCAGCACACCGGCAAGCACCCGGGCGCTCCGCTGACCGGGGTGCCGACGACCCCGCAGGAGGCCGCCCGGCAGTTCCTGGACGCGAGCGCGGGCACCACCTCGGTCACCGTGGCGGGCACCGCCAACGTGGCCGGGCAGAAGGCGTACCAGCTGAGCGTCAAGCCCACCCAGTCCGGTTCGACCGTCGCCGAGGTCCGGATCGCGGTCGCCGCCGACAACGGGGTGCCGCTCTCGGTCGTGGTCAAGGGCGTCGACGGTTCCACCGTCCTGGACGTGCACTTCACCGACGTGTCCTTCGCCAAGCCGGCCGGCAAGACCTTCGACTTCACCGTGCCCAAGGGCGCCAAGGTGACGGAGCAGAAGGCGGACGGCGCCGCGGGACGGCACGACGCGGCGGGGCAGGACGCGGCCGGCCAGGGCGCACCGGGCAAGGGCCAGGCGGGCACGGGAGCGGACGGCCGGGGCCACGACGGCGTGAACGTGATCGGCGAGGGCTGGACGACCGTGGTCTCGGCGCAGCTGCCCGCCGGCACCGTCGGCGCACCGCAGGACGGCGGGAAGAGCGGCAAGCACGGCGGCCGGGGCCAGGCCCTGAACCCGCAGGCGCTGCTGAAGTCGCTCGGCAAGCCGGTCGGCGGCGGCACGCTGATCAGCACCAAGGTGGTGAACGTCCTGGTCACCGACGACGGCCGGGTCTTCGCCGGCGCGGTGACCCTGCCGGTGCTGCAGCACGCCGCCGGGGTGAACTGACGGATGACCAAGGCTCCCGTAACGGGGGACGTTACGGAGTCGGCCGGGGGTCCGGGCGCCGAGCAGCGCCCGGCCCCCGCGCCTTCCACCACCACCTCCCCCTCCTCCCCCTCCCCTGCCTCCGTCGATTCCGGCACCGACGACGTGATCAGGACCCGCGGCCTGACCAAGCGCTTCCGGGGCGGCCAGCTCGCCGTGGACGGCCTGGACCTGAGCGTGCCGCGCGGCTCCGTCTTCGGCTTCCTCGGCCCGAACGGCTCCGGCAAGACCACCACCATCCGGATGCTGATGGGCCTGATCTCCCCCACCTCCGGCGTGGCCACCGTCCTCGGCGAGCCGATGCCGCAGTCCGTCGCCGGCGTGCTGCCCCGGGTGGGCGCGCTGATCGAGGGCCCGGCGCTGTACGGCTTCCTCTCCGGGCGGGACAACCTGATCCGGTTCGACGCCGCCGATCCGACCGCCGACCCCCGCACCCGGCGCCACCGCGTCGAGACGGCGCTGGAGCGGGTCGGGCTGAGCGCGGCGGCGGGCAAGAAGGCCCGCGCCTACTCGCTGGGCATGAAGCAGCGGCTCGGCCTGGCCTCGGCGCTGCTGCAGCCGCGCGAGCTGCTGGTGCTGGACGAGCCCACCAACGGGCTGGACCCGCAGGGCATGCGTGAGATCCGGGCGCTGGTGCGGGAGGTCGCGGGGGAGGGCACCACGGTGTTCCTCTCCTCGCACCTGCTGGACGAGATCGAGCAGGTCTGCTCGCACGCGGCGGTGATGTCCCGGGGCCGGCTGGTGGTGCAGGGCACCGTCGCCGAGCTGGCCGCCCGGGCGCAGGGCCGGCTGGTGGTCCGCACACCGGACGTCGCCCAGGCCGTGGAGGTGCTGGCGGCCCACCAGGTCGGTTCGCTGCTGCCCGGCGACGGGCGGGTGGACGGCGAGCTCGGCGCGCTCGGGTCGTCGGCCGGCACGTCGGGCGGTACGTCGGGCGGCACGTCGGCCGAGGAGGCGCTGCCGAAGCTGTGCGCGGCGCTGGTCGAGGCCGGCGTGCGGGTGCACGGGTTCGGGCTGGAGCGGGGCACGTTGGAGGACGCCTTCGTGGCGCTGACCGGGGAGGGCTTCGATGTCGCAGGCTGAGACGGCGGGGCCCGCGGCACCGCCCGTCCGGATCGGGCGGCGGCCGCAGACGGCGGCCGGGTTCCTGGCGCTGTTCCGCAACGAGCTGCACCTGACCTTCCGCCGGATGCGCACCAAGGTGCTGCTGGGGATCCTGGCGGTGCTGCCGATCCTGATCGGCGTGGTCGTCAAGCTCAACACGGACAGCCCGCACGAGGGCGGCGGCGGCGTGAACTTCATCGCGCAGACCACCCAGAACGGCCTGTTCCTGGTGTTCACCGCGCTCGCGGTCGCGCTGCCGGTGTTCCTGCCGATGACGGTCGGCGTGGTCGCCGGGGACTCGGTCGCCGGCGAGGCGGCCACCGGGACGCTGCGCTACCTGCTGGTCGCGCCGGCCGGACGGACCAGGCTGCTGGCCGCCAAGTTCACCGCCGGGCTGGTGTTCTGCCTGGCCGCCACCGCGGCGGTCGCGGCGGCGGCGCTGGCCACCGGCGCCGCGCTGTTCCCGCTCGGCGAGGTGACGCTGATCTCCGGGGACACCATCGGCTTCGGCGACGCGCTGTTGCGGGCGGTCCTGGTGGCCGGGGTGGTGGCGGCCTCGCTGGCCGGGCTGGTGGCCATCGGGCTGTTCGTCTCCACGCTCACCGGCAGCGGCATCGCGGCGATGGCCGCGACCGTCGGGCTGGTGATCACCGTGCAGATCCTGGACGCCTTCCCGCAGCTGGACGCCGTCCGGCCGTTCCTGTTCACCCACTACTGGCTCAGCTTCGCGGACCTGCTGCGCCAGCCGATGTACTGGGACGGCGTGTGGAAGGACCTCGGCCTGCAGGCCGCCTACGTCGCCGTGTTCGGCGCGGCGGCCTGGTCCCGCTTCGCCAGCCGGGACATCAGCGCCTGACCGCCGCCTCGGCGGGGGCGGGCTGCGGCACGGCCGCGGCCCGCCCCGCGCGGTCGGCCCGCAGCTGGCGCAGCGCGTCCCAGGTGAGCACCACGAGGGCCGCCCAGACCAGGGCGAACCCGGCCCAGCGGGCGGGCGGCATCGACTCGTGGAACACCGCCACGCCGATCAGGAACTGGAACACCGGCGCCAGGTACTGCAGCAGCCCGAGCACGGTCAGCGGCACCCGCACGGCCGCCGCGCCGAAGAACAGCAGCGGGATCGCCGTGACCACCCCGCTGATCATCAGCAGCCCGGAGTGCCCCCAGCCGTACGAGCCGGCCACCGTGTGCCCGAAGGTGCCGCGCCCGCTGACCTCCAGGTAGACCAGGTAGCCGAGCGCGAACGGGAACATGAAGGCGCTCTCCGCCGCCAGGCTCTCCAGCCCGCTCAGCCCGACCTTCTTCTTCAGCAGGCCGTACGTGGCGAAGGACAGCGCCAGGGTGAGCGCGATCCACGGCAGCCGCCCGTACGCGACGCTCAGCACCACGACGGCGGCCGCGCCGATGCCGACCGCCGTCCACTGCGCCACGCGCAGCCGCTCCTTGAGCATCAGGACGCCGAAGGCGATGGTGACCAGCGGGTTGATGAAGTAGCCGAGGCTGGTCTCGACCACGTGCCCGGCGTTGACGCCCCAGATGTAGACGCCCCAGTTGATCGAGATCACCACGGCCGCGCCGGCCAGCATGGCGACCCGGCGGGGCTGGCGCAGCAGCGGGCGTATCCAGCCCCAGTGCCGCTGGGCGACCAGCAGCAGCACCACGGCGACCAGGGACCAGACCATCCGGTTGGCCAGGATGTCGTCGGCGGCGCCGGGCTCCAGCAGTGGCCAGAACAGGGGGAAGAGGCCCCAGATTCCGTAGGCCGCGAAGCCGTACCAGAGGCCTCGGCCGCTGTCCTGCTGGGTTGTCTCTGGCATGGCCGCCTGCCCTCCGCGCGCGTGTGTCGAGGTGACGGTAGCGGGCGGAAGGGCAGCCTGTCATCTCCGTTTCCGCATTTTGGTCATGACATCGCTGACCTGGGGAAACCTCGGGCCCCGGCCGTCGGGCCCCGAGGCGTCCGGGGAGACGTCGGGCCTTGGCGCCCTGGGCGTCAGACCGTGAGCGCGGCGCGGACCGACCGCGCGTGGTCGGCGGCGCCCGCGCATGACCGGCGCCGTCAGCCCTGCCCGGGCGTGACCAGCGCCGCCAGGCCGTCCAGGATGCGGGCCAGGCCGAAGGCGTACGCGTGGTCCGGGTCGTACGCGCCGCCGTGGGCCTCGCCGGCGGCGGCGCCCACCCGGGCGGCGACCGGGTAGCGCTCGGCGTCGAAGACCTTGGCGAGCAGGTCGGCGTTGGCGGCCCACCACTGCGCGTCGGTCATCGCGCTGTCCTGCCGGGCGGCGCGCTCGTCGGCGGCCATCCGGGCGCAGGTCTGGACGAAGCCGAGCAGGTGGGTGAGCGCGGCGTCCAGCTCGACGTCGGGCAGGCCGGTGCCCTCGAAGGCGCGCAGCTCGTACTCGTACTTGGCCATCAGGCCCGGGCCGAGCGGCGGGCGGCTGGTGGAGACGGCCGCGACCCAGGGGTGGGCGCGGTAGAGCGCCCGGTTGTCGTCGGCGACGGCGGTGACCCTGGCCCGCCAGCCGTCGCCCGCGGGGGTGCTGCGGGGCATCGCCGCGTAGGCCGTGTCCAGCATCAGGTCGAGCAGTTCGGCCTTGCCGGGGACGTAGGTGTACAGCGCCATCGGGGACAGCCCCAGCTCCTGCGCCACCCGGCGCATGGTGACGGCCTCCACGCCCTCGGCGTCGGCGAGGGCGATGGCCGCGGCGGCGATCTCACCGGTCGACCGGGCCTGCTTCGGACCGCGCCGCCCGGGCTTCTCCTCGGCGGTCAGCCCCCAGAGCAGGGCGAGGGTGCTCGCCGGGTCTCCTGCGCTGCTGCGGTCCGTGGCCATGGGGGGATCTTTTCACGGGCCGCCCGGCTACCGTCTCCCCATGACCAGCGCCCCGACCAGCAGCCCGGACCCGGCCGGCCCCGTGCCGCTCCCGGGCACCGACACCCGCGAGGCCGTCCGACCCCGCGTCACCTGCCGCCGCTGCCACCGCCCGCTGCACGACCCGGAGTCGCGGATCCTCCGGCTCGGCCCGGAGTGCCGTGATCCGGCGGAGCGGGTCGCGCGCTTCGACGTCGACCAGGATCCGCTGCCGGGCGTCGGCTAGGGCGTCCGGCCCTAGGACTGCGGGCCGCGCCCGAAGAGGCGGCGGAGGAAGCCGGGGCGGGGTTCCGACTGCGCCTCGGTCGATTCGACCGGTTCTTCACTCTCCTCGCCCTCCTCCGCCCCCGCGGCCTCCCGGGTCTCCTGGGCCTCGACCCGCTCGATCAGCCGCCGGGCCAGGTCGGCGTCGCCCTCGGGCAGCCAGGGTGCGGCGAGCGCCAGCGCGGCCAGCGACCGCAGGACGGTCACCACCCGGGTGCGGCGCGCCCGGGCGCTGTAGTGCAGGCGCTGCCGGAGCCGCTCGGCGATGTCGGCGCGGGTCTCGGGGTGCGTCCAGCCGATCGCGACGAGGGCGAAGCCGGCCGCCTCGACCACCCAGTCCTCGGGCCCGAGCAGCAGGTCGACCAGCACGCGGCGGCGGTCGGAGTCCTCCCACGGCTGGTCGGTGCGGTGGTGCGCGATGCCGAGGCAGGCGAAGACCTGGACGGCCCGCACCCACAGTTCGGGCTGGTGGGCGAGCAGGGCCCGGCCGAGCTCGTCCTCCCGGGGCATCGGCGGGTGGACGAGCGTGCCGAGCAGGTCGTCCAGCGGCAGCCCGGCCAGCCGGACGGCGTGGTCGTAGGCGGCGGGGACGGTCGGCCAGACGATCTCGGCGGTGGACCGGACGAGTTCGGCGCTCTCCGGCGCGGGCGGGGCGACGGCCGGACGTGGGTCGGTGCCGTCCCAGGCCCAGATCCGGGTGGTGGGTTCGACCAGCGGAAGCCGGGGGTCGGGCTCGGCGACCGACTGGTAGTCGACGGTGGCGAGCGGCAGCGCGAGGCGGACGGCCAGCAGCGAGCTGGGCGGCTCGACGGCGGAGGCCCTGCACCCGATCTCGCTGTCGCGGGTGGTGCCGGGGGCGGCGAGCACCTGGTGCAGCACGTTGACGGTCGCCTCGGTGGCGCCGGAGACCATGCCGAGCCAGGGCTCCCGGTGGCTGAGCCGCTCCAGCAGGTCCTGGGCGTACTCGTGGTCGGGGTGGGCGCGGTGGTGGTCGGCCAGGGCGAGCAGGTGGGCGGGGTCGCCGTCGACGGCGTGGCGCAGGCCGTACCGGGCGGGGGCCGCCTTGGGGTGGTCGGGTTCGGTGGCGAGCACCCGGTCCAGCCAGGACAGGCCGTCGGCGGGGCGGCCGAGGGTGCCGTACAGCTCGGCGACGTCGACGGCGAGGTAGCTGCTGGTGTTGTCCCGCTCCGGTTCGACCCGGGCCAGTTCGGCCTCCCAGACGGCGAGCGCCCGTTCGGGCCGGCCGTGGGCGCGCAGGGCGTTGCCGAGCATCACGGAGGGCATGTAGCCGGGGGCCAAGCGGTGGGCCAGTTCGGCGAGTTCGACGGCGCGGGCGGTGGCGCCGAGGCGGCGGGTGAGGCCGGAGGCCATCGCCAGCAGCAACGCGTGGTCGCCGTGGCGGGCCACCACGGCCTGCACGAAGCCGTCGAACGGCCGGACGGCGGCGGCGAGTTCGGCCGGTAGCGGGTCGGGCAGCCCGCCGGTCGCCCGGGCCACCGCCTGGGCGACGGCGTCCGGGTCGACGAGGGCGGGCAGGTCCTCGCGGGCGAGCCAGGCGGTGTGCGCCCAGGGTCTCGCGGGCTCGTACTGGATCGCGGAGGCGAGCAGGCCGACGGCGGTGTCCCAGTCCCCGGCGGCGGCCTCGACGTGGGCCCGGCAGGCGACGGTGCCCAGGTAGACCTGGCCGTCCAGCGGGAACAGCTCGCGGGCCGCGGCCGGCCCTCCGGCGGCGGCGCACAACTCGGCCAGCGCCTCGTGCAGTTCGGGCAGCTGGGGGTCGGCGAGGATCGCGTCGGCCAGGTGGTCGGCGGCGTGCGGGAGGTCCCCGGAGTCGATCGCCAGCCGGGCCACCGCCACCTCGCCCTCCGCCGCGAGCCGCTCGTCGCCTTCGTCGTCGGTCTGGCCCATGTGTTCGTCCCCCGCTCGCGGTGTCTCCGATGTGCGCGGATGAGGTTATCCCGCGTATACGACGACCGGATGATCACCCTGTCGGCGTGTCGGACGAGCTGGAGATGGCCTGAATCCCTCTCACCTCCTCGATCGGATACGACCCGAACGAGTGGTTTGGGCACCGGCGAACCGCTTGCTCTGAAATGCGCCCACCACGATGGACCCCAGCGCTTCGCCCCCGAAGCAACCCGCCCCGATTCCGAGCGAGTAGTGACGATGAAGCTCTCCCGCACCCTGTCCGCAGTGGCCTCGGCCGCTGTCCTGAGCACCATCGCCCTGACCGGGCCGGCCACGCCGGCGACCGCCGCCGGCTCGTTCGTGGTCAGCGAGTCCCAGTTCAACCAGATGTTCCCGAGCCGGAACGCCTTCTACACCTACCAGGGCCTGGTCGACGCCCTCAGCGCCTACCCGAAGTTCACCACCACCGGCAACGACGCCGCCCGCAAGCGCGAGGCGGCGGCGTTCCTCGCCAACGTCAGCCACGAGACCGGCGGGCTGAAGTACGTCGTCGAGCAGAACACCGCCAACTACAGCCACTACTGCGACGCCTCCCAGCCGTACGGCTGTCCGGCCGGCCAGGCCGCCTACTACGGGCGCGGGCCGCTGCAGATCAGCTGGAACTTCAACTACAAGGCCGCCGGCGACGCCCTGCACATCGACCTGCTGCACGACCCCTACCAGGTCGAGCGGAACTCCGCCGTCTCCTGGAAGACCGCCCTCTGGTTCTGGGACACCCAGAGCGGCGCCGGGTCGATGACCCCGCACGACGCCATCGTCAACAACAAGGGCTTCGGCGAGACCATCCGCAGCATCAACGGCGCGCTGGAGTGCGACGGCAAGAACCCGGACGAGCGCAACGACCGCATCAACCTGTACAAGAAGTTCGTCGGTGTCCTCGGCACCGACGTCGGAGGCGGCAACATCTCCTGCTGACCCGTCCGACGGTGCGCAGGGAGTCGGCCCGGCCGACGTCCTGCGCACAGCTGTGTGGCGGGACCGCCGCTTCGGCGGGGGGAGTCGGCGATGGGCGTGCAGTGGATGACGGGGGCGAGGGGAGGGCGTCACCCTTCGCCGTGATCAACATACGGCCCAGTGGGGGGCTTGCGGCAAGGCCCCGGTCGTGCCGCAGAATCTCCGGGTCGGCCGCTCGCTCGACGAACCGTCAGATCTTCTCGTTGCCTACGGAAGCACTTCGCGATGCCACCTGTTCCCGCCGACCCGACCGTGGTCCATCCGATGCCCGAGCAGCCGCGGGTGGTGCTGCTGAAACCGCTGGTCACCTCGCCGCTGATCGAGGTCGGAGAGTTCACCTACTACGACGATCCCGATGACCCGACCGCCTTCGAGACCCGCAACGTGCTGTACCACTACGGGCCGGAGAAGCTGGTCATCGGGAAGTTCTGCGCGCTGGGCACGGGTGTGCGGTTCATCATGAACGGCGCCAACCACCGCATGGACGGCCCCTCGACGTTCCCGTTCCCGATCATGGGCGGCTCCTGGGCCGAGCACTTCGACCTCGTCACCGGCCTGACCGGACGGGGCGACACGGTGGTGGGCAACGACGTCTGGTTCGGCTACGGGGCCATGGTGATGCCCGGCGTCCGCATCGGTCACGGGGCGATCATCGCCTCCGGCTCCGTCGTCGTCGACGACGTCCCCGACTACGGCATCGTGGGCGGCAACCCCGCCCGTCTCATCCGCCGCCGCTACGGCGATGCGGACGTCGACCGCCTCCTGGCCCTGGCCTGGTGGGACTGGCCGCTCCAGCGGATCACCGAACACGTCCGCACGATCATGTCCGGCAGCGTCGACGACCTGGCGAAGGCCGCGGCCGCCCAGGCGGCGGAGTAGCGCCCCAGGACCCGCCGCCGGGCTCCAGGACTCCGAGCCGAGCCGCGCGGCGGCGTGGCGCAGGAAGTCGGCCCAGCCGACGTCCTGCGCCACCGGGGGCTCAGCGCTTGGGGGCGGTGAGGCGGGTGCCGGACCAGTCCTTGGCGACGCTGACCGACCTGGCCTGGGACAGGCCCGCGGTCTGGGCGGCGTCGCTGATGTCGCTGGGCTCGATGTAGCCGTCCCGGCCGGCCTTCGGGGTGAGTAGCCAGATCGTGCCGCCTTCTTCGAGGAGGCCGATGGCGTCCACCAGGGCGTCGGTGAGGTCCCCGTCCTCGTCGCGGAACCAGAGCAGAACGACGTTGGCCACGTCGTCGTAGTCCTCGTCGACGAGGTCCTGGCCGATGACCGACTCGATGCCCTCGCGAAGGTCCTGGTCGACATCGTCGTCGTAGCCGATCTCCTGGACGACCTGGCCGGGCTCGAACCCGAGCCGGGCCGCCGGGTTGGTGCGCTCTGTCGTCATGACGGTCTTCCCTTGGGTCGGAGGCGCCTGCCGCCTCGCTCACGGGTAGCCAATCAGACACGTACGGTGGCGAGCCGGAACACGCCCGGCCGTTGACGCAGGTCAGACCTCGCGGCAGGAGACGACCGTGGAGGCGCTGACGGTGAGCAGGAGCTGTGTGCAGCCGGTGGCGTCGGCCCGGGCGATGGTGGCACCCAGGTCGCCGGGCGGCAGCGTGAAGGCGTGCGGGCGGAGGTCGGCGTCGTGGGCCACGACGGTGCCGTTCTCCACGTAGAGCATCAGGTATTCGGCGACGTCGGACACGTCGGCTCCCCTCCCCCGGGATGGCTGGCGTTCGGCCCTGCCCACGCTAGGGGCCGCGCGGGGCCCGGCCGGCGGCATTCACCGGGCACCACCCCCACGGGTGAATCCCACCGAGGGCGTGCAGGGGTTGAGGCGGGCCGGGTGGCCCGTGGAGTTGCGGCCGGCGGCCTCGCGGTAGGCGATCCGCTGGACGGCGGCGAGCAGGCGGTAGAGGTTGAGGGCGGCGTCGGACTCGTCGGCGGCGAAGCCCAGGTGGTAGATGACGGCTTCGAGTTCACGCCAGTCGAAGTCATCGGGGACGGGCGGGGCGGTGCCGGGGACGAGGGCGTTGAAGGCGGTCGCGACGGCGTAGTGGGTCGCGGCGAGGGCGTTGGCCAGGGGGTCCGGTGCAGGGCAGGGGTCGGGGTCGGGCATGGGGCCGGGCATGTCAGGGGTCCTCCTCGTCGGGCTTTGCAACGTTGAGTGCGGTGATGACACCCAGGACGACGGTGGCGATCGCCAGGGCGAGGAGGACGGCGAAGGCCGCCGCGATCAGAAATCGCACGAGGCGTCTCGTTCGGCGTCGAGGAGCAGGTTCAGGAGGTTGAGGAGGGTCGACGCGGGCGCGGTGTTGAAGCGGACGAGCACGCGGCCGTCGATGGTCGTGTCGGTGGTGGCGGAGGGCCAGACCAGGCCGAACCGGCGGCCCCGCTCGTGGACTTCGGCGAGGAGCGCACGGATCTGGGCCTCGGTGTAGTGGCGAATCCGGGGGTCCGTGGGCTTCATGGGGTGGCGGCGGTTCATCATCAGGCGGCGTCCAACTGCAGCTCGAACCAGACGGCCTTGCCCGTCTTGCGGGGGTCGGCGCCGAAGCGATGGGTGAGGGAACGGACGAGGTGCAGGCCCCGGCCGGAGCGGGAGAAGAGGTCCGCGGGGACGCTCGGCCCGGGGAGGGTAGGGCTGTCGTCGCAGACCGAGACGCGGAGGCGGCGGTCGAGGAGGGCGACGATGACCAGGGGCGCGGGGCTCCCGGCGTGCTTCCAGGCATTGACGAACAGTTCATGCAGGGCGAGTTCGGCGTCGGAGATGATGTCGGGCGGCCACCCGGCGGAGGCGAGGAGGTCGCACAGTTCGGTGCGGGCGGCGGTCCAGTCGGGAGGGTTGAAGGCACACATGAGAAGCCCCAGGAAAGAGGAGGGGGGAACCACTGACGATCCGTCATGTGATCGGTGCAACACTGAGAGTAGGGCCGCAGGGCTCACGCGTGCAACCTCATCGCGAAGAAGGCCCACCCAGCTTGGATAAGCTCACTCGTGTGGGTGGAGACTGGCCCGACACGGAAGGAACCCCCCTTGGCGCTCAGGACCCAAATCAGCGAACGGCAGCGGCGATTCGGCGCTGAGCTGAGGCGGCTACGCGAGGCCGCAGGCCTGGCGGTCAAGGATGCCGGCGCCCTCATCGGCATCCTCGGCCCGCAGCTCAGCCACATCGAGGCCGCTCGCACCGGGCTCGACCCGGAGCGACTCTCGGTCTTGCTCGATGGCTACGGGTGCACGGATAACACCTATGCCGAGCTGCTGCAGGGTCTCGGCGCCAGCAACGGCAAGGGCTGGTGGAGCAAGTACAAGAGCAAGGTGCCAGACCTCTCGCTCGATCTGGCAGAGGTCGAAGACCGCGCAACCCGTCTCGACAACTACGAGACTCTCTACATCCCCGGACTACTCCAACTGCCCCAATATGCCGAGGCCCTCTACAACGGAGGCACCAGGAACGGGAAGTGGGACACGACAACGCAGGTTCAGTTCCGCATGGACCGGCAACGGATCCTGACTGACGAGAAGCAGCGACAGTTCCGCTTCGTTATCCACGAGGCCGCGCTACGCATGCGATTCGCCGGAGATGAGGTCATGCGAGCTCAACTCGTGCATCTGCTTGAGATTGCCGAGCTTCCCAACGTCGACATGCAGGTGCTGCCGTTCACCGCTCCGAAGCATGCACCCTTCTCGCGCTCTTTCCTGCTCTGTGATCCCAGCTGCCGAGAACTCGCAACCGTCATTCTGGATGGTCCGAAGAGGGCCGAGCATATTGGCGACCCTGTTGAGCTGGCGGCCTACGGCCAGATGTTCCAGCAGCTCAGCGCACACGCTTTGCCGAGAGCGGATCGGGAAACGGCGCTGCGCGGACTCCCCAACCGCGAGTCGTGGGGAGTCCTGCATCATCTTCTCTATCTACTCCAGTCGTGAAAGGCGCACGATGTCCAACTTCTCCTGGCAGAAGTCGTCATACAGCAATGCCGAGGGAGGCAATAACTGCCTTGAGCTTGCCGCTAGCGCCGACGACATCCGCCACCTCCGCGAGTCCGACGACCCCTCCATCATCGTCACCACCACCGCCACCAAGCTCCGCGCCTTCATCCTCGGCGCCAAGGCCGGCGAGTTCGACCACCTCCTCTGACCCCCTCCCCGCCCGCTCGTTGGAGCCCAACGAGCGGGCGGGGCGCTGCCGCCTCGTCCGCCCATGAGCTAAGAGGTTGTCTCACGTGGCACGTTTCGCGAGCTTCTTGTAGCAGGTCAGGGCGGCGGCCAGGCCGAGGAAGGCGAGGAAGTGCGAGCCCTTTCGTTCGTATCGGACGGTGAGGCGGCGGTAGCCGAAGAGCCAGGCGATCGACCGTTCGATCTTCCGGCGGTGCCGACCGAGGCGTTCGCCGGACTCGATGCCGGGCCGCGCGATGCGCGCGACGAGCCCGCGCTCGCGCAGCCAGGCCAGATGTTCGGCGGAGAAGTACGCCTTGTCCGCGCGGAGTTCGACGGGTCGGCGCCGCCGTGGTCCCCGGCGGGACCGGACGGCGGGTATGCCGCGGATGAGCGGCTTGAGGGCGAGGCTGTCGTGCATGTTCGCGCCGTACACGGCGACGGCAAGCGGGATGCCCTGGGCATCGGACAACACGTGCAGCTTGCTGCCCTTCTTGCCGCGATCGACCGGGTTCGGCCCGGTCAGCGATCCCCCCTTTGGCGCGAACGGAGGCCGCGTCGACGATCGCCGAGGTCCAGTCCACCTCTCCGCGGGCCCCGAGTTCGTCCAGCACCGCCCGGTGCAGCCGACGCCACAGGCCGGCCTCGGGTCCATACCGTGAAGCGGCGATGCGCGGTGGCGGGCGACGTGCCGAACGTCGGCGGCAGATGCCGCCAGGCACAGCCGCTGGTCAGCGCGTACACCACTGCCGTGAACACGGCCCGCTCGTCACACGGAGCGGTCCCACCACCTTGCGGACGAGCAGCGAACGACGGCAGCAACGGGGCGGCCAGCTCCCAGAGTTCATCAGGAACCAGACGCTTCGATAGATCAGCACCCACGACCGGCATCATGCCGCACGAACATCAAGTCACGTGAGACGACCTCTAAGCCTTGATTGGTGCGGCCGACCTGGCGGCCTGCTCGATCTTCGCGCAGTACACTGCACGGGCTTGCTCGTCGATCTGCTTCTCGTGTTCGGCGCGCAACCCGGTCCGGCCGTCGAGGCCCTCGCGCAGGATATCGGCGTGCCCGGCATGCCGGATGGACTCGCCGAGGACATGGACCATGACGGCGAACAGGTTCGTGTCGGCATGAGGCTCCGGCCACCACGGCACGTGGCCGGGGGCGTCGAGGGGAAGCTCGTTGATCGTCGCGTCCGAGTGTTCCCACGTGCGCCGGTAGAACCCGATGATCTGATCGCGGGTCTCGTCCTCGGTCGCCCACAGATCGCTGCCGTTGGAGTCCTGCCACCGGGGCAGCGGTTCCGGGGCAGGGCGGTCGAAGACCTCGCCGAAGTACCTGGCCTCGACGGTGGCCACGTGTTTGACCAGGCCGAGGAGGTTGGTCCCGGTCGCTGTCAAAGGCCGGCGGGCGTCGTATTCGGACAAGCCGTCGAGTTTCCAGAGCAGCGCCTTGCGGTCCCGCCGCAGTCTCCCGTGCAGGTTGTCTTTCGCGAATTCATCGATCATGCGGCATGAGCCTGCCATGGGCTGCTCGTGGTCTCAAGATCCCGTACGTGGTCCGCAACGACTGGCAGAGCCGAGGCCTGGCCATGGCCACCGCCCTGACCTCCTACAAGAAGCTCGCGAAACTTGCCACGTGAGACGACCTCTAAGCCGGGTGCGTGCGGTCCCCGATGCGCGGGAGATCGTCGAGGTGCTCGCGTGCCCACGCGCAGGCAACGTCCATCGGGCCGAGCAGCGACCGCCCGAGCTCGGTGAGGGCGTACTCCACTCGCGGCGGGTTCTCGTCGTACGCGGTCCGGGTCAGCCAACCGTCGCGCTCCATCGCACGCAGCGTCTCGGTCAGCACCTTCGGGGCGACCCCTTTGAGCGGCACCTTCAACTCGGTGAACCGGCGCGGGCCGTCCTCAAGGCAGCGCAGGATCATGCCGCTCCACTTGTCGCCGACCCGGATCGGCATGCGGTGGCTGCAAAACGGGTCGAACAGGTCGGCGTTCAGGGGCGCGCTCATACCCCGACGATAGAGCCGGTTCCGTTGCAGTAACCGGCCACCTCCCGCCTACCGTCTCGCACACCAGGCCCGAACGGGCAATCCAGAGGAGGACCCATGAGCAGGATCGTGATCTTCGGGGCGGGCGGACGCGTGGGCCGCGCGGCAGTGGCTGAAGCCGTACGGCGCGGACACTCGGTGACCGCAGTGGTGCGGGACCCCGGCAAGTACGCGGAGCTTGGCACTTCGGATGCTGTCACCGTGGTACGGGGCGACGCGACCGACGCCGAGTCGGTGGCCGTGGTCGCGGCGGGGCACGATGCCGCCGTGAATGCCTCGGCCCGGTTGGACCTGCCCGCCGAGGAGTACTTCACGGCGGCCGCGCGGGCTCTGGTCGACGGGCTCGGGCGGACGGGGGTGAAGCGGCTCCTGGTCCTGGGCATCGCGACGACGCTGGAAACCTCGCCAGGCGTGCGGGTGATGGACGATCCGCAGTTCCCCGACGAGTACCGGCTGTTCTCCCAGGGGCACGTGGCGGAGTTCGAGCTGCTGCGGACGGCCGCGACCGAGCTCGACTGGCTGATGGTGGTCCCCCCGCTGGACCTGAACGCGCAGGCCGAGGCCACCGGGCACTACACGAGCGCGGTCGGTGCCGTGGTGGGGCAGGGGCGCATCTCGCACCAGGACCTCGCGGTGGCACTGCTGGACGAGATCGAGACGCCGAAGCATCGCGGGGTGCAGTGGGCGGTTTCGCACTGACGGCGTGACCGGCATGGTGGGCAGGACGGCGGATCAACGGGGGCGTTCATCGTTTGTCTACCGCCTTGGTCCATGGTCAGTTCCACGGGGCGCCCCGAACGTTCACGGGCGCGAACATGGATGAGGAAGGCACACGGGGATGAAGGCAATACGGCACATGGCGCTGGCCGCAGCAACCGGCGCACTGGCCCTGGCCGGGACGATGGCGACGGCGGGCACCGCGCAGGCCGCGTACGACCCGACCAGCCACAGCATCTGGGACGACGAGCCGCTCTACGCGGGCTGGCACGTCGACTCGTACACCACCCGGCTGATCATGCAGGCGGACGGCGACCTGGTCATCTACCAGGACTTCAACACCGCCAGTCCGAAGGTCCCGTTCAGGTCCGGTACCACGAACTGCGGCTACAAGACCGTCATGCAGTCCGACGGGAACCTCGTCGTCTACTCCGCCTCCGGCGGCGTCTGCTGGGCCCTCGGCACGGACGGCCACCCGCACGCCAAGCTGGTGGTGAACGACTCGGGCGCCGTCGGCGTCACCTGGGGCAGCGGTCGGCTCCCCAGGGCCAACACGGGCGACCCCTACTCGCGCTTCCTGTCGTCGGACCTGTACTGACGGGCACCGCCCGCTCCGGCGTGACCTCGCGCATCGTGGCCCCGACCGGCGGTTCTCCGCCGGCCGGGGCCACACGCGCGCGCCCGCGCCCCCGTGCCCACCCCTCACCCCCGCTCGGCGAGCCACCTGACCAGGTCGGCCACCGACCACTGCGGCCGGGCCGCGAGCCGCGTCGCCGCCGTCCGCAGCAGGACGGGCAGGTAGCCGCAGATCTCGGCCAGCTCGGCCGCCGGGCCCGGCTCCCGGCGGATCCGGTCGGCGCCGACGATCCGGGCCAGCAGCTCCTGCGCATCGTGCTGCTCCAGCGGCCCCAGCGCCACCCTCACCGCGTCCCCCGGCAGGACCCCCGGCTCCGCCCCCGCGACGACGGCCGCGCAGCCAGCCACCGCCGGCAGCAGCGGCGCCACCTCGCCGACCCCGTCGAGCACGACCAGCACCCGCCGCCCGTCCAGCGCGGACCGGTAGCGCGCGGACATCTCCTCGACCGTCGCCCCGTACGGGGGCCGCTCCCCCAGCGCCCGCAGGAACGCCGCCAGCGCGGCACCCGGGTCCGCCGCCCCTCCCGCCGCGTACAGCTGCCCGTCCGGAAAGGCGTCCTGAACGGCATGCGCCACATGCACCGCGAGCGCCGAAGTGCCGCTGCCGGCCGGACCGGACAGCCCCAGCACCGGTGCGGCGCCCCCGACCCCCGGCTCCCGCAGCACCCGCCCGGCCTGCCGCAGCTGCGCCGAGCGCCCCACCAGGTCGGGGAGGTCCGGCGGCAGCTGGCAGGGCCGGGGCGGCCGGCGCGGCGGCACCGGGATGTCCGGCGCCGCCAGCGAAGCGTCCCCCCGCCGGATGCGGGCGTGCAGGTCCACCACCGCCGGCGCCGGTTCGAGCCCCAGCTCCCGGTCCAGCCGCGCGCGCAGCGCCTCGAAGGCGGCCAGCGCCTCGGCCGTCCGCCCGCAGCGGTGCAGGGCCAGCAGGTACAGGCGCTGCACCTCCTCGTCGCGCGGGTGCTCGGCGGCCAGCGCGTCCAGCGCGGACAGCGCCTCGGCGTGCCGGCCGAGCGCGAGGTCGAGGTCGTGCAGCACCTTCACCGCCGCGTGGCGCCCGGCGGCCAGCCGCTCCCGGGCGCGTTCGGCGAAGCCGCCGGGCACGCCGTCCAGCGCACGCCCCCGCCACACCGCGAGCGCCCCGGCGAGCAGTTCACGGGCCCGCGCCGGGTCGTCGTGGCGCAGCGTGGCCGCCTCGCCCACCCCGGCCTCGTAGCGGAACAGGTCGACGGCGGCGCGCTCCACCGCCAGCCGGTAGCCACCGGCCGTGGCGACCAGCAGTCCGGGGGTGTCGAGGGCGCGGCGCAGCCGGTGGGCGTGGGTGCCGATCTGGCCGACCGGGTCCTTGGGCCAGCGGCCGTCGTCCTCGCCCCACAGGCCCTCGACCAGCCGCTCCGTGGGCACGAGTTGGCCGGGGGCGAGCAGCAGGGCGGCGAGGACGGCGCGCTGCTGCGGCCGGCCCAGGTCGATCTCGCGGCCGTCGCACGAGGCGCGCAGCGCTCCCAACACACGGAAATCGAGCCCCATGTCCCCATCCCCGAAGCCATGAGTTTCAGTACACAATCTGTGGCAGATCATAGGTGCCCGGATCGTGGGGGCGTCACCGTCCGTACGGAAGTGGCGTGATCCGGACACACGGCGACATTCGGGGACGGGACATGGTTGACATGGGGGAATCCGGGCTGCGGTTCGGACTGCTGGGACCACTGCGGGCCTGGTACGGGGAGCGGGAGATCGAGCTGGGCCGACCGCAGCAGCGGGCCGTCCTGGCGGTGCTGCTGAGCGCCGCCGGACGGACGGTGGCGACGCCAGTGCTGGTGGAAGGGGTGTGGGGCGGAGCCGCGCCGGCCGATCCGCGCAAGGCCGTCCAGGTGGCCGTCTCCCGGCTGCGGGTGGCGTTCAAGCCGTACACGGGGCCGGATCCGGAGCGGATGCCGCTGGTGCGGGTCGGCGACGGGTACGCGCTGCGGGTGCCCGGGGCGGAGGTGGACTCGGCCCGCTGGGAGGCGCTGCTGGCCGAGGCCGGACGGCTGCGCGACCGGCAGGCGCCCCCGGCGGAGGTCCGGGAGGTGCTGCAGGCGGCGCAGCGGCTGTGGGTCGGCGAGCCACTGGCCGGGCTGCCCGGGCCGCACGCCGAGGCCGTCCGGGCCGTCCTCACCGAGCAGCGACTTTCCGCCAAGGAGGCGCAGCTGGAGCTGGACGCGGAGATCGGCGACCGCACCGGCCTGACGGCGGAGGCCGCCGCGCTGGCCCTGGAGCACCCGGGCCGGCCCCGGCTGACCGCCGCCCTGATGCGCGCCCTCTACCAGGCGGGCCGCAAGGCCGAGGCACTCGCCGTGTACGAGGACGCCCGCCGCTGGTTGCCGCCGGGCGAGGACGGCCCGGCCGCGCTGCAGCTGCGGATCCTGCGCGAGGACCCGGCGCTGCTGCCCGCCTCCGCCGCCGCCCCCCGGGCCGAACCCGCCGCCGCCTGGCAGCCGCCCGACCAGCTGCCCTCCGGTCTGGCCGACTTCACCGGCCGCACCGAGGAGGTCGAGACGCTCGTGGACCGCCTCGCCGGCGCCGGCGGGCGGGCCGTGGTGGTCTCCGCGCTGGACGGCATGGGCGGGGTCGGCAAGACCACGCTGGCCGTGCACGTCGCCCGGCAGGTGCCCGAGCGCTACCCCGACGGGCGGCTCTTCGCGGACCTGCGCGGCGCCGACCGGACGCCCTCGGCCCCGGGCGCGGTACTCGCCGGCTTCCTGCGCGCCCTCGGCGTGGCCGCCGAGGAGATCCCGCCGGACACCGGAGAGCGCTCCGCCCTCTACCGCTCGGCGCTGGCCGGGCGGCGGGTCCTCGTCGTCCTCGACAACGCCGCCACCCTCGACCAGGTCGAGCCGCTGCTGCCCGGCTCGTCCGGCTGCGCCGTCCTCGTCACCAGCCGCGTCCGGCTGGCCGGCCTCGCCGGGGCGCACCACCTGCGCCTGGACACCCTGCCGCCCGGGCAGGCACTGGAACTGCTGACCCGGATCGTCGGCGCCGAGCGCGTCGCCGCCGAACCCGCGGCCGCCGAGGAGGTCGTCCGGGCCTGCGGGCTGCTGCCGCTCGCGGTCCGGATCGCCGCCTCGCGGCTGACCGCCGACCCCGCGCTCACCCTGGCGGCGCTCGCCGAGGGGCTGCGCCAGGAGCACCGGCTGGCCGAACTGAGCGACGGCGAACGGACGGTGGAGGCCACCTTCGCCCTCTCCTACCACCGCCTCGACGCCGAGGCGGCCCGCGCCTTCCGCCTGCTGTCCCTGCCCGACGCCCCCGACATCCCGCTGCCCTGCGCCGCCGCACTGCTCGACCGCACCGAGACCGAGGCCGACGAACTCCTCGAAGCCCTCGTCGACCTCAACCTGCTGCACTCCCCCGGCTTCGGCCGCTACGGCTTCCACGACCTGGTCCGCGACTACGCGCGCGGCCGGCTCGCCACCGAGGAACCCGCCGCCGGGCGCACCGCCGCCGCCGACCGGCTGGTCGACTACTGCCTGGCCACCGCCCGCAACGCCGACCTCGCCGCCCGCAAGGCCGACCCGGTCGAGCTCAGCCTGCTCGGCGCGACCGTCCGCTCCCCGGGCCGGACGCTGCCGGACGGGCCGGCCGCGGTGCGCTGGATGCGCGAACAGGCCGGCGTGCACGCCGCCGCCATCGCCCTGAGCTGCGCGGACCCGGCGCTGCCGCTCGACCGGGCGGCCGAACTCGCCGACCGGATGAGCGCGGTGCTCGCCGAACGCACCCAGACCAGCGACATCGCCGACCTCGCCGACCGCATCGCCCGGGAGGCCGCCGCCCGCGACGACCACGGCCCGCTCGCCCTCGCCCGCTACGTGCGCGGCAGCATGCTCTGGCACATCAACCGCTACGCCGAGTCCGAGCAGGAGATCCGCCAGGCGGTGGCCCTGTGCGACGGCGACGACGCCCTCGGCGGCGGGGGCCCCACCCTCCGCGTCCTCGCCAAGGCCCTGCTCACCCTCGGCGGCAACGCCCGCATCCGCGGCCGCTACGCCGACGCCGCCGAGCACGCCGGCCGCGCCGCCGACCTGTTCCACCGCCTCGGCGCCGAACGCTCCGAGGGCAGCGCGCTCGGCGAGTTCGCGTTCAGCTGCGCCCACACCGGCCGGCTCGCCGAGGCCCGGGACGCGGCCGAGCGCTGCGCCCGCCTGATGAGCGGCTCCGGTCCGGTGTCCGCCGCCACCGGCCGCTACTACCTGGCCCGGGTGCTGCGGCTGTGCGGCGACCCGGAGGCGGCGCTCGCCCACGCGCTCGGCGCCCGGGACGAGTTCGCCGCGCTCCAGGTGACGGTGTTCGAGGCGGCGGCCGGCGACCTCGCCGCCCGGATCCACGCCGAGGCCGGCCGCTGGCTGCTCGCCGCCGACGCCGCCGAGGCGGCGCTGCCGCTCGCCCGCCGCACCAGCGCCGCCCTGGAGGCCGCACTGCTGCGCACCCTGGGCACCGCGCTCACCGGCCTCGGCCGCCCCCGCCAGGCCCGGGCCTGCCTGGCCGACGCACTGGAGGTGTACGAGCGGCTCGGGCTCGGCGAGGACGCCGACCGGACCAGGACGCTGCTGGAGGCCCTGCCGCAGCCCTGACGCCGTCGTTCCGGGCCGGGCGTGCACCAAGCGTTGACGGCTTGTCTACCGCGGTCCGCGACCTTCTCTCTCGTCAGGTCGCGAACCGCGGCCGTGCGAAGGAGAACCCAGATGAGAGCCCTCACCCGTACCCGCAGGATCCTCGCCGGACTCGGCGCCGCCACGGCCGTCGCGGGGGCGGTCGTGGTCGTCGCCCCGGCCGCGCACGCCGCCGGCTGCGAGCTGCCGCCGAACGTGGCGACCTTCACCTCCGTCTACAACGGCGCCGGCGGCGCCCTCGACCTGCCGTCCGACGACGAGGCCAACGGCCGGCGGGTCGGCGTCTACACCGCCAACCAGAGCCCCGCGCAGACCTGGTCCTTCTGGGGCTACTGCGACGGCACCACCGCCATCTCCCACGGGAGCAAGGTCGTCGACCTCGACACCGGCTCGGGCGCCGTCCAGCTCTGGGACACCCCCGGCGGCCTGGACGGCCTCAACCGCCCGGCCGGCGACTGGATGGCGGCCAATCAGAAGTGGCGCCGGACCGCCGAGGACCGCGGCTGGTACCTGATCCAGAACGCGGCCACCGGCCAGTGCCTCAAGTCCAACGGCGTCGCCCAGTACACCTCGGTGACCGCCTGCGACGGCAACGACCCGGCCCAGCGCTGGCGGCTCGGCTGATCCACGGCCCCCGACCCCGGTCCGCGCGTCGGCGCCGCCGAGCGGCCCGGCCCTCCCCCGACCGCGCTCCCGACGCTGTGTCACAGTCCCGTATCCGTCGTCACGGTGGCACGTGGGACTCGTCACGGCAGGGTCAAGAGGCCGCCAAAGAAGTGGTGCCGGACCCCCGCCCTACGCTAGGAACATCCCTCGGAAGGGCCGCCCGTCCGGCGGCCCGAAGATACGGGGGACACCACATGAAGCTCATCGGCACGAGCAAGAACGCGGCGGTACTGGCCGGACTGATCGCGGTCGGCGCGCTCACCCTGACCGCCTGCAACGACGACGCGGCGTCGTCCGACACGGCGAAGACCCCACCGCCGGCGACCACCGCGCCCACCACTGCGGCCGCCGCGCCGACCAGCCCGGTCGCCACCCCGGCCGCGCCCACCACCCCCGCCGCCCCGGCCACCACCCCGGCGGCCGGTGCGCCCCCGGCGGCCGGCGGCGGGGCGACCGCGGCGCCCGGGACGACCGTCAAGCTCGGCGAGGCCGTCCAGCTGCCGTTCACCTCGGGCAGCACCAAGGGCACCATCTCACTGGCCGTCACCTCGATCGAGCAGGGTGACCCGGGCGACCTCACCGCCCTCAAGCTCGGTGACAAGGCGAAGGGCTTGGTGCCGTACTACATCCACTACAAGATCACCAACGCCGGCACCACCGACCTGTCGTACACCAGCGTCGGCCACATGAAGGGCCTGCTCGCGGACGGCACCGAGGCGCAGGACCTGCTGATCATCGGCAGCTTTGCCAAGTGCCCGAGCAGCTCGCTGCCGACGGGCTTCACCAACGGCCAGTCCGCCACCGCCTGTGCGGTGGCGCTCTCCCCGGCGGCCTCGAAGGTCGCGGGCGCCGAGTACTGGGGCGAGCCGTACACCATCGGCAAGGGCATCGACTGGAAGTGATCCGCACGGACGCCGGGCGGGAAGGGCGGCCGCACGCCGCCTTCCCGCCCGGCGTCCGGGTTCACCCGGCCGCCGCCCTCGGGCGCCCGGAAATCGGAGGCGCGGACCACCCTCACCCTGATAGACAATGTGACATGCTACAGGGCTCCCACATCACCCTCCGTGCCCGGCGACAGGACGACATCCCCGTCCTCCAGTCCGAGCTGTACGACGACGTCGCCACCCGCACCCGCGCCGACAACCGGCCGTGGCGCCCCCTCCCGCCCGACTCCCCGCACTCCCCCTACACCGTCACCGCACCGACCGACGACGCCGCCTGCTTCTCCGTCACCGAACAGGCCACCGGCGAACTCGCGGGCGAGGCGCTGCTCTGGGGCATCGACACCCACAACCGCTGCGCCCACCTCGGCCTCGCGCTGCGCCCCGCGCACCGCGGCCGCGGCCTCGCCACCGACACCCTGCGCACCCTCTGCCGCTACGGCTTCCGGACGCTCGGCCTCCAGCGGCTCCAACTGGAGACGCTCGCCGACAACGCGCCGATGCTGGGCGCCGCCCGCCGCGCCGGCTTCACCGTCGAGGGCACCCTGCGCGCCTGCCACTGGACCGACGAGGGCTTCGCGGACCAGACCGTCCTCGGCCTGCTCGCCCACGAATGGACGCCCTGACCCGGCCGACCTCCCCGGCGTCCGGGTTCACCCGGCCGCCGGCGCCCGGTAGATCCGCAGGAAGGCGTCGACGCCTTCCTGCGCGATCCGCACGACGTCCTCGTCCGCCACCGGGAGCGCGCCCCAGAACGAGCGCTCGGCGACGCCGTGGAAGGTCAACAGGGTGAACCGCTCGGCGGCCTGCGCGGGGTCGTCGACGGCCAGCAGCCCCCGGCCCGCGATCGCCTCGAAGTGCTCCGCGAGGTCGCGGTGGGAGGCGATCGGGCCGGCCTCCAGCCACGCCTCCAGGACGTCGGCCGGGATGTTGGCCACCTCGGCGCGGATGGCCCGGCCGAGCGCGCCGTGGTCCCCCGCCGACAGGACGGCCCGGGCCCGCTCGACCGCGAAGTCGGTGAGGTCCTGGCGCAGGTCCACCACCCGGTCGAGGTGCTTCTCCATCAACTCCCGGATGGCCTCGGTCAGTTCGGCCGAGTTCAGGAGCGCGACGGAGAGGAAGAGGGTCTCCTTGTCGGCGAAGTGGTTGTAGACCGTCCGCTTGGACACCCCGGCCTCCGCGGCGATCGCGTCCATGCTGGCCCGGACGTAGCCCTCGCGCCCGAACACCGCCGTCGCGGCCCGCGTGATCGCCTTGCGCTTCTCCGGCCGCCCCGCTCCGCCCGTCGTCGCCACGGCGCCACTTCCCATCTGCTGAAACCGTCGAAAACTACCCGGTGTAGTCTATCCCGGGCCCGTCGGACCCGAGCTTGCCATCGAACAAGGGTGCTCTATGCTGCCTACAACCTCTACACCCGTGTAGAGGGAATTCAACAGCACGCCTGCCCCCGACCGGAAAGCCGATGCCGCGCGCGGGAACCGGCCGGCCGAACACCAGCGTCCAGTAGTGGCAGCGCATCCGCTCTTCACACGACGACCGGGCGCGGGCGCCACAGTGGCGCGCAAGCACGGGAACACCGGGGGTGAGTGCGTGGCGGGGCGGCGAGGACGGACGTCCGAGCAGGAGACACGACGGCGGGCGAACAAGCCCCCCGCGCGGACCCTCCCCGGCGGAGCGGCCCTGCCCGCAGCACTGGCCGTCGGGCTGCCCGCCGTGGGCGCCGGGATAGACGAGCTCTCCGGCCCCGGCATGGGGCTGGCCTTCGCGGTGGGCGCGGTGTTCGGAACCGGCCTGTCGGCCGCCCTCAGCAGCCGCAACGGCTGGTGGTGGGTCGTAGCCGCCTCGCCGCTGCTGGTCCTGGGGGTGACGGCCGGCGCCGAACTGCTGGCCAACGGCGACGCCTACCAGGGCAAGAGCCTGGCCACCGGCTCCGCGAAGTGGGTGGTCCACGGCTTTCCCGTGATGGCCGCGGCCGCCGCAGTGGCCGCGCTGGTGATCGTGGTCCGGCTGGTCCGGGACCGGAGGAGGGACCATGGCTGAGAACCCGGAGACCCGCAAGACCGGCCGCGCCGCCGCCACGGCGGCCCGCAGGCGCTCCCCGCTGCTGATCGCGGGCCGCACGGTCGCCTGCTCGGTCGCGTTCGCGGTGTTCGCCGCCAGCGGGGTGGTCTGGTACGAGTACCGGACCCTCACCGACGGGATGACCACGTCCAACGTCATCGCCGAGACGAAGAAGGACGCGCCCAAGCACCTGGACAACTCGGTCAACCTGCTGCTGATCGGCCTCGACAGCCGCAAGAACATGGACGGCACCGACCTGCCGCCGGAGTTCGTCCAGGACGAGCTGCACGCCGGGCACAGCTCCGACATCGGCGGCTACAACACCAACTCCCTGATCCTGCTGCACATCCCCGCCGGCGGCGGCAAGGTGCAGGCCGTCTCCATCCCCCGCGACGACTACGTCATGACGTACGGCGCCGACGGCAAGCAGGCCGGCATGCGCAAGATCAAGGAGGCCTACGGCGAGGCCAAGGACAAGGCCACCCCGGCCCTCCAGGCCAAGGGGCTCAAGGGCGCGGACCTGGAGAAGGCCGGCCGCGACGCCGGCCGCGCGGCCACCATCCAGACCGTGCAGAAGTTCCTCGACCAGCCCATCGACCACATAGCCGAGGTCAACCTCATGGGCTTCTACGACATCGCCAAGGCGGTCGAGCCGATCGAGGTCTGCCTCACCCACGACACCAAGGACCCGGCCATGGAGGGCCAGGGCTCCGGCGCCGACTTCCACAAGGGCGTCAACAAGCTCAACGCCTCCCAGGCGCTCGCCTTCGTCCGCCAGCGCCACAACCTGGACGGCCCGGACGGCAACAGCGGTGACTTCGCCCGCACCCACCGCCAGCAGGCCTTCATCTCCTCCGTCGTGCACAAGCTCAAGCAGGACGGCATCGTCAGCGACCTCGGCAAGCTGCAGAAGCTGTTCGGCGTCGTCCAGAAGGACCTCGTCATCGACAACGAGTGGAACGTCCTCGACTTCGCCCAGCAGGCCCCGAACCTGACCGGCGGCAACGTCGAGTTCAACACCCTGACCTTCGACGACTTCGGCAAGCGCAACGGCCAGGACGTCAACCTCGTCACCCCGGCGAAGGTCCAGAAGGTCGTCAAGCAGATCTTCGGCTACGCCGACTCCGCCCCGGCCACCCCCGACGCGGCGGGCGACCCGACCACTCCGCCGGCCGCCACCCCCACCCCGACCCCGACGCCCACCAAGGCCGCCGCCCCCGCCACGGTGGACGTCTACAACGCCTCCACCGCCGCCGGGGTCTCCTCCACCGCCGAGTCCAAGGCCCTGGTCGCGATGGGCTTCAAGGCCGGCCGGACCGGCGGCTCCGCCTCCAAGTCGAAGACCAGCACGGTGATCTACGGCAAGGGCGCCAAGGACGCGGCCGACCAGATCGCCGCCCGCTACGGCGTCACCGCCACCGAGTCCGCCTCGGCCTCCGCCGACCGCGTGATCGTCACCCTCGGCACCGCCTTCACCGGGCCCGCCGACGACAAGACCGCCGCCCCGAGCACCGGCGCCACCCAGGGCCCGGCCGACCCGACCGCCAACCTGCCCGTGCAGGGCCCCTCGGTCGACGCCCAGAGCGACGGCGGCATCCCCTGCGTCTACTGACGCGCCCCCGCACCACTGCTTGAGGGAGGCTCCTGCCCGGGGGCCTCCCTCACGCCTTTCCCGCACCGGCCCCCCGGCCCCGGGCCGACCCCTGGCAAGATTCTCCGTACTATGTATAGTGTACTGCGTACGGGATAACCGTGCGCGCCGCCCGCCGAGAGGACCCCACCATGCGGATCACCGCCTCCGCCGTCTCCCTGACCGTCGAGGACGTCACTGCCTCCGCCGCCTTCCTCCAGCGGCACTTCGGCTACACCGAGGAGATGTCCGCCGACGGCTTCGTCTCGCTCAAGCACCCGGGCGCCGGGGTCAACGTCGTCTACCTGCGGCGCGGCCTCGAGGTGCTGCCCGAGAGCCACCGCGACCGGATCGCGGACGGGGTGATCCTGGCGTTCGTCGTCGCGGACGTCGCCGGCGAGGAGCGGCGGCTGCGCGGCGAAGGGGTCGAGGCCACCCTGCCGCTGCGCGAGGAGCCGTGGGGGGAGAAGCTGTTCCAGGTCACCGACCCGAACGGGGTCGTGATCGAGCTGGTCGAGTGGGTCAAGCAGTAGCCGGGCGGCCAACCGGCGGCGCCCCCTCGGCCGATGGCCGAGGGGGCGCCGCACGTACCGGACCGGACCGGTCAGTCCACCGTCCAGGTGTCGTTGCCCGCGAGCAGCGTGGCCAGGTCGCCCGGCCCGCGGTGCGCGGCGGCGGTGGCCAGCTGGCTCGCCATCAGCTCGTCGTAGACGGGCCGCCGCACGTCGCGCAGGACACCGATCGGGGTGTGGTGCAGGGTGTCGGCGTCGGCGATCCGGGAGAGCGCGAAGGCCGTCGCCGGGCTGGCCGCGTGGGCGTCGTGGACCAGCACGTCCGCCTCGTTGTCCGCCGTCACCGGGGCGGTGAACAGCTCGCCGTCCGGGCCGCGGAAGACGCCGCCGGCGAGGTCGGTGCCGTAGCGGATCGGCTGCCCGTGCTCCAGCCGGATCAGCGCCTCGTCCCGGGTGCCGGGCTCCTTCAACGCCTCGAACGCGCCGTCGTTGAAGATGTTGCAGTTCTGGTAGATCTCCACCAGCGCGGTGCCCTCGTGCGCGGCCGCCGCCCGCAGCACCGACTGCAGGTGCTGGCGGTCCGAGTCGATCGTCCGGGCGACGAAGGACGCCTCGGCGCCGATCGCCAGCGACAGCGGGTTGAACGGCGCGTCCAGCGAGCCCATCGGCGTCGACTTGGTGATCTTCCCCAGCTCGCTGGTCGGCGAGTACTGGCCCTTGGTCAGGCCGTAGATCCGGTTGTTGAACAGCAGGATCTTCAGGTTGACGTTGCGCCGCAGCGCGTGGATCAGGTGGTTGCCGCCGATGGACAGCGCGTCGCCGTCCCCGGTCACCACCCACACGCTCAGGTCCTGCCGCGCGGAGGCCAGGCCGGTCGCGATCGCCGGCGCCCGCCCGTGGATCGAGTGCACCCCGTAGGTGTTCATGTAGTACGGGAAGCGCGAGGAGCAGCCGATCCCGGAGACGAACACGGTGTTCTCGCGCTTGATGCCGAGCTCCGGCATGAAGCCCTGCACCGCCGCCAGGACCGCGTAGTCCCCGCAGCCGGGGCACCAGCGCACCTCCTGGTCGGTCTTGAAGTCCCGTGCGCTCTGCGGCCCTTCGGCCTTGGGCACCAGGTGCAGGGACGGGAAGCCGCTCTCGCTCATCGGTGGTCCTCCTCGTCCAGGGTGCCGATCGCCGCCGACAACACGTCCGCCAACTGTGCCGCCTTGAACGGCAGTCCGCGCACCTGGTTGTAGGACTCCGCGTCCACCAGGTACTTCGCCCGCAGCAGCAGCGCGAGCTGGCCGAGGTTCATCTCGGGCACGACGACCTTCTCGTAGCTCCGGAGCACCGCGCCCAGGTTGGCCGGGAAGGGGTTCAGGTTGCGCAGGTGTGCCTGGGCCACCTCCCCGCCGTCCGCCCGGACCCGCCGCACGGCCGCGGTGATCGGCCCGTACGTCGAGCCCCAGCCGAGCACCAGGACCCGCGCCTCGCCGCTCGGGTCGTCGACCTCGACCTCGGGGACGGCGATCCCGTCCACCTTCGCCTGCCGGGTGCGGACCATGAAGTCGTGGTTCGCCGGGTCGTAGGAGATGTTCCCCGTCCCGTCCTGCTTCTCGATCCCGCCGATCCGGTGCTCCAGCCCGGGCGTGCCGGGCAGCGCCCACGGCCTGGCCAGGGTCTTCGGATCCCGCAGGTACGGCCAGAACGCGCCGTCCTCACGGTTCGGGCCGGTCGCGAAGTCCGGGTCGATCTCCGGGAGTCCGTCCACCTCGGGGATCCGCCACGGCTCCGAACCGTTCGCCAGGTAGCCGTCCGAGAGCAGGAACACCGGTGTCCGGTACGTCACCGCGATCCGGGCCGCCTCCAGCGCCGCGTCGAAGCACTCCGCCGGCGTCGCCGGGGCGACGATCGGCACCGGCGCCTCGCCGTTGCGCCCGAACATCGCCTGCAGCAGGTCCGCCTGCTCCGTCTTGGTCGGCAGACCGGTGGACGGGCCGCCGCGCTGGATGTCCACGATCAGCAGCGGCAGTTCCAGCGACACCGCCAGGCCGATCGTCTCGCTCTTCAGCGCCACCCCGGGGCCCGAGGTCGTGGTCACCCCGAGCGCGCCGCCGAAGGCCGCGCCCAGTGCGGCGCCGATCCCGGCGATCTCGTCCTCCGCCTGGAAGGTGCGCACCCCGAAGTTCTTGTGCCGGCTCAGCTCGTGCAGGATGTCCGAGGCCGGCGTGATCGGGTACGAGCCCAGGTACAGCGGCAGCCCGGAACGCTCCGCGGCGGCGATCAGGCCGTAGGAGAGCGCCAGGTTCCCCGAGATGTTGCGGTAGCGCCCGGCCGGGAGCTTCGCCGGCGGCACCTCGTAGGAGACCGCGAAGGTCTCCGTCGTCTCCCCGAAGTTCCAGCCCGCCTTGAACGCGCTGATGTTCGCCTCCGCGATCTGCGGCTTCTTCGCGAACTTGCTGCGCAGGAAGGTCTCCGTCCCGCGGGTGGGGCGGTGGTACATCCAGGACAGCAGCCCCAGGGCGAACATGTTCTTGGCCCGCTCGGCGTCCTTGCGCGCCAGCCCGCTGTCCTTCAGCGCCTCCAGGGTCAGCGTCGTCAGCGGCACCTTGTGCAGGTGGTAGGCCTCCAATGAGCCGTCCCCCAGCGGATCCGCCGCGTACCCGACCTTCGTCAGCGCCCGCTTGGTGAACTCGTCCGTGTTCACGATGATCTCCGCGCCGCGCGGCAGATCCGCCAGATTCGCCTTCAGCGCCGCCGGGTTCATCGCCACCAGCACGTTCGGCGCGTCCCCCGGGGTGAGGATGTCGTGGTCCGCGAAGTGCAGTTGGAAGCTCGACACCCCCGGCAGCGTCCCGGCGGGCGCCCGGATCTCGGCCGGGAAGTTCGGCAGCGTGGAGAGGTCGTTGCCGAACGACGCCGTCTCCGAGGTGAACCGGTCACCGGTGAGCTGCATCCCGTCACCCGAGTCGCCGGCGAAACGGATGATCACCCGGTCGAGTCGGCGAATGGGCTTGCTCCGCCTCGGTGGTGAGCCGCCCGGGGCGGCGGGGCCGGCGGGCACGGCCGCGCCGGGGCGTCCGTCACCGCTCCCGGGACGGCTCTCGTCGCCGTCCGGGCCGTCCACTGCCTCTGACTGATCGACCTGACTGGTCACTGCCGCGGACCTCCTCGTGGGCACACCACCGCGGGCGCGACCCCGTGCCCCGTCCGCTTGGTGCACCTCCCGCATCCTATGCGGGTGAACTCGACCCCGGATGGAAGTGGCGCACGAATCTCACCGGTCCGCGCCCGGGCCGCACAGCAGGTACAACGTCCGGCCGCCGGAGATCATTCCGCGTCCGGCGGCCGCCCTCGATCCGACGGGTTTTCGCCCGACGACGGGTCGGGGCTACGAGTTGAGGTAGGTGAGCACCGCGAGCACCCGGCGGTGGTCCTCCGGGCTCTGTGCCAGGCCCAGCTTCAGGAAGATGTTGCTGACGTGCTTCTCCACCGCGCCGTCCGAGACCACCAGTTGCCTGGCCACCGCGCTGTTGGTACGGCCCTCCGCCATCAGCCCGAGCACCTCCCGCTCCCGCGGCGTGAGGTTGGCCAGCACGTCGCCCTTGCGGCTGCGGCTGAGCAGCTGCTGCACCACCTCGGGGTCCAGCGCGGTGCCGCCCTCGGCGACCCGGACCACCGCGTCCGCGAACTCGCGCACCTCGGCGACCCGGTCCTTCAGCAGGTAGCCGACGCCCCGGGTGGAACCGGCCAGCAGCTCGGAGGCGTACCGCTCCTCCACGAACTGCGACAGCACCAGCACGCCCAGGCCCGGGTAGTGGCCGCGCAGCTCGACGCAGGCGCGCAGCCCCTCGTCGGTGTGGGTGGGCGGCATCCGCACGTCGGAGACCACGACGTCCGGCAGCTCGCCGGCCGCGGCCAGGTCGTGGATGGTCTTCAGCAGTGCCGCGCCGTCCCCGACCCCCGCGACGACCTCCAGGCCCCGGTCGGTGAGCAGCCGGGTCAGGCCCTCCCGCAGCAGTACGGAGTCCTCGGCGATGACGACGCGGCGCATGGTGACCTTCCCGGCAGGTGAGCTGACACGGCCAGTCTCCCCCATCCGCGCGGCCGCCCGCCGGGGGTTCGCGGCTCCCGCGCCCCGCTCGCCGCCCCGGTCACATGGTCCGCATCGCCACCGAGTCGCAGAGCGCCTCCAGGGCCGCCTTCGCCGGGCAGTCCGGCAGCGGGGCGAGCAGCGCCCGGGCGTCCTCGCCCTGGCGCAGCGTCTCGCGGCGGGCGCGCTCCAGCGCCGGGTGGCGGCGCAGCAGGTGCAGCGCCTCGGCGTGCAGCTCGTCGTCGGCGAGGTCCTGGGTGAGCAGTTCGCGCAGCCGGGTGTCGGCCGGGTCGGCGGGGTCGGCCGGCATCTGCTGGAGCAGCAGGGTCGGCAGCGTCGGCACGCCCTCGCGCAGGTCGGTGCCGGGGGTCTTGCCGGACTCGTGGCCGTCGCTGGCGATGTCCAGCACGTCGTCGGCCAGCTGGAAGGCGATGCCGATCCGCTCGCCGAACTCGCTGAGGGTCTCCACCATCCACGGCTCGGCGCCGGCCATCTGCGCTCCTATCCGGCAGGAGACGGCGATCAGCGAACCGGTCTTGCCGGACAGCACGTCGAGGTAGTGCAGCAGCGGGTCGCCGTCCGGGCCGGGGCCGCGGGTCTCCAGGATCTGACCGGTGACCAGCCGCTCGAAGGCGTCGGCCTGCATCCGGACCGCCTCGGGGCCGAGGTCGGCGAGCACCTGGGAGGCGCGGGAGAACAGGAAGTCGCCGGTGAGGATGGCCACCGAGTTGTCCCAGCGGGAGTTGGCGCTGGGGGCGCCGCGGCGCACCAGGGCCTCGTCCATGACGTCGTCGTGGTACAGGGTGGCCAGGTGGGTCAGCTCGACGACGACGGCCGCCGGCACCACGCCGGGCGCGCCCGGGTCGCCGAACTGGGCGGCCAGCAGCAGGAGCAGCGGGCGGAAGCGCTTGCCGCCGGCCTCGATGAGGTGACTGGCGGTGATGGTGATGAACGGGACGTCGCTCTTGACGGCGTCGGCGAGTGCCGTCTCCACCGCGTCCAGTCCGGCCTGGACGTCCCGGGTCAGGTCGCGGTCCTGCACGCTGAGCCCGAAGGGTCCCACGACGGTCACGAAGACCACTCCTCTGTCCCTGGTCGATCTAGCGGCCTGGTCCCTGAGTGCCGCCGCTGGCCATACAGGCAGGGTATCCGGTCACGAGTGGATCACTGCACGGGCGTGCGGATCCTGTCATGATCGGGCTGGATGCCCTGGTCAGGGCGGCTGTGGGGGCAGTACTGCGGTGGGGGCGAATTCAGCTGTGAAACACGGGCCGAAGCCGGCCCGCCGACCGGTCGGCGGCACACGCGCGTCCGGGCCGCGCGCGGAGGGCGCGGCCCGGACGGTTCCGGGGCGGCGGCGCCGCCCCGGCGGCGGTCAGCGGACGAACAGCGCGGCCTTCGACGCCAGGTCCAGGAAGTACTGCGGCAGCAGGCCGAGACCCAGCGTGACCAGCACCCCCGCCCCGATCGCGGTCGCCGTGAAGGCGCTCGGGATCGCCACCGTCGGGCCGCCCGGCTTCGGGTCGGAGAAGAACATCAGCACGATGACCCGGATGTAGAAGAACGCGGCCACCGCCGAGCTCAGCACACCGACCACCACCAGCGGCGTGGCCCCGCCGGCCGCCGCCGCCTGGAACACCGCGAACTTCCCGGTGAACCCGGAGGTCAGCGGGATCCCGGCGAAGGCCAGCAGGAACAGCGCGAACACCGCCGCCACCAGCGGCGAGCGCCGGCCCAGCCCGGCCCAGCTGGACAGGTGGGTGGCCTCGCCCTTGGAGTCGCGCACCAGGGTGACCACGGCGAAGGCGCCGAGCGTCACGAAGGAGTACGACAGCAGGTAGAACAGCACCGAGGACAGGCCCTGCTTGTTGGTGGCGATCACCCCGGTGAGGATGAACCCGGCGTGCGCGATCGAGGAGTAGGCCAGCAGCCGCTTCACGTCCTGCTGGGTCACCGCCAGCACCGCGCCCACCACCATGGTGAGGATCGCCACCCCCCACAGCACCGGCCGCCAGTCCAGTCGCAGGCCCGGGAAGGCCACGTAGAACAGCCGCAGGAACGCCCCGAACGCCGCGACCTTCGTCGCCGCCGCCATGAAACCCGTCACCGGGGTCGGCGCGCCCTGGTACACGTCCGGGATCCAGGAGTGGAAGGGCACCGCGCCGACCTTGAACAGCAGGCCGACCGCGAGCATCGCCAGGCCGATCAGCAGCAGCGCGTCGTTCTGGGTGGTGCTCAGCAGCGCCGGGGTGGTCATCGCCTTGCCGGAGATCACGTCCGAGATGTCACCGAGCTTCACGCTGCCCGCGTAGCCGTACAGCAGCGCCGTGCCGAACAGGAAGAACGCCGAGGCGAAGGCGCCCAGCAGGAAGTACTTGACCGCCGCCTCCTGGGAGAGCAGCCGGCGGCGCCGGGCCAGGGCGCAGAGCAGGTACAGCGGGAGGGAGAAGACCTCCAGCGCCACGAACATGGTCAGCAGGTCGTTGGCGGCGGGGAACAGCAGCATGCCGCCGACCGCGAACATGGTGAGCGGGAAGACCTCGCTGGTGGCGAAGCCGGCCCGGAGCGCGGTCCGCTCCTGCTCGCCGCCGGGGGTGGCGGCGGCCTGGGCGGCGAACGCGTCGGCCGGCAGGCCGCCCGCCTTGGGCTCCAGCTTCCGCTCGGCGTAGGTGAGCACGGCCACCACGGCGGCCAGCAGGATCACGCCCTGCAGGAACAGCGCCGGGCCGTCCAGCGCGACCGACTCCATGGCCAGCAGGTCGACCTTGGTGGAACCGTAGCCCTGCGCGGCCAGCACCACCACGGCGACGAAGGAGCCGATCAGCCCGGCCAGGGCGAGCGACACCTGGGTCCAGTGCCGGTACCGGCGGGGCACGAAGGCCTCCACCAGGATGCCGGCCACGGCGGCGCCGAACACCACCAGCATCGGGGAGAGCTGGCCGTACTCGATGTGCGGCGCCGGGATGCTGGGGGTGCTGCCGCCGGCGGCGGCGAGCATGCCGGTGGTGCTCACTTCTGCTCACCTCCTGAGGTGGCGGCGACCGGGTGGGCCGGCGCCGGGTCGGTCTCGTGGACCTGCGAGAGCGTCGCGTTCACCGAGGGGTTGACCAGGTCGGTGAGCGGCTTGGGGTAGACGCCGAGCAGGATGGTCAGCGCCACCAGCGGGGCGACCACGGCGAGTTCGCGGACCTTGAGGTCGGGCATCGTGCTGACCTCGGCCTTCACCGGGCCGGTCATGGTGCGCTGGTACAGCAGCAGGGCGTACAGCGCGGCCAGCACGATGCCGAAGGTCGCCACGATGCCGATCGCCGGGTAGCGGGTGAACGTGCCCACCAGCACCAGGAACTCGCTGACGAACGGCGCCAGCCCCGGCAGCGACAGGGTGGCCAGGCCACCGACCAGGAACGTCCCGGCGAGCACCGGGGCGACCTTCTGCACGCCGCCGTAGTCGGCGATCAGCCGCGAGCCGCGACGGGAGATCAGGAAGCCCGCCACCAGCATCCACGCGGCGGTGGAGATGCCGTGGTTGACCATGTAGAGGGTGGCTCCGCTCTGGCCCTGGCTGGTCAGCGCGAAGATGCCCATGATGATGAAGCCGAAGTGCGAGATCGAGGCGTAGGCGACCAGCCGCTTGATGTCCTTCTGACCGACCGCCAGCAGCGCGCCGTAGATGATCCCGATCACCGAGAGGACCAGGATCGCCGGGGCGAAGGTCTTCGAGGCGTCCGGGAACAGGCCGAGGCAGAAGCGCAGCATCGCGAAGGTGCCGACCTTGTCCACCACGGCGGTGATCAGCACGGCGGTGCCGGCGGTGGCCTCGCCCATCGCGTTCGGCAGCCAGGTGTGCAGCGGCCACAGCGGGGCCTTCACCGCGAAGGCGAAGAAGAAGCCCAGGAACAGCGCCTTCTCGGCGGTGCCGGTCAGCTGCAGCTTGCCGTCGGCGATCGCCGAGGTGAGGGTCTGCAGGTCGAAGGTGCCCAGGCCCTGGTCCTGCGCGATCACGTACAGGCCGATCACGGCGGCCAGCATCACCAGGCCGCCGAGCAGGTTGTAGAGCAGGAACTTCACGGCCGCGTACGAGCGCTGGCGCGCCGCCTCGGGGCCGCCGGCCCGGTCGCCGAAGCCGCCGATCAGGAAGTACATCGGGATCAGCATGGCTTCGAAGAACACGTAGAACAGGAAGACGTCGGTGGCGTAGAAGGAGACGATCACCATCGCCTCCACCGCCAGGATCAGGGCGAAGAAGCCCTGGGTGCGGCGCCGGTTCTCGAACGTCCCGTCGGGCGCGACCGGGGCCGGGTCGGCGTCGTGCCAGGAGGCCAGCATCACCACCGGCACCAGGACGGCGGTGAGCAGGGCGAGGACGGCGCCGATGCCGTCCACGCCGAGCGAGAAGGTGATCCCGAAGGAGCGGATCCAGCTGTACGACTCGGTCAGCTGGTAGCGGGCGCCGTGCGGGTCGAACCGCGTCGCCACCACGGCGGCCAGCACCAGGGTGACGGCCGAGACGCCCAGGGCGACGGCCTTGGTGGTCGAGCGCCGGGCCTCGGTCGACCCGGCGGGCAGGGCGGCGGTCAGCACCGCGCCGGCCGCCGGGACGGCACAGGTGACGGTCAGCAGCGCACTCATGCCAGACCTCCCCGACGGATTTCGTGATCCCTATCCATCAGACGGACCTCATCAGGAGAGTCGTGGCGACCAGCACCAGCGTGCCGCCGAACATGGAGAGCGCGTACGAGCGGACGAAGCCGTTCTGGACCCTGCGCAGCCGACCGGAGATGCCGCCGATGGTGGCGGCCAGACCGTTGACGAAGCCGTCCAGGCCGCGGCTGTCGAAGTAGACCAGCGCCGCGGTGAGCGCCGAGCCCGGGCGGACCAGGACGGCGTGGTTGAAGTCGTCCTGGAGCAGGTCGCGGCGGGCGGCCCGGGTGAGCGGGGAGCCGACCGGCGGCACCACGGGGACGGCGGAGCGCCCGTACATCAGGTACGAGACGGCGACGCCGGCCAGCATGCAGGCCGTGGTGAGCAGGGTGACCACCAGCGGGGCGAGCGGCGAGTCGCCCTCGGAATGGCCGGTGACCGGCTCCAGCCAGGTCAGGAACGAGTCGTTGTAGGCGAACAGCCCGCCCGCGAAGACCGAGCCGAAGGCCAGCAGGACCATCGGGATCGTCATGGACTTCGGCGACTCGTGCGGGTGCGGGGCGTTGCCGTCGGCGTCGGGCTGCCAGCGCTTCTCGCCGAAGAAGGTCAGGAGCATCACCCGGGTCATGTAGAACGCGGTGACGGCGGCGCCGACCAGCGCGCACAGGCCGAGGATCCAGCCCTCGGTGCCGCCCTTGGCGAAGGCCGCCTCGATGATCTTGTCCTTGGAGAAGAAGCCGGACAGGCCGGGGAAGCCGATGATCGCCAGGTAGCCGAGGCCGAAGGTGACGAAGGTGACCGGCATGTGCTTGCGCAGGCCACCGTAGTGACGCATGTCCACCTCGTCGTTCATGCCGTGCATGACCGACCCGGCGCCGAGGAACAGCCCGGCCTTGAAGAAGCCGTGCGTCACCAGGTGCATGATCGCGAAGGCGTAGCCGATCGGGCCGAGCCCGGCCGCCAGCACCATGTAGCCGATCTGCGACATGGTCGACCCGGCCAGCGCCTTCTTGATGTCGTCCTTGGCGCAACCGACGATCGCACCGAACAGCAACGTGACCGCGCCGACCACCACCACGGCGGTCTGCGCGTCCGGCGCCAGGTCGAAGATCGCGGACGAGCGGGTGATCAGGTAGACGCCGGCGGTCACCATGGTGGCCGCGTGGATCAGCGCCGACACCGGGGTCGGGCCCTCCATGGCGTCGCCGAGCCAGGACTGCAGCGGCACCTGCGCGGACTTGCCGCAGGCCGCCAGCAGCAGCATCAGGCCGATCGCCGTCAGCTTGCCCTCGCTCGCCTGGGCCACCCCGCCGACGGTGCCCGCCGAACCGAGGATGGGTTCGAAGGCGAAGGAGCCGAACTCGACGAACATCAGCATGATCGCGATCGACAGGCCCATGTCGCCGACCCGGTTGACGATGAAGGCCTTCTTCGCCGCCGTCGCCGCGCTCGGCTTGTGCTGCCAGAAGCCGATCAGCAGGTACGAGGCGAGGCCCACACCCTCCCAACCGAAGTACAGCAGCAGGTAGTTGTCGGCGACCACCAGCAGCAGCATGGCGGCCAGGAACAGGTTCAGGTACGCGAAGAAGCGGCGTCGGCGCTCGTCGTGCGCCATGTAGCCCACCGAGTACAGGTGGATCAGCGTGCCGACGCCGGTGATCAACAGGACGAAGGTCATCGACAACTGGTCGAGCCGGAACGAGATGTCGGCCTGGAAGCCGTTCACCGGGATCCAGCTGAACAGGTGCTTGGTGATGGCCCGGTGCTCGGCCTCGCGGCCCAGCATGTCCGAGAACAGCGCCAGGCCGAAGCCGAACGAGAGCGCCGCGAGGGCGGTGGCCAGCCAGTGGCCGAAGCGGTCCAGTGCCCGGCCGCCGAGCAGGAGCAGGGCGGCGCCGGCCAGCGGGGCCGCCACCAGCAGCGGAATGAGAGAGTTCACCGAGGCCCTCCGCCTACAGCTTCATCAGATTGCTGTCGTCGACCGAAGCGGAGTGCCTGGTCCGGAAGATGGAGACGATGATGGCGAGGCCGACCACGACCTCGGCCGCCGCGACCACCATCGTGAAGAACGCGATGATCTGGCCGTCCAGGGTGCCGTGCAGCCGGGAGAAGGTCACCAGGGCGAGGTTCGAGGCGTTCAGCATCAGCTCCACGCACATGAACAGCACGATCGCGTTGCGCCGGATGAGCACCCCGGCGGCCCCGATGGTGAACAACAGGGCGGAGAGGTACAGGTAGTTGACCGGGTTCACTCCGCGCCCTCCTGGTCGGCCTTCGGAACGTCCGTCTGCGCGTCCGGCTGCTGGGCCGGCACCGGCTCCAGGGACTTGCGCGGCCCGGCGACCGTCGGCCGCTCGGACGACGGCCGGCCCAGCCAGTCGGCCGTGGTGTTCTCCAGCTCGGCCATCCGCCGCAGCATCTCCTGGCTGACGTCCCGGATCTGGCCGCGCTCGCGCAGCGTCTCCATCACCGAGTCCTCCGCGATCGTGCCGTCCGGCAGCAGCGCCGGGATGTCCACCGCGTTGTGCCGCGCGTACACGCCCGGCGCCGGCAGCGGCGGCAGCTGGATGTTGTCCTTGACCCGCTGCGCGGCCAGCTCGCGCTGCGTCTTCGGGGCCTTCACGTGCTCGCGGTGGGTCAGCACCATCGCGCCGATCGCCGCGGTGATCAGCAGCGCGCCGGTGACCTCGAAGGCCCACACGTAGCGGGTGAAGATCAGCCGGGCCAGGCCCGGCACGTTGCCCTCGGCGTTCGCCTCGGACAGGCCGGTGAAGTGGTTCAGCCTGGCGTCGGCGATCCCGGCGATCAGCAGCACGCCGAAGCCCAGCCCGCACAGCACCGCGGCGAACCGCTGGCCCTTCAGCTGCTCCTTCAAGGAGTCCTCGCTGGTGACGCCGACCAGCATCACCACGAACAGGAAGAGCATCATGATCGCGCCGGTGTAGACGACGATCTGCACCACGCCCAGGAACACCGCGCCCTGGGCCATGTAACAGACCGCCAGCGCCAGCATCGTGGCGGCCAGGCACAACGCGCTGTGCACGGCCTTGCGCATCAGCACCATGCCGAGCGCGCCGCCGACCGCGACCACCGCGAGCACCCAGAACTGGACGGCCTCCCCGAGGGAGGTCGTCCCGGTGGCGGCCAGGTTCAGGGCAGTCACTGCTGGACCTCCCTCTCCCGGTCGGTGCGCTCCTGCTGGACCGTCCCGGGCGCCGCCGCGGTGATCTCGCCCCGGTAGTACGCGCCCTCGTCGGCGCCCGGGAAGATCGTGTGCGGGGAGTCCACCATGCCCTCGGACAGGCCCACCAGCAGTTGCTCCTTGGTGAAGATCAGGTCCTTGCGCGAGGAGTCGGCCAGCTCGTACTCGTTGGTCATGGTGAGCGCCCGGGTCGGGCAGGCCTCGATGCACAGCCCGCACAGGATGCAGCGGGCGTAGTTGATCTGGTAGACCGCGCCGTAGCGCTCGCCGGGCGAGTAGCGCTCCTCGTCCCGGTTGTCGGCGCCCTCCACGTAGATGGCGTCGGCCGGGCAGGCCCACGCGCACAGCTCGCAGCCGACGCACTTCTCCAGGCCGTCCGGGTGCCGGTTCAGCTGGTGGCGGCCGTGGAAGCGCGGAGCGGTGGGCTTCTTCTGCTCCGGGTACTGCTCGGTGAGCCGCTTCTTGAACATGGCCTTGAAGGTCACGCCGAAGCCGGCGGCCGGGCCGAGGATCGACGGCTTGTCGGGCCGCTCGGCCCGGTCCGTCTGGTCGGACGACATCTCGGTTCAGCTCCCTTCGGAATGGTCGGCCCCGTTGAGGGCGTCCTGGAGTTGCTTCGGGGCACGGCTGCGCCGGCGCGGCACCGGCGGGAGCTCCTGGCCGGGCAGCGGCGGCACCGGGTAACCACCCGCCATCGGATCGAACCCGCCCTCGGGAGACTCGGGTTCGGGCTCGGACTCGGGGGCCTTCTTCAGGAAGTCCCGCAGCAGGGCGAGCAGCAGGATCACCCCGACCGGGGCACCGACGTACAGCACCACCTCGCCGAAGCCGTAGCCCTCGTTGCGCAGCGCCCGCACGCTGGCGATCAGCACCAGCCACACCAGCGAGACCGGGATCAGCACCTTCCAGCCCAGCTTCATGAACTGGTCGTAGCGGAACCGGGGCAGCGTGCCGCGCAGCCAGATGAAGAAGAACAGCAGCAGCTGGATCTTCAGCGTGATCCACAGCATCGGCCACCAGCCGTGGTTGGCGCCCGCCCAGAAGGTCGACACCGGCCACGGGGCCCGCCAGCCGCCCAGGAACAGGGTGGAGGCGACGGCCGAGACGGTCACCATGTTGACGTACTCGGCCAGCATGAACATCGCGAACTTCAGCGAGGAGTACTCGGTGTTGAAGCCGCCGACCAGCTCGCCCTCGGCCTCCGGGAGGTCGAACGGCGCCCGGTTGGTCTCGCCGACCATCGCGACGATGTAGACGATGAACGACACCGGCAGCAGCGCCGCGAACCAGGTCGGCTGCTGGTGCGCCACGATCTCCGAGGTCGACATCGACCCCGAGTAGATGAACACCGCCGCGAACGACAGGCCCATCGCGATCTCGTAGCTGATCATCTGCGCGGCCGAGCGCACCCCGCCCAGCAGCGGGTACGTCGAACCGGACGACCAGCCGGCCAGCACGATGCCGTAGATGCCGATCGAGGCCGTCGCCAGGATGTACAGCAGCGCCACCGGGAAGTCGGTCAGCTGCATCGCCGTCCGGGTGCCGAAGATCGACACCTCGTTGCCGGCCGGGCCGAACGGGATCACCGCGAAGGCCATGAACGCCGGGATGGCGCAGACGATCGGGGCCAGGATGTAGACCACCTTGTCCGCGCCCTTGACCACCAGGTCTTCCTTGAGCGCCAGCTTCACGCCGTCCGCCAGGGACTGCAGCATCCCCCAGGGGCCGTGCCGGTTCGGCCCGATGCGCAACTGCATCCAGGCCACCACCTTGCGCTCCCAGACGATCGCGATCAGCACCGTCAGGACCAGGAAGCCGAAGCAGAACACCGCCTTCAGCAGCACCAGCCACCACGGGTCCTGGCCGAAGAAGTGGAGCGTCTCGTACGGCTGCGGAGTCATCGGTCCTCCCCTTCGCTGCCCGCGTCGCCGGCCTGGGCGCCGGCCGGGGCCCCGGTCTCGGCCGAGGTCTTGGCGGGCGGTTCGGCCGCCGCCGCGGCGATCGTGACCAGGTGGCCGACGGTGGTGCCGAGCGCGCGCTGGGCGCCGCCCGGTGTGGAGTTGAGCGGGATCCAGACCGTGCGGTCCGGGATCGAGTCGGTGACCTCCAGCGGCAGGGTCAGCGAGCCCGCCGGGCCGGTCAGCCGCAGTGCCGCACCCGCCTCGGCGCCGGCCTGCCCGGCACCGATCTCCTTCGCGGTGACCGGCGAGACCCGGGCCACCGCCCGGTGCCGGGTGCCCGCCAGGTGCGGATCGCCCTGCTGCAGCGTGCCGTTGTCCAGCAGCTGACGCCAACCCGCCAGCACCGCCTGGCCGGTGGCCGGGCGGGGCAGCAGGCCGGGGTGCGCGGCCGGGTCGGCGGACCGGTCACCCGTCCACGGGGTGAAGTGGTCCAGCTCCAGCCGGGCCGCCCGGACGTCCGGCAGGCCGAGCCGGTGGCCCAGCGCGTCCGCCAGCATGGTCAGCACCCGCAGGTCCGAGTACAGGTGGCGGCCCATCTGCTGGTCGGGCTTGAGCGCCGCCTCGAACATCCGCACCCGGCCCTCCCAGTCCAGGAAGGTGCCGGCCTTCTCCGCCACCGCCGCCACCGGCAGCACCACGTCGGCGCGCGCCGTCACCGCGGAGGGCCGCAGCTCCAGCGACACCACGAACGGCACCGCCGCCAGCGCCTCGTCGGCCAGCGCCGGATCCGGCAGGTCGTCCGGGTCGACGCCGCCGACCAGCAGCGCGTCCAGGTCGCCGTGCGCGGCCGCCGCGAGAATCTGGTCGGTGTCCCGGCCCAGCCGGGACGGCAGCTCCGCCACGCCCCACAGCGCGGCGGCCTCCGCCCGGGCCGCCGGAGCCGCCACCGGACGGCCGCCGGGCAGCAGCCCCGGCAGCGCACCCGCCTCGACCGCGCCCCGCTCACCAGCCCGGCGCGGCACCCAGGCCAGCCGTGCGCCGGTCGCGTGCGCCAGCCGCAGCAGCGCCGTCAGCGCGCCCGGGGTGGCGGCCAGCCGCTCGCCCGCCAGGATCACCGCGCCCGGGCTGCGCAGCAGCTCCGCGGCCCGCCCGGCCTCGTCGTTCAGCGGCTCGTCGGCGGCCAGCGCGGCGAACCACTCCGCCTCCGTGCCCGGGGCGGCCGGCAGCAGCGCGCCGTTCAGCTTGGCCAGGCCCCGGGAGGCGAACGCCGCCACCGAGTACACCTTCAGGCCCCGGTCGCGGGCGGCCTTGCGCAGCCGCAGGAAGACGATCGGCGACTCCTCCTCCGGCTCGAAGCCCGCCAGCAGCACCGCCGGCGCCTGCTCCAGCTGCTCGTAGGTCAGGCCCTCGCCGTCCACGTCCACCCCGCGCCCGGCGACGGCCGCGGCCAGGAAGTCCGCCTCCTCGCCGCTGTGCGGGCGGGCCCGGAAGTCCACGTCGTTGGTGCCGAGCACCACCCGCGCGAACTTGGCGTACGCGTAGGCGTCCTCGACGGTCACCCGTCCGCCGGTCAGCACCCCGGTCCGGGCGCCGCGCAGACCCTCGGCCGCCCGGGCCAGCGCCTCCGGCCAGGAGGCGGGCACCAGTTCGCCGTCCACCCGCACCAGCGGGGTGGTGATCCGGTCCCGCTGCTGGGCGTAGCGGAACGCGAACCGCCCCTTGTCGCAGTTCCACTCCTCGTTGACCGTCGGGTCCTCACCCGCCAGCCGGCGCAGCACCTTGCCGCGCCGGTGGTCGGTGCGCTGGGCGCAGCCGGCGGAGCAGTGCTCGCACACGCTGGGCGAGGAGACCAGGTCGAACGGGCGCGAGCGGAAACGATAAGCCGCCGACGTCAGCGCACCCACCGGGCAGATCTGGATGGTGTTCCCGGAGAAGTACGAGTCGAGCGGCTCGGCGTCCCCGATACCGACCTGCTGCAGCGCCCCGCGCTCCAGCAGGTCGATGAACGGGTCCCCGGCGATCTGCTGCGAGAAGCGGGTGCAGCGCGCGCACAGCACGCAGCGCTCCCGGTCCAGCAGCACCTGCGTACTGAGCGGGATCGGCTTCTCGTAGGTGCGCTTCATCCCCTCGAAGCGGCTGTCGGCGTCGCCGGTGGACATCGCCTGGTTCTGCAGCGGGCACTCGCCGCCCTTGTCGCAGACCGGGCAGTCCAGCGGGTGGTTGATCAGCAGCAGCTCCATCACGCCGCGCTGCGCCTTCTCGGCCACCGGCGAGCTCACCTGCGTGCGCACCACCATGCCCTCGGCGACCGGGATGGTGCACGAGGCGACGGGCTTGCGCTGCCCCTCGATCTCGACGATGCACTGCCGGCAGGCGCCGGCCGGGTCGAGCAGCGGGTGGTCGCAGAAGCGCGGGATCTGGGTGCCGATCTGTTCGGCGGCCCGGATCACCAACGTCCCCTTGGGGACCTGCACTTCGACGCCGTCGATGGTGAGCGTGACCAGTTCGACCGCGGCCTTGTCGCCCGTGGAGGTGGATGGCTCTGTGATCGTCACGCGTGCACCTCCCTTTCGGTGGCGGACTGGTGGCCGGGGCGGGGGCCGTCGGCCCAGACGGTGGAGGCGGCCGGGTCGAACGGGCAGCGGCGCTCGGCCAGGTGCTGCTCGTACTCGGCCCGGAAGTACTGGAGGGAGGAGACGATCGGGCTGGCGGCGCCGTCACCCAGTGCGCAGAAGGACTTGCCGTTGATGTTGTCGGCGATGTCGAGGAGTTTCTCCAGATCCCCCTCGACGCCCTCGCCCGCCTCGATCCGCTTGAGCAGCTGGACCAGCCAGTAGGTGCCCTCGCGGCAGGGGGTGCACTTGCCGCAGGACTCGTGGGCGTAGAACTCCGTCCAGCGGGTGACCGCCCGCACCACGCAGGTGGTCTCGTCGAAGACCTGCAGCGCCTTGGTGCCGAGCATCGAGCCGGCCGCGCCGACGCCCTCGTAGTCCAGCGGGACGTCCAGGTGCTCGTCGGTGAACATCGGGGTGGACGAGCCGCCCGGGGTCCAGAACTTCAGCCGGTGGCCGGACCGGACGCCGCCGCTCATGTCCAGCAGCTGGCGCAGCGTGATGCCCAGCGGCGCCTCGTACTGGCCGGGGTTGGTGACGTGGCCGGAGAGCGAGTAGAGCGTGAAGCCGGGGGACTTCTCGGTGCCCAGGCCCTTGAACCACTCCTTGCCGCGGGCCAGGATCGGCGGCACCGAGGCGATCGACTCCACGTTGTTGACCACCGTCGGGCACGCGTACAGGCCGGCGATCGCCGGGAACGGCGGGCGCAGCCGGGGCTGGCCTCGGCGGCCCTCCAGCGAGTCCAGCAGCGCCGTCTCCTCGCCGCAGATGTAGGCGCCGGCGCCGGCGTGCACGGTGATGTCGAGGTTCGCGCCCGAGCCGAGGATGTCCCGGCCCAGCAGCCCGGCCTGGTACGCCTCGGCGACGGCCGCGTGCAGGCGGCGCAGCACCGGGACGACCTCGCCGCGCAGGTAGATGAACGCGTGGTCGCAGCGGATCGCGTAGGAGGCGATGATCATGCCCTCGATCAGCGCGTGCGGATTGGCGAACAGCAGCGGGATGTCCTTGCAGGTGCCCGGCTCGGACTCGTCCGCGTTGACCACCAGGTAGTGCGGCTTGCCGTCGTTCTGCGGGATGAACTGCCACTTCATCCCGGTGGGGAAGCCGGCGCCGCCGCGGCCGCGCAGCCCGGCGTCCTTGACCAGGGCGATCACGTCGTCCGGCGGCATGGCCAGGGCCGCCTTGAGGCCCTCGTAGCCCTGGTGGCGACGGTAGGTGGCGAGCGTCCAGGGGCGGCTGTCGTCCCAGGAGGCCGACAGGACGGGGGTGAGCAGCTTCTCGGCCGGCTCGGCGGAGGTCATCACGCTTCGGTCCCTTCGTGACCGGTTCCCTCGTGGCGGGGAGCGACGACCCGGGTGCCGCCGGTGCCGGGCAGCGCCTCGCCCTTGGCCAGCCGCAGGCCGGCCAGCGAGGGCGCGCCCCCGGCACCGGACTCGTCGTTGGCGCCCGGGCGCTCGTCGGGGAAGCCGGCCAGGATCCGGGCGGTCTCCTTGAAGTCGCACAGCCGGGCGCCGCGGGTCGGCCGGACCTCGCGGCCAGCCCGCAGGTCGTCCACCAGCTGCCGGGCGCTGTCCGGGGTCTGGTCGTCGAAGAACTCCCAGTTGACCATCACCACGGGGGCGTAGTCGCAGGCCGCGTTGCACTCGATGTGCTCGATCGAGATCTCGCCGTCCTCGGTGGTCTCGTTGTTGCGCACGCCGAGGTGCTGCTGGAGCTCGGCGAAGATCTGGTCGCCGCCGAGCACCGCGCACAGGGTGTTGGTGCAGACCCCGACGTGGTACTTACCGGCCGGGCGCCGCCGGTACATGGTGTAGAAGGTGGCGACCGCGGTGACCTCGGCGGTGGTGAGGTCCAACTGCTCGGCGCAGAACCGGATGCCGGTCGGGCTGACGAAGCCCTCCTCGGCCTGCACCAGGTGCAGCAGCGGCAGCAGCGCCGACCGGGCCTGCGGGTAGCGGGAGATCAGCTCGGCGGCGTCGGCGGCCAGCCGGGCGTGCACCTCCTCGGGGTACGGTGTGGCCGGCAGCGCCGGCATCCCCAACTGGACGTCTGTCACCGGTCCACGCCTCCCATCACCGGGTCGATCCCGGCCACCGCGACGATCACGTCGGCGACCTGGCCGCCCTCGCACATCGCCGCCATCGTCTGCAGATTGGTGAACGACGGATCCCGGAAGTGGACCCGGTACGGGCGCGTCCCGCCGTCGCTGACCACGTGCACGCCCAGCTCGCCCTTGGGCGACTCGACCGCCGCGTACGCCTGGCCGACCGGGACCCGGAAGCCCTCGGTGACCAGCTTGAAGTGGTGGATCAGGGCCTCCATCGAGGTGCCCATGATCTTGCGGATGTGGTCGAGCGAGTTGCCCATCCCGTCGGGGCCGACGGAGAGTTGGGCGGGCCAGGCGATCTTCTTGTCGGCCACCATGACCGGGCCCGGGCGCAGCCGGTCCAGGCACTGCTCGACGATCCGCAGCGACTGCCGCATCTCCTCCAGACGGATCAGGAAGCGGCCGTAGGAGTCGGCGCTGTCGGCGGTCACGACCTCGAAGTCGTAGTCCTCGTAGCCGCAGTACGGGTCGGTCTTGCGCAGGTCGTGCGGCAGGCCGGTGGCGCGCAGGATCGGGCCGGTGGCGCCGAGGGCCAGGCAGCCGGGCAGGTCGAGGAAGCCGACGTCGACCAGGCGGGCCTTGAACACCGGGTTGCCGGTGGCGAGTTTGTCGTACTCGTGCATCCGGGAGCGGAGCGTCTTCACGCACTCGCGGATCTGGTCGACGGCGCCGGGCGGGAGGTCCTGGGCGAGTCCGCCGGGGCGCACGTACGCGTGGTTCATGCGCAGGCCGGTGACCAGCTCGAAGACGTCCAGGATCAGCTCGCGGTCGCGGAAGCCGTAGATCATCAGGGTGGTGGAGCCGATCTCCATGCCACCGGTGGCCAGGCAGACCAGGTGCGAGGCGATCCGGTTGAGCTCCATCATCAGGACCCGGATGACGTTGGCCCGGTCCGGGACGTCGCCGGTGATGCCGAGCAGCTTCTCCACGGCCAGGCAGTACGCGGTCTCGTTGAACAGCGGGGTCAGGTAGTCCATCCGGGTCACGAAGGTGGTGCCCTGGACCCAGTTGCGGAACTCCATGTTCTTCTCGATGCCGGTGTGGAGGTAGCCGATGCCGCAGCGGGCCTCCTTCACCGTCTCGCCGTCGATCTCCAGGATCAGCCGCAGCACGCCGTGGGTGGACGGGTGCTGGGGGCCCATGTTGACGATGATGCGCTCGTCGTCGGCCCGGCCGACCGCCTCGACCACCTCGCCCCAGTCGCCGCCGGTGACCGTGAAGACCCGGCCCTCGGTGGTGTCCCGGGCCTCCGCCCGCTCGGCCTCCGCCTGCTCGGCCCCTGTCCGCTTGGCGTCTGTCCGCTCGGTCTCTTCGTGATGCTGAGTAGTCATCAGCTGTACGACCTCCGCTGGTCGGGTGCCGGGATCTGGGCGCCCTTGTACTCGACGGGGATGCCGCCGAGCGGGTAGTCCTTGCGCTGCGGGTGGCCCAGCCAGTCGTCCGGCATCATGATCCGGGTGAGCGCCGGGTGGCCGTCGAAGACCAGGCCGAAGAAGTCGTAGGCCTCGCGCTCGTGCCAGTCGTTGGTCGGGTAGACGCTCACCACCGAGGGGATCCGCGGGTCGGCGTCCGGCGCGGTGACCTCCACCCGGATCAGCCGTCCGTGGGTGATCGAGCGCAGGTGGTAGACCGCGTGCAGTTCGCGGCCCTGGTCGGCGGGGTAGTGCACGCCGCTCACGCCCAGGCACAGCTCGAAGCGCAGCGCCGGGTCGTCGCGCAGGGTGCGGGCGGTCCTGAGCAGGTGGGCGCGGTCGATGTGGAAGGTGAGCTCGCCGCGGTCGACGACGGTCTTCTCGATCACCTCGGCCGGGTCCAGGCCCTGCTCCTCCAGGGCGCCCTCCAGCTCGTCGGCGACCTCGTCGAACCAGCCGCCGTACGGCCGGGCGCTCGGGCCGGGCAGCACGATCGGCGCGGCCAGGCCGCCGAAGCCGGAGGTGTCGCCGCTGCCCTGGGCGCCGAACATGCCCTGCCGGCGGCCGACCACCTCGACCGGGATCTCGCGGACCGGCCGCTCGCGGACCGACTCCTCGCCGCGGGTCTCGGGTAGCTGTTCGCTCATCGCAGCTGCCCCCGCATCTCGCTGACCGGGGTGGCCCGGAGGGCGAGCGCCTCGCCGAGCTCCTCGGCCCGGCGCCGGTTCGCGCCCAGCGGCTCGTGCTGGATCTTGTCGTGCAGCTTTAGGATGGCGTCCATCAGCATCTCCGGGCGGGGCGGGCAGCCGGGCAGGTAGATGTCCACCGGGACGATGTGGTCGACGCCCTGCACGATCGCGTAGTTGTTGAACATCCCGCCCGAGGAGGCGCAGACGCCCATCGAGATGACCCACTTCGGGTTGGCCATCTGGTCGTACACCTGGCGCAGCACCGGGGCCATCTTCTGGCTCACCCGCCCCGCCACGATCATCAGATCGGCCTGCCGGGGGGAGCCCCGGAACACCTCCATGCCGAACCGGGCCAGGTCGTAGCGGCCGGCGCCGGTGGTCATCATCTCGATCGCGCAGCAGGCCAGACCGAAGGTGGCCGGGAAGAGTGACGCCTTGCGCACCCAGCCGGCGGCCGTCTCCACGGTCGTGAGCAGAAAGCCGCTCGGCAGCTTCTCCTCGATTCCCATCAGATCCCTCTCAATGCCCTCAAGAAGCCCTCAAGTCCTGTGGTGCGGCCGGCCCGTTCGGGCTTGTCCGCTCGTTCACAAAGGCGGCGGCCACCCCGCGTTCAGTCCCACTCCAGACCGCCGCGGCGCCACACGTAGGCGTACGCGACGAAGACGGTGGCGATGAACAGGAGCATCTCGACCAACCCGAAGATCCCCAGGGCGTCGAAGGTCACCGCCCAGGGGTAGAGAAAGACGATCTCGATGTCGAAGACGATGAAGAGCATCGCCGTCAGGTAGTACTTGATCGGGAACCGACCGCCGCCCACGGGCTGCGGGGTCGGCTCGATGCCGCACTCGTACGCCTCCAACTTGGCCCGGTTGTAGCGCTTGGGGCCGGTGAGTGAGGCCATCACGACGGAGCCGACCGCGAACGCCGCCGCGATGGCACCGAGTACGAGGATCGGCGCGTAGGCATTCATAGCCCCCGCTCCCTCCGTCCAGTCGTCCTTGACTGCAGATCGGAACCGGCGGGTCACACTGAGGTGAACCCGCGTTCCGGTTCCCGGGATCCACCTCATGTGAGGCAGTTCACAAAGCCTGGAACGAGCGCATCCTATGCCCGTCGGCTTGTGATCTGCGACACGCAGTTCAACGTCATCTTTGTGATCTACGACACGATGAGAACCGTGTCGAATATGAACATGCCCAGAATTGTCAACGCAAAGAAGTCAAATGGTCACAACCGGTCGCATTTACTTGTGAAGCGGCTGGTCAGAGCCGCGCTCCTATATCAACTATGCTTCGCCGGGAGCAAATTTTCTGGCGTCATGTTGACGTGTTATAGCGGCTCACCCTGAGGGGTGGCGCGGTTCCGAACGCCCGCTTGACCCTTCGTTCACAAGCGCGCGAGGTGCTGCTCGGAGGGGGTCTCCCCCCTCCCCCCTCCCCACCCGCCACCCGCCACCCGCCACCCGCCCGCCCCTCTCCGGCGCTGGGTCATGCCTGACCCAGGGCGCGGCGCCCCGATCTCCGTGCGCTGGGGCCGGTTACCGGCTACCAGCCGCCTTCTCCCAGACCCAGGCCGCGATGCCCACCCGGTTACGGGCACCGAGCTTGCGCTGGACGTTGGCGAGGTGGTTCTTCACCGTCCCCGGTGAGATGAACAGCCCCGCTCCGATCTCGGCGTTCGTCGCGCCGTCCGCCACCAGTTCGGCGATCTCCCTTTCTCGCGCGGTCAGCTCCTCAACCGGACCGGCCTTCAGCGGCGCCGGTGCCACAGGCCCGGCGCCGGCCCTCCGGTCGCCCGCCGGCGCCGCCATGTGCCGCAGCAACCTGACGGTGACCTGCGGGCTGATCAACGCGTCCCCCGCCATCGCCGCGCGGACCGCCTCGACCAGCAGCACCGGCCCAGAGCGCTTCAGTAGGAACCCGGCCGCACCGTGCCGCAGGGCCGTGTGCACGTACTCGTCCAGGTCGAAGGTGGTCACCACGATCACCTTGCACTCCCCGGCCAACTGTCTTGTGACCTCCAGACCGTCGAGCCTTGGCATCCGGATGTCCGCGAGCACGACGTCCGGTCGAAGCCGTCGGGCCTCCTCCACCGCTGCGACTCCGTCCGCTGCCTCCGCCACCACGGCCATGTCCGGCTGGACGTCCAAGATCATCCGGAACGCGCTGCGGACATCCGCCTGGTCGTCGGCGACCAGGATCCGAATCGGGCCCGTGCTGCCCCTCATCTCCACCCTTCCTCTGTGCTGGTCCTCATCGGACCGGTCTCCCCTGCATCTCCCGTTCCTCCCCTGCCTCCTCCACCCGCTGCGCTTCTCGCGTCTCGTTTCCCTCCTGCCGCTCCAACGGCAGCCTCACCGTCACCTGCCAGGCATCCTGGCCGTCCGCACCCGCTGCCAACGTGCCCCCGAGCGCCTCCACCCGGGCCGCCAGCCCCGGTAGTCCGCTGCCGCCGCCCCGGCGCGGGCGCCCACCTGCACCAGGGGCGAGGCCGTCATTCACCACCAGCAACTCCAGCCACCCACCGGTGCAGCGCGCCCTGACCTCGACCTGCCGTACGCCCGGGGCGTGACGCCGGACGTTGGTCAGGGCCTCGACAACGACCCGGTGAACCGTGCCCTCCACCTCCCGAGGTACTGGCTCCTCCGGGAGCTCCAGCCGGACCTCGGCGGCGCCCGAGGCGGTGAACCGCTCGACCAACTCGACGAGTTCGGCCAGCCCCTGCTGCGGTCCGCGCCCAGTCCCCTCCTCTGTGCGCAGCAGTTGAACCGTCCGGTCCAGCGAGGCCAGGGCCCGCTGCCCGGCCTGCTCTATCCGCTCGAACATCTCGACCGCCCGGGCCGGGTCGATGGCTGCCAGATAGGCCCCGGCCTGGGCCTGGGCGACCATGCCGCTGACGTCATGCGCCACGAAGTCGTGCAGGTCGTGGGCCAGTTCGAGCCGCTGGGCACGCCGTGCCTCGGCGACCGCCCTGTGCCGCCCCGCGTCCAGGCCGCGCAGATAAAGCCCGATCAGAACGGCCGGCAGGGCCAGCATCGACCCGAAACCGAAGAGGGTGAGCACGTCTCCGGGCCCGTCGATCGCCTGGAAGCGGGACGGCCAGAGCGCGACCGCACCACAGGCCGTCCAGGCCGCCGCCGCGCACCGCGGGCCGTCCTCCGCGCGCAGCAGGAGGACCACCGCCAGCAGCAGCGCGGCCAGTTCGGCCAGGCCGAGCACCCCGGGCCACCGGTCCGACTCCGTCCAGCGGCCGGCGAGCCAGACGGCGATCGTGACCGCCGACGACATCGCCCCGACCGCCGCGGTCGCGACCGCGGCCCCTCGGCGCCTGCGCGCCATGGGCACCAGCAGGAGGGTGGCCGGAACGACCACCGCCAGCAGCTGACTCATCGCCATCTCCTCCTTTCGACTGCCGCCACGTTACGACGGGTCGCCGGCTGCTCGCTTGTGCCGATCGGCATATTTCAGAGGCCTGTTGAGCAGGGAGAACAGCCCGATCGGCAGCTGTCGCGGATCGGCCGCAGCGGTCAGGCTTGAGCCATCGAAGCGGCCGGATGGGCCGACCGCGAAGGGAGTTCACCCCCATGTCGAAGATCATGATCAAGGCCCGGACCACCACTCGTCCGACCCCCTCGGCCGTCCCGGCCGTCCCGCCCGCGCCGCGATGGGCCGAGCTCGCCGCCAGGGCCACCGTCCTGACGACCGTGCCCTCGGGGCTGTGGCGGATCGCGTTCGGCTTCGGCGTCCCGGTCGGTTTCACTGGCGCCACGGCCGCGCGGTACGCCGAGCACCAGCCGGGCTGGGGCACGGTCTACGTCGTGGTGCTGAGCGCCCTGGCCGAGGCGTTGGCCTTCCTGACCGTCGGGCTGGTCCGGCCCTGGGGGCGGGTGGCGCCTCGCTGGATCCCGCTGATCGGCGGCCGGGCGGTCCGGCCGCTCGCGGCGATCGTTCCGGCCGCACTGGGCTCGGCGATTCTGACCACGCTCGGGATAGCCGCGCTGACCGGCGGCTGGAGCCGGAACATGGCGGAGGCGGACTCCCCGCACGGCATCGCCGGCCTGGTGATGACCCTCGCCTACCTGCCGCTGGTCGCCTGGGGTCCGCTGCTCGGCGTGGTCACCGTCGACTACGCCCGACGCACCCTGCGGCGCAGGTGACCACCGTGGCGTGTCACGCCGGGGCGGGCTCCGACTCCCGGTCCGCGGCTTCGGCCTCGGCCTCGGCCTGGCACGGAGCCGGGGCGGTGCGGCGGCCCCACTCGGTCGCGACCAGCACCAGGGCTCCGCCGACCAGGGCGAGCGGGCCCATCCGGTTCCCGGCGATGGTGATGCCGAAGACGGCAGCCCACAGCGGCTCGGTGCCGAGCAGCAGGCTCACCCGGGACGGCGAGGTGGCGCGGACGGCCCACATCTGGACGAAGAAGGCGAACAGCGTGCAGAACAGGGACAGATGCAGCAGCCAGGCCCACTGGCCGGGCCCGTACGAGCTGGCGAGAGTCCACGGCGACGGCCCCACGACCGCCGCGACGACCGCGAACACGGCGGTGGCAACAGCGAGTTGGACCCAGGTCAGAGCAAGCATGCCGGTGTCGCGGACGGCCCGGACGCGGGCCGTCGCCAGGACGAAGGCCGAACGGACCAGGGCGGCACCCAGGACCAGCAGGTCTCCGAGGGAAGGAGGACGCAGCCCGCCGTCCCCGGTGAGCAGGGCGACGCCGAGCACGGCCAGCCCCGCGGCCGCGAGGAAGGCCCGCGGCGGCGCCGTCCGGCCGAGGGCGCTCTCGCCGAGCGGTGTGAACACCATCGCCAGGCTGATGATCAGCCCCGCATTGGTGGCGGAGGTGTGCACGGCGCCGTAGGTCTCCAGCAGGAAGATCCCGCTGAGCACCAGCCCCAGCGCGCCGCCGCCGAGCCACTCGGCACGGCTCAGCCGCCGGAGCGCCGGCCAGGCGACCGCCCCCAGCAGCGGCAGCACCAGCCCGAACCGCAGGACCAGCATCGCCACGGCCGTCCCGGGCCCTGCCACCCGCTGGACGGCGAGGAAGCTCGATCCCCACACCACCGCCACGAGCAGGACCGGCAGATCGCGAAGGACCGAGGAGGACGAGGACATGGACAACGGGGCACGCATGGGTCAGATCCCTCCGAGCGTACGGAACCGGCGGGCGCGAGTACCGTACGGCGTCGGACGGACCCTGGAGCCGGGCGGAAGGCCCGGCTGTCGACGGGGCGGAGCGTGGAGCAGGAGGGCGCCATCTTCGCGCACCGGCCCGTCCGCGATCAATGCCCTTCCGGGTCCGGCGGTCAGCCGCCGAGCAGGCCGTTCGCCGCAGCGATCTCCTCGATGTCCGCCGGGGCCCCGGACATGATGGCGCGGACGTGCTCGGTGACGAGTTCCACCGGCCAGTCCCACCAGGCCGCGCGGAGCAGTCGCTCGACGTCGGCGTCCTCGAAGCGGCGCCGGATCGGGCGGCCCGGGTTGCCACCGACGATGGTGTACGGATCGACGTCGGCAGAGACCATCGCGCCGGCCGCAATGATCGCGCCGTCGCCGATCCGGACACCGGGCAGGACGGTGGCGCCGTGGCCGAACCAGACGTCGTTGCCGATCACGGTGTCGCCCCGGCTGGGCAGGCCCGTGACGATGTCGAGGGTCCGCTCGGTCCAGTCGCCGCCGAACATCGTGAACGGGAAGGTGGACACACCGATGGTCGGGTGGGCGGCGCCGGCCATCAGGAAGCGGGTTCCGGTGGCGATCGCGCAGTACTTGCCGATCACCAGCCGCTCGGGCCCGTAGGCGTAGAGGACGTTGCGCTGCTCGAAGCGGGTGGCCCCGTCGGGGTCGTCGAAGTAGGTGTACGCGCCGACCTCGATCCGCGGGTCGGTGACGAGCGGGCGCAGCAGGACCACCCGGTCGTGGCCGGCGAGCGGGTGCAGGGCGGTGGGATCGGGAATGGCGGTGGAGGTCATGCGGACTCCTCTCGTAACGCGACTAAAGTCGCATTACGATGAGCATGGCACGGCCACCTCGCCACAGCAAGCATTAATGCGACTGGAGTCGACTTTGAACGGGAACACTTCCGCGAACACCTCCGAGAACGCCCGCACGCACACCCCCGAAAACCCCCACCCCGAGCCCCGCACCCCGACCCCGCGCCCCGGCGGCCGCAGCGCCCGGGTCAGGGCAGAGGTGGTCGCCGCCACCCTCGCCGAGGTCGCCGAGAAGGGGTACGACAGCCTCACCGTCGAGGCGGTCGCGACCCGCTCCGGCGTCCACAAGGCGACGTTGTACCGGCGGTGGACCGGGGTGGACGGCTTGGTCGCGGACGCCCTGACCGCCTCGGCCGACCAGCCCTGGCCGCTGCCCGACACTGGCGACCTCCGCGAGGACCTACGCCGGATCACCCGGGAGGTGTTCACCGTCTTCACCGACCCCGACCTGGGCGCCACCCCCACCGCGCTGATCCTCGCCGCCCAGCGCTCCGACGCCGGCGCGGCCGCCCTGCGCGCCTTCTTCGCCGCCCGCCACCGCCAGGCCGCCGAGGTGTCCGAACGAGCGGTCGCCCGCGGCGAGTTGCCCGCCGGGACGGACGGCGCCGAGGTGGTCCGGGCCGCCACCGCCCCGCTCTACTACCGACTGTTCGTCACCGGCGAGCCGCTGGACGCCCACACCGCCGAACGCGCCGCCGACGCCGCCGCGCTGGCCGCCCGCGCCGGACTCTTCACCACCGCACCGCCCGCCGACCCCGCACCGCCCACCAACCCCGCACCGCCCACCAACCCCGCACCGACCGCCAACCCCGCACCGCCCGCCAACCCCGGCCCCCGGAAAGCCTCCTGACGCTCCCGCCCCTCCGCCCGCCCGATGGAACCCGATCCCCACCGCCCCCTACCGGATCGCCGCCCCGGCGTGGATGATGGCGCCATGCCAACCCCGCCGTCCACCACCCCTCGGAAGGCAAGTCACGTGAAGCGCGCACCCTGGGCGGCCCTGCTCGCCGTCGCCACCGTCCTCCCGCTCACGGCGAGCGCCGGCACCGCCGTCGCGGACACCCCGCCCCCCGCGCCCGCCTGCACCTACACCCCCGCGGTGCCGGCCGACAACTTCAAGGGCATCCCGGTCTTCGACGCCAAGAAGGCCTCCCAGCCCTACCGCGCCACCCTGCGCACCAGCCAGGGCGCGATCACCTTCCAGGCGTTGACCGACAAGGCACCCTGCACCACCTTCTCGTTCCGCTTCCTCGCCGAGCACGACTACTTCGACCGCAGCCACTGCCACCGCCTCACCACCCAGCGGCTCTACGTCCTGCAGTGCGGCGACCCGACCGGCACCGGCAGCGGCGGCCCCGGCTACTCCTTCCCAGACGAGAACCTGACCGGCGCCACCTACCCGGCCGGGACCGTGGCGATGGCCAACGCCGGTCCGAACACCAACGGCAGCCAGTTCTTCTTCGTCTGGAAGGACACCAAGCTCTCCCCCGCCTACACCCCGTTCGGCCGGGTCACGGCGGGCCTGGACGTGCTGCAGAAGATCGCCGCCGGCGGCGAGGACGACCAGAACAACCCCGGCGACGGCTTCCCCAACCTCCCCGTGAACATCCGCCACGTGAAGATCAGCACCCACTGACCGAAGGCCCACCCCGTCGGCCGGGCTCCCGCGCCCACTGACCGGCCGACCGCCGCCCGCCGCTGCTCCCGTACGGTGACAGCACCAACGACACCGCACGGGAGCAGCGCACATGGACAGCCGGATCTGGGAGAGCGTCGACCACCTGGTCGCGTGGCTCGACGAGGAGAGCACGCAGTCGCCCCGGGAGGAACGCCTGCTGCGGATCCTCAAGCTCTCCGAGGAGGTCGGCGAGGTCGGCGCCGCGGTGATCGGCGCCACCGGCCAGAACCCGCGCAAGGGCGTCACCCACAGCTGGGAGGACGTCCAGCACGAACTCTGCGACGTCGTCTTCTCCGCCCTCGTCGCCCTCCGGACGCTCACCCCCGACGCGGCCCGGGTCTTCGCCGACCGCCTCGCCTACGTCGAACAGCGCTCCGCCGCCTCCCGCCACCCGGCGGACCGGGAGCGGAAGACGGCGGAGGAAAAGGAGGAGACAGAGAAGACGAAGGAGACGGAGAAGAAGCCCTAGGCGTTCGGCGCGACCTTCGCGAGGCCGTTGATGATGCGGTCCATCGCGTCGCCGCCCTGCGGGTCGGTGAGGTTGGCGAGCATCTTGAGGGTGAAGCGCATCAGCATCGGGTGGGTGAGGCCCCGCTGGGTGGCGAGCTGCATCACCTTGGGGTTGCCGATGAGCTTCACGAAGGCGCGGCCCATCGTGTAGTAGCCGCCGTAGACGTCCTTGAGGATGCGCGGGTAGCCCTGCAGGGCGCGCTCGCGTCCGGTCGCGGTGACCCGGGCGTGGGCCTGGACGATGACGCCGGCGACGATCTGACCGGATTCCATCGCGTAGGCGATGCCCTCGCCGTTGAACGGGTTGACCATGCCGCCCGCGTCGCCGACGAGCAGCAGGCCGCGGGTGTAGTGCGGCTGCCGGTTGAAGGCCATCGGCAGCGCGGCGCCGCGGATCGGGTCGGTCATGTTCTCGGGGGTGTAGCCCCACTCCTCCGGCATGCCGGCGCACCAGGCCTTGAGCACCTCGCGCCAGTCGAGTTCGCCGAACGCGGGCGAGGAGTTGAGGATGCCGAGGCCGACGTTGGAGGTGCCGTCGCCCATGCCGAAGACCCAGCCGTACCCGGGCAGCTGCCTGCGCTGGCCACCGCGGGTGTCCCACAGCTCCAGCCAGGACTCCAGGTAGTCGTCGTCGTGGCGCGGCGAGGTGAAGTACGTCCGGTAGGCGACGCCCATCGGGCGGTCCTCGCGGCGGTGCAGGCCCATGGCGAGGGAGAGCCGGGTGGAGTTGCCGTCGGCGGCGACCACCAGCGGGGCGCGGAAGGTGACCGGCCGCTTCTCGTCACCGAGCTTGGCGGTGACACCGACGATCCGGCCGGTGCGGTCGTCCAGGACCGGCCCGCTGACGTTGCAGCGCTCGTAGAGCCGGGCGCCGGCCTTCTCGGCCTGACGGGCCAGCAGCTCGTCGAAGTCGGCGCGCTTGCGGACCAGGCCGTAGTCGGGGAAGGCGGACAGCTCGGGCCAGTCCAGCTCCAGCCGGACGCCGCCGCCGATGATGCGCAGGCCCTTGTTGTGCAGCCAGCCGTTCTCGGTGGAGACGTCGATGCCCATGTCCACCAGCTGCTTGGTGGCGCGCGGGGTCAGACCGTCACCGCAGACCTTCTCGCGCGGGAACGCGGTCTTCTCCAGCAGCAGCACGTCCAGCCCGGCCTGGGCGAGGTAGTACGCGGTGGTGGACCCGGCCGGGCCCGCGCCGACCACGATGACGTCGGCCGTACTCTCGATCGGGCTGTCCGGCTTCGTCAGATCGGCTGCGGTCTCGGACACGGTGGACACTCTCCTGGAGCTGCGGCTGGGGGACGGCTGCTTTTGTCTCCGGCAGTCTAGTTCCGTCCCCGCCGCCGGAAACGACCGCGCCCCCACCCCACCGGTCCCCCACCGCACCGGCCGCACCGGCCGCACCCGCGCCCCCCACCGCACCGGCCGCCCCCGCGCCCCCGCCGCCCGGGCCTGTCCGCCCGCTACCCGAGCTTGTACGCCCGGTGCAGCGCGACGATGCCGCCGGTGAGGTTGCGCCAGGCGACCTTGGACCAGCCGCTCTCCTGCAGCCGGGCGGCCAGCCCGGCCTGGTCGGGCCAGGCCCGGATGGACTCGGCGAGGTACACGTACGCGTCCGGGTTGCTGCTGACCGCGGTGGCGACCGGCGGCAGGGCGCGCATCAGGTACTCGGTGTAGACCGTCCGGAACGGCGTCCAGGTCGGGGTGGAGAACTCGCAGATCACCAGCTTGCCGCCGGGCTTGGTGACCCGCTGCATCTCGCGCAGCGCCGCGTCGGTGTCCTGGACGTTGCGCAGCGCGAAGGAGATCGTCACCGAGTCGAAGGTGTCGTCCGCGAACGGCAGCCGGGTGGCGTCGCCGGCGGTGAGCGCCAGTTCGGGGTGGCGGCTCTTGCCCTCGACGAGCATGCCGACGGAGAAGTCGCACGGGACGACCTGCGCGCCGGCCTCGGCGAAGGGCAGCGAGGAGGTGCCGGTACCGGCCCCGAGGTCGAGCACGAGGTCCCCCGGTCCGGCGGCCACCGCCTCGGCCACCGCCCGGCGCCAGGCACGGGCCTGGCCGAGGGACAGCACGTCGTTGGTGCGGTCGTACTTGGCCGCGACGTCGTCGAACATGGCGGCGACTTCGTGCGGCTGCTTGTCCAGAGAGGCTCGGGTCACGCCCCCATTGTTCACCCTCGCGCCGGCGCCCGGACCAAGGGGGCACGCCGGGCACGTCCGGCACCCGCCGGACGGGCCGGCCGGCCCGGGTGGGCCCACCCGTCCGAACGGGCCCGTCAGCCCGGCCGCCCCCGTCAGTGCTGCGCGCGCCGACCGCCCGCGCGCCGTCGGCGCCGGGAGCGCTTGCCGTGGGTTATCGCGGGCATCCCGTCGGCCAGCGCCCCGGTCGCCAGCGCGACGGTGGCGGCCAGCCGGCCCTGCCCGGCGCGGACCGCCAGGGCCCGCCGGTGCCGCCGGATCCGCAGCACGCAGATCACGAACATCCCGACCGCGACCGGCACGCTGAAGCGGGCCAGGCCGATACCGACCGGCTGCGGGTAGGTGTCGCCGCAGATCCGCACCGCGCCCGGGTCGTCGGCGGCGTGCTCCAGGCAGACCTGGTCGCCGATCTTGGCGCCGTCGGCGAGCGGCAGCGCGGCGGCGGTGTGGGACTGGCCGCCGGCCCGGTAGCTGACGGCGCTGTAGGAGCCGCCGCCGGTGGGGAGCTGGGTGACGACGCCCTCGGCTCTCACCGGGTGGGCGCCGATCCGGTCGGCCTGGTCGGCCTGGCGCCAACCGAGCAGGCACATGCCGACGGCCAGCACGGCGCTGAGCACGGCGGCGAGGTACCAACCACGGCCCATCCGCGGGGATCGCGGCGGGGGAACGGTCGCGGATCGCATGGTTCCTGTCCTGGCTTGCCGTCGGGGCCTGGGACGTGGCCCCGCCACCCGCGGGCACGGGCGGTGATGTGGTGAGGGTACGGAGTGAGCTGTCCGGGATCGTATCCGCTGGCGGGCCCTCAGGTCACGGCGAAGGGGGAATCACCCCGCCGGGTGGACACCGGAGTTCGGCGGCACACGAAGGAAGTCGCGTACGCCGCAAGGAAGTCCGGCTACCGGCGAGTACGCCGCACCCGCGCCGGTCCCGCTCAGCGCCGCCGGTACACCAGCCGCCCGCCCAGCACGGCGGCCAGGCAGCCGCCCGGCAGCGGCACGGCGAAGCCCTCCCCAACAGCGGGGAACACCACGAAGTCGGCCCGGCCGCCCGCCGCCACCCGCCCGTGCACGGCCGCCGCGAACGGCAGCACCGCCAACGGGTCCAGCGGGCCGTCCCCGGCGTCCCCCTCGTCCGGGGCGCCCGGCAGCACGACCAGCCCGGAGCGCGCCACCGCCGTCCGCACCGCTGCCCGCTCGAACGGCCCGGCCACCGCCGTCACCCCGAAGCCGAGCATCCGCTGCAGCCCGCGCCGGGCGCTCGCCCCGCACCGGGCGTCATCAACCGAGCCGACCAGCCCGCCCGCCACCGGCTCGACGCCGACCTCCTCGCGCGGGTCCGGGTGGTAGTCGCGCTCCAACAGCCGGTGCCCGTACGGGTTGCGCAGCCCGGGGGTGAGCACGGCGGCGCCCCAGTCCCGCAGCCGCGCCTGCGGGTGCGCGGCGGCCAGCTCCCGGTACGGCCCGACGGCCTCGATCCGGTCGCCGCGCACCAGCACCGCCCCGTCCGGGAGGGACGGGGCGGCGGGGTCGGCCGGGTCGGGCAGCACCAGGGCCGCCCGGTGCAGGGTCAGCACGGCGGTGGCCCTGGCCTCAGTTGTCCAGGATCTTCAGCTCGGGGTGCGCGGTGCCGCCCTCGATCGCGGTGGAGGCGATGTGCGAGGCGACCCGCGGGTCCACCGGGTCGTTCGCCGGGTCGTCCAGCACCCGCAGGTGCTCGTACGTGGTCGAGCGCTGCGCCGGGACGCGGTCGGCGGCCCGGATGAGGTGGATCAGCTCGGTGAGGTTGGAACGGTGCTTGGCGCCGGCCGCCGAGACCACGTTCTCCTCCAGCATGACCGAGCCGAGGTCGTCCGCGCCGTAGTGCAGCGACAGCTGGCCGGCCTCCTTGCCGGTGGTGAGCCAGGAGCCCTGGATGTGGGCGACGTTGTCGAGGAACAGGCGGGCGATCGCGATCATCCGCAGGTACTCGAAGACGGTGGCCTGCGTCGAGCCCTTCAGGTGGTTGTTCTGCGGCTGGTAGGTGTACGGGATGAAGGCCCGGAAGCCGCCGGTGCGGTCCTGCACGTCGCGGATCATCCGCAGGTGCTCGATCCGCTCGGCGTTGGTCTCGCCGGTGCCCATCAGCATGGTGGAGGTGGACTCCACGCCGAGGCCGTGCGAGACCTCCATGATCTCCAGCCAGCGCTCGCCGGACTCCTTGAGCGGGGCGATCGCCTTGCGCGGCCGCTCGGGCAGCAGTTCGGCGCCGGCGCCGGCGAAGGAGTCCAGGCCGGCCCGGTGGATCCGGGTGATGGCCTCCTCGATCGAGACGCCCGAGATCCGGGACATGTGCTCGACCTCGGAGGCGCCCAGGGAGTGGATCACCAGCTGCGGGAAGTCCGCCTTGATCGCCGCGAACGCGCGCTCGTAGTACTCCACCCCGTAGTCCGGGTGGTGGCCGCCCTGGAACATGATCTGGGTGCCGCCCAGTTCGACGGTCTCGGCGCAGCGGCGCAGGATCTCGTCGAGCTCGCGGGACCAGCCCTTGTCGCTCTTCGGCGGCACGTAGAAGGCGCAGAACTTGCACGCCGTCACGCACACGTTGGTGTAGTTGATGTTGCGCTCGATGATGTACGTCGCGATGTGCTCGGTACCGGCGTAGCGGCGGCGGCGCACCGCGTCGGCGGCGGAGCCGAGCGCGTGCAGCGGCGCCGAGCGGTACAGCTCCAGCGCCTCCTCCGGGGTGATCCGGCCACCGCCGGCGGCCCGGTCGAGCACGGCCTGCAGGTCGGTGCTGGGCGCATCGAGGGTGGTCGCTGCGAGCTCGGTCACCTGGCGGCCTTCTCTCTCTCGGATACTGCTGTTCTCGGCGCTGCCGGACCCCGGACGACGGGCGCCCGGGTACGGCCGAACCAGCCTACGCCAGGCCTTTCCGGCGTCCGCGTCAGCCCGCTGCCCCGTCGACCTTGCGCAGGGTGCCGACCGGGTTTCCGGCCGCCGGGTCGGCGGAGCTGAAGCGGATCGTGCCGTCGCCCTGCAGGGTGAGCGTCTCGGCGTTCGCGCCGCCGGTGCAGGCGCCGGGCAGCGAGGAGCGGACCAGCCGGGAGGCGAACACGAGCTTGGTGTCGGACACCGACCTGAGCGTCCAGGCGCCCTCGCAGCTCAGCGGGATCAGGCCGGTGAGGGCGTTGCGGCTGGTGGTGTTCTCCTGGCCGATCGCGGCCGGACCGATGGTGAGCGTGGTGGTGCCGGCGGGCACGCCCTTGTCCGTGACCATGTCCCCGCGCCAGGTGCCCAGGAACCCGGCCGGCACCACGCTCGGCCCGCCCGTCCCGCTGCCCGTCCCGGGCGACGGGGCGGCGGAGGTGCGGTCGGCGGCGGTCGGGGACGGCGCCGGCCTCGGCCCCGCGCTCCCGGAACCGCCGTCCCCCGTGGGCGCCGTCGGCCCGGCGACCACCCCCGGCCCCGGATCCGCCCGGTGCAGCCACGCGTACACCCCGTACCCGCCGCCCCCGAGCGCCAGCAGCGCGAGCACCACCGCCACCACGAGCCCGGCCCGCCCCGGCCGCCGCCGCCCGGGCTTCACAGCCTCGCCCGTACCCCCGCCCGCGCCCACACCCACACCCGGCACCAGCGTCGGTGTCCGCCCCACCGGCGACTCCGCGGCCGCCGCCCCGACCACCGGCGAAGCCCCGCCCGCCACCGGAACCCCGACCGACGAAGCCCCGTCCCCCTCCAGATCCAGCAGCCCCACCGCACCGCGCCCCACCGCCGCCGCCAGTGCCGGCGGCAGCCAACCGCCCTGCCCCAGCCGGGCGGTGGCCGTGCCGTCCGGGTCCAGCGCGGCCCGGAGCGCACCCGGGGTGGGGCGGGCGGCCGGGTCCTTGGCCAGGCAGTCGAGGACGAGCGTGCGCAGCGGCCCGGCCAGGTCGGCGACGTCCGGTTCCTCGTGCAGCACCCGGTAGAGCAGGACGGCGGCGCTCACCCCCTCGCCGAAGGGGTGCACCCCGGTGGCGGCGAAGGCGAGGACGGCGCCGAGCGAGAAGACGTCGCCGGCCGGCCCGACGGCCTGCCCGTTCGCCTGCTCGGGCGGCATGAAGCCGGGCGAGCCGACCACGTACCCGGACCGGGTGAAGCCGCTGGTCGCGTCGAGCGCGCGGGCGATCCCGAAGTCGATCAGCCGCGGACCGTCCAGGGTCAGCAGCACGTTGGACGGTTTGACGTCGCGGTGCACCAGGCCGAGCCCGTGGACGTGGGCGAGCGCCTCGGCGAGCCCGACGCCGAGGGCGCGCACGGCCGGCTCGGGCAGCGGCCCGAAGTCCCGGACGGCGTCGCCGAGCGCCGGACCGGCCACGTAGCCGGTGGCGACCCAGGGGTGCTCGCCCTCGGTGTCCGCGTCCAGGACGGGTGCGGTCCAGGCGCCGCCGACCCGCCGGGCGGCGGCCACCTCCTGCCGGAAGCGGGCGCGGAACTCGGCGTCGTCCGCGAGTTCGCCGCGCACCACCTTGACGGCCACGGTGCGTCCGCCCGCCGTCCGGCCGAGGTAGACGCGGCCCATGCCGCCCGCGCCGAGCCGCCGCAGCAGCCGGTAGGCGCCCACTTGCCGCGGGTCGTCCGACCCCAGTGCCCGCATGCCCGCCACGCTCCCCTCGCGCCGTGGGCGCGCGGCCGTCCGGCCGCGTCCGCCGCCCCGGGCGCGTCCGGCGGTCGGCCCGCACGACGTGCCCGGGAGCAGACCGTACCGGGCGGGGGCCGCCCCGCGCTCAGCCGACCGGCAGCACCGCCGGCTCCAGCACCGGCTCCAGCACCGGCGACCCCGGCACCACCGACCCCGGCGCCGCCGACTCCAGCAGCCGCACCGCGACGTCGGGCGCGAAGCCGCTGTCGTGCGCCACCCGCCGGGCGAACTCGGCGACGCCGGCCAACTGCCGCTCGCCGAGCGAGAAGTCGAGGGCCTCGCTGAAGTACCGCTCCAGCACGTCCGCCCCGAAGGCCTCCCAGCGGGCGGCCTGTTCGGCGACCTTGGCGGCCTCGACCAGCGACAGGTCGCGGGACTCCAGGAAGGCCCGGTGCACGGCCGCCGTCAGGTCCGGCCGGCGCTCGGCGAACTCGCGGCGCACGGCCCAGACGGCGAAGACGAACGGCAGGCCGGTCCACTCCTTCCACATCTCGCCGAGGTCGTGGACGGTCAGCCCGAGGTCGGCGGCCTGCCCGAGGTAGGCGCGCAGCGCCGGGTCGCCGATCAGGACGGCGGCGTCGGCCTCGGCGAGCATCGAGCTCAGGTCGGGCGGGCAGCTGAAGTAGTCCGGGCGGACGCCCTCACGCTCCTCCAGCAGCAGTCGGGCGAGCCGGACGGAGGTGCGGCTGGTGGAGCCGAGGGCGACCCGGCGGCCGTCCAGCTCGGCGAGCGGCACCTTGCTGACGATGAGGCAGGACATCACCGGGCCGTCGCTGCCGACCGCGATGCCGGGCAGGACCAGCAGGTCGTCGGCGTTGCGCAGGTACTCCACGCAGGTGATCGGCCCGATGTCCAGCGAGCCGTCGACGAGCTGGTCGCTCAGCTTCTCCGGGGTGTCCTTGGTGAGGTCGAGATCCAGCAGATTGCCGGTCCTGGCGAGGCCCCAATAAAGGGGGACGCAGTTCAGGAACTGAATGTGGCCGACCCGCGGCCTGACCGGGGCGGCCTCCTGGGGCTCCCGCGTTTGTCCGTCCGGTGCTGCCACTGCGCCGCTCCCTCGTGCCGTTCGTGCGCCTTCCCGCAGCGTATGCCCGGTGCCCGGAAAGGCCCGCACCGGGCACCTGACACGCGGGCCCGGGCCCTTGCGACACGCGCCGTCCGGGCCGCAGTTCACCCCTGGTCGTCACAGCGACCGCATGCTAGCGTTGCCCTCAGTTGCAGTTTGATTCCCCTTGCAGTACTTGAAGCCTGCGGAGCATGTAACCGCAGGCTTTTTGTAGTTTTTCAGCAATATCGAAAAACTTCGGACTCGTCCGGAGGCAGGGCGATCAGCGCAGCGGACCGGGTGCCACACGGTGTGGCCCCGATACGTCCCTCGCAAGGAGAACGGCATGGCCACGGGAACCGTCAAGTGGTTCAACGCTGAGAAGGGCTTCGGCTTCATCGCCCAGGAGGGCGGCGGCCCCGACGTCTTCGTCCACTACTCCGCCATCAACGCGAGCGGCTTCCGCTCGCTGGAGGAGAACCAGGCGGTGAGCTTTGACGTCACCCAGGGCCCGAAGGGCCCGCAGGCGGAGAACGTCGTCGCTATCTGACCATCTTCTGATGTTCTGATCGCTCGGGACCCCACCGGGTCCGTCGACGGCCCCCGACGGCCGTCACCCACGAGCACAAGAGCAACACCCAAGGGGGCCCGCCCGACCGGCGGGCCCCCTGCCTTTTCCGGCCTAGGCGGCCGGTGGCAGAACGAGGCCCGCCCCCGCACCACTCGGTGCGGGGGCGGGCCTCGTCGTGTGCCCGGCCGGCGGGGGTCAGGCGGCCGCCGGGGCCGCCTCCTTGTCCGCCTGTGCCGGGATGACGGCCGACGGGGCGTCGTCGTACAGGTCGCCGGAGGGGTGGTTGTAGGCGGCGACGTCGAGGATCTTCTCCCGCGAGGCCACCAGGACCGGCACCAGCACCTGGCCCGCGACGTTCGTCGCTGTACTCTGAACACCTACGTTACGCACAGTGATCATTTGAGATCAGGGGGTGCAATTCCCAAGGCTACTCGGGTCGGCGTCTACGTCCGCATCAGCAAGGATCGCAAGGGACAGGAACTCGGCATCCAGCGCCAGGAGAAAGCCTGCCGGGAGCTGTGTGACCGTCTCGGCTGGACGGTCCTCAAGGTCTATCCGGAGAACGACGTCTCGGCGTCCACCAGCAGCCGGAAGCCCCGTCCGGCCTTCACCGAAATGATGAAGGACGCCCGCTCCGGGATCATCGACGCGATCGTCGTCTACTCGATCGACCGCCTCACGCGCCGGATCACCGAGCTGACCAGCTTTCTGGAAGAGCAGAAGGAGCACGGGTTCGCCTTCGCCACCACCGAGGGCGAGGACACCGCCAGCGCCTCCGGTCGCATGATCCTCACGATCAAGGGTGCGGTCGCGCAGCAGGAGACCGAACGCATGGCGGAGCGGGTCAACTCCGCTCTCCTCCAACGCCGTGAGAAGGGCAAACCGCACGCCGGCGGCCCCCGCGTGTTCGGCTTCGCGGCCGACTCGGGGTTTCAGCGGGTCGTCCCGGAGGAGGTCGAACTGATCCGACTCGGATACGACATGCTCATGGACCGCAAGACTCCCGGCGAGATCGCCCGTGTATGGAACGCCAAGGGGGCGCGGTCGTCAGGGGCCGGGACGTGGTGGACGCCGAACAAGGTCAAACGTGTGTACCGGTCCGAACGCGTCGGCGGGATCATCACCTACAAGGGGCAGGTACTGGGCGACAGCATCTACCCGCATCCTCTGACGAAGGAGGAGTGGGAGAACGTTCAGGCCGTACTCGACAGCCGGGCCGCCCCAGTCGCCAAGGGCGCGGGCAAACGGAAGCACCTCTACTCGGGTTTCCTCAAGTGTGGTCCCTGCGGCTCCAACATGGCCATTCAATGGGTCACCGACAAGACCCGCACGTTCCGCCAGACCCGTTGCGCCACCAACCGCAACGCGACCGACGGCCGCCCGGCGTGCGGCAAGGTCAGCCGGGCGTACACGTGGGTCGAAGAGCAACTGAACAAGGTCGTCGAAGCCGCGCTGCTCGCCCAGCAGCCGAACATCACGCCGGTCGAATCCGGCACGGATCTGACCGGCGAAATCTCCCTGCTGGAGGAACGCATCCGGCTGCTTCGTCTCCGTTGGAAGGAGCAGAAGTTGGAGGATGAGGACTACTTCGACTCCTTGGGCCACCTACGGGCCGAACTCCAGTCGCTGCGCACCCGGGAGGCGGCGGCAGCAGTGGCGCAGTCGCAGACCGAGGTGGACGCGCTTGCCGTCTGGCGCGATGACACCATGCAGAATCTCGAACGCCGCCGGGCCATCGTGGCAACCGTCATCTCCGAGGTCGAGGTACACAGCGTCGGCCGAGGCCGGCGGAAGCCGCCTGAGCTCGACTCGATCACCGTCACCCCGGTTGGCCAGCATCGCCCGGAGGAGGAACACGCTCCCGTCGACGATCACTGACGTAGCCCGCCACCACCCCGGAGAGCTGCGCGTCGTAGTCCTCCGGGGGGACCCACCTCGAAAGGATCTCCGCGATCCACTCCGCCACCGGGCCCGTCGCCGGAGCAGTCATGAGTGGTCACCTGCTGAGGGACTATCACGATCTAGGTGTACGGCACCCGGTTGGCCTAGCTGTACTGACCACGGAGGTTGGTGACAGGGCTCACGGCTGTGTGGTCTTGAAATGAGTGAGGGCCTTCTGGCTCGGTGTGGATTGCGACATCTACCCGGTTTCCAGAAAGGCCCTCATGCCACACCGTAACGCACCGCTGACCGAGACCGGACGCCTGCGCCTGGCCCGCTGCGTGGTCGAGGACGGCTGGCCGCTGCGGCGGGCCGCCGAGCGCTTCCAGGTCTCACCGACCACGGCCAAGCGGTGGGCGGACCGGTACCGCACGCTCGGCGAGGCCGGCATGAGCGACCTGTCCAGCCGCCCGCACCGCAGCCCGCGCAGGCTGCCCACCCGGACCGAGCGGCGGATCGTCAAGGTCCGCGTCCTGCGACGCTGGGGACCGGCCCGCATCGCCTACCTCCTCAAGCTCAACCCGGCCACCGTGCACCGGGTCCTGGTCCGCTACCGGCTCGCCCGCCTGGCCCACCTCGACCGCGCCACCGCCCGTCCGATACGGCGCTACGAACGCGCCGCACCAGGCGAGTTGGTGCACGTCGACATCAAGAAGCTCGGCAACATCCCCGACGGCGGCGGCCACAAGACCCTGGGCCGCGAGGCCGGCCGCAAGAACCGCTCCAGGGCCGGCTACAGCTACCTCCACAACGCCGTCGACGACCACTCCCGCCTCGCCTACAGCGAGATCCTGGCCGACGAGCGCAAGGAGACCGCCGCCGCGTTTTGGGCCCGGGCGAACGAGTTCTTCGCCCGGGCCGGGATCACCGTCCAGCGCGTGCTGACCGACAACGGCGCCTGCTACCGCTCACACCCCTGGCGCGATGCCCTCGCGGCCGAGGGCATCGCACACAAGCGCACCCGCCCCTACCGCCCCCAGACCAACGGCAAGGTCGAACGCTTCAACCGCACCCTGCTCGACGAATGGGCCTACGCACGTCCCTACCGCACCGAACAGGAACGACGCGACGCCTACCCCGCCTGGCTCCACACCTACAATCACCACCGCGGACACACCGCACTCGCAGGCCAACCACCCGCAAGCCGCATCCCCAACCTCACGGGACAGAACACCTAGGGCGTCCTTGTTGAGGTCGCCGAGCGCCATCTCCGCTGTGCCCGCGTCGCTCACCCGGTGGCAGATGCGGCCGGCCAACTGCGCCCGCAGGGCCGTGACGCCGGGGCCGAGGTCGGAGCCGACCCGCTGACCGGCGATCACCAGGTGGATGCCAAGCGCGGCGCCGAGCTGCGCGAGCCGCAGGAGGTTCGTGGAGATCTCCCCGACTTCCGCTTTGTCCTCCCGTGTGGCCATCAGGTACAGCTCCGCCACCTCGTCGACGATCAGGACGACGGGCAGCTTGCGGAGCTTTGCGGGCAGGTCCCAGATCGACCGGGCGCCGACCGAGCGGCACAACTGCATGCGCGCTTCCGTCTCGGCGACCAGCTCGGCGAGCAGGCGAGCCGCTTCCGTCCGGGTGGAGGCCAGCGCGGAGAGCCGGTCCTCAAACAGCGACAGTTCCATGCCGCCCTTGAGATCGATGCCGAACAGGGCGACGCGCTGAGGGGCGAGCTCCTTCACCAGAGCGGCGATGAGCGTGGACTTGCCGGAGCGGGTGGCGCCGACGATCAGCCAGTGCGGCGCCCGCCGGAAGTCGATCACCCAGGCCCGGCCGTCCTCCAGCAGGCCGACGACCGCCCGCAGCACACGCTGCTTCAACTGGTACGGCACCACGGGCGCCCGCAGCGGGTCCCAAGCCAGTACCGACAGGGTGACGAACCCGCGCTCGTCGGAGAACAGCCGGACCGCGTGCACTCGCCAGGCATGGGTGATCGCCTCCACGGCGGACAGGAAGTGCTCCGGCACCTGCCCCGGGTGCAGCCGCACCGCCACGTCCAGACCACCGCGCCGCAGCTTCGGCACACCCAGACGGGGCGGGACCGGCTTGAGGGGATCACCCCTGACCACCAGGTCCCCGAGCAGCACCCGCCCAGGACGCTTCGCGACCACGAGACCCAGGTTCGTGGTCAGGCGCCGCCAGGTGAGACGGACCCTGACCACGGTGACCGGGTAGCCGAGCAAGCACCACCACACGTAGGGGTAGCTGCGCCGCAACCCGGGGGCCGTGGTGAGCAGGATGAGCACGGCGGCGAGCAGGATCACCCAGAGGAGTTGGGCGAGGATCACGGCCGTCCCCCGTTCTCGATCGCGGTGTTGTGGGCTTCGGTCTCCAGGTCACGGGCCTGGCCAGCGGCCTTCGTCGCGACGGTGGCGATGTGGTCGAAGAGCTGGGCGCCGTCCTCGTCCCGGCCGAACGGGTCCACCTCTTCAGCCAGGTCTCCGAGTTCGCGCAGCAGGCCGCGCAGGCGCACGCGGGTCGCGCCGCTCATCAGGCGTCGCCGCCCTTGCGCGAACCCGACGCCGGGGCGGAGGCCGGGATAGACGTGATGGCGTCGGCGCGGAAGGACAGGCCGTGGCGGTCTCCCATCGCCCACGAGAACGCCGTCAGGCCGGTGACGGCCACCCCCACGCCCTCGACGATGCCGATCGGTTCGCCCGACACGCTGATCTCGATGATCGAGGCCCGCCGGCCGTCCTGCCTCACCGCGACACCGACCGTGTACACAGTCTGCCCCTCGCGGTCCTTGCGCACCTCTCCGGTCTCGCGGTTCGCGATCCGCGCCTCCGGGGGCAACGATGCAGGTCATCGTGCCGAGCCGGGTTCCGTCCACGGGAATGGACTGCATGAGCGCACACTCCTAGACCACAAAGGCCGTTTAACGTCCGCCGTCAAACGTACTTACCTTTGCGCTCTTGATGATGCGACACCTTGACGCCCCGACGCAAGCGATTCATGCTTACGTTTAACGCCTAGCAACTGACGACAGACCTACATATGCCGCCCCACCAGAGCAAACGACCACACACGAACCCTCGAAAACACCACGACACACGAGACGCGGGCCTCCCCCGGCGCCCGCACCAAGGGGTCCACACCATGGCGATCATCCGGAACGAGGCACTGCACAAGCAGGTGGCGGCGGCGATGCGACAGGCGATCGCCACCGGCGAATGGCCCCCCGGCACCCAGTTGCCCACGGAAACCGACCTCGCCCAGGCGTACGGGGTGTCCCGACCAACCGTCAGGCTCGCCGTCGCCGCCCTGCGCGGTGAAGGCCAGTTGGACGTGAAGCAGGGGCGCGGCACCTTCGTGCGTGCCACCGTCCACGGGCCCGCCAGCGCCATGGAGCGCACCGTCACTCAGCGCGGCAGCCGGTACGAGACGCCCACTGACGCATGGTTCGACCAGGGCGAGGAGCCGACCGCCTACCGCACCCGCACGGACGCGATCACCGCGCCGCTGCTGGAGATGGACCAGGACGAGCTGATGATCGGCTGCGACCGCCTCATCACCAACCCCTCCGGCGAAGGCCGAGCCCTCCACCGTCTACTACTGCCGATGGAGCGCGTCGAAGGCACTCCCCTCGCCCAGCAGCCAGGCGTGACACCGGCCGAGGCGTACGCGACGCTGGCCGCCGCCGGGCGCGAACTGGCCTGGCGCGATCGGATCAGCGCCCGCGTCCCCCAGCCCGACGAGCGCGAAGCGCTCCAACTGTCCGAAGCCGCCGGCCTGCTGGTCGTCCACCGCGTCACCTACGACCGACCCTCACACCTGCCCCTGATCCTCGAAGAGACCCGGATCGGCGCAGAGACCACCGCCGTGACCTACGACATCGAAGCCACCAGGCCCAAGCGCAGCGCCCGTCAGACAAAGGCAAGCTACTGACGCCGACCTCGGCGGCGATCTCATTGTTGGACAGGCTGATGGATTTCTGGCTTTTGAACCAGTCGGTTCCGGTTGGCACCTAAGCCTGCCCACAGAGTGCCTGGGAGCCAAGTTCTCAAAGCTCAATATTTGCTCAAGTTGTGGCTGTCGACTGACGCTTCGTGCCAGACTCTTGAATGTTCCCAGACAGGGAACATTTCGGAGGGGAAAAGAAAATGCGCATACGTCGAGTTGTAGCGGCTGCGGCTATTTCGGCAGCGGCCGTGCTGGGGGGCGCGACGAGCGCCAGTGCGGCGCAGACGGTCACCGAGGGGCATTGCGACTATGACGGTCCTGCCGGTTGCACCACCTACTTCCAGCCCACCCGCGAGGCCTGCGCAGGGGTCATGGCGTGGTGGAACTCGGGCTACCGGGGTGACGACTACTTCGCCTACAAGGTCCGTACGTGCGCGGTGACGTTCGCCGGTGGCCTGGGCGGCCGAGGCTGACGTTCCATCCGGGGGATGGGTCCGGCTTCTTCGCCGGGCCCTTCCCCCGGGTCCGCCATGTATGTGGTGACTTCGCTCAGACGCGCTCCGTCCCGCCCAGTTACTGTTGGATTAGGTTTATCGATCAAGGAGGCGGTAAGACTTGGGCACCGTTATTGCACTATTGGTCGGGCTTGTAGCCACAGTCATTGCCGCTACCGTTTTCCTGGCCCGCCGGGACAGATTGCGCAGTTCCCATTCTGATGGCGCCACCGGAATACTGATCGAGCAGCAACGAACTGGCCAGGCTCTCCAAATGCGTAGAACCTATTCCAGCACTGCAATCCACCACGGAACCGGGCTGGTTTCCGACGACCTACACAAGTACTACTCCTAGAAGGCACTCGAACGTGACTCGAGGGACGACCCGCATCCTTGCGCTGGCAGCCCTTGTGGCCGCGCTCTGCCCCGCTTCCTCCCCCGCGTCACCGGACGCCACCCAGCTTCCCTGGCCGTTGCGCGCCATGAACGCCACCGCCGCCTGGAAGAACTCCACAGGAGCGGGAGTGATCGTCGCTCTAGTCGACAGCGGGGTGCAGGCCAACGCCGCGCTGACCGGACCGCGCCTACCGGCCGTGGACTTCACTGATTCGGGAACCCCCGAGACCGATGACGACCAGCTGCTGTCACACGGCACCATGATGGCCGCGCTGATCAGCGGCGCCCGAGGCCTGCCGGGCCTCGCACCCCGCGCGACGCTTATGCCCCTCAAGGCCGTCACCCCGAGCCCCAAGGTCACCGCTCAGGGCGATGCCGAAGCGATCCGATACGCCGCTGACCACGGTGCGAAGGTTCTCAACCTCTCGTTCGGCCTCCCTGGTCCGCTCGATCCGTGGCAGGAGGCAGTGCGGTACGCCCTGAGTAAAGACGTTGTCGTCGTCGCAGCCGCCGGAAACTCTGGCGCCCACCACGACCCCATCAGCTACCCGGCCGCCTACCCAGGCGTGCTGGCCGTCAGCGCCACCGGACCCGACGGGCAACTATCGCCTTCGTCCACCTGGGGCCCCGGCGTCGCCATCTCCGCACCAGGCGCGCACATGCCGCTCTACAGCCGAGGGTGTACCAACTCCACCACGACCTTTGCGGTGTGCATGGGAGACGGTGGCACCAGCGCAGCCACCGCGTACACTTCCGCCGCCGCCGCACTGGTCCGCTCCGCACATCCGGACTGGGACGCCAGGCGCGTGATCGCCCAGCTGCGCTACACGGCGCGACCCCCACACAACGACACCGAGAGATACGGCTCGGGCATCCTCGCGCCCGACCTCGCACTCACCCGGCCGGACTCTCGTGACGCCGGTATTGACGGTTACTAGCTGTTCTGTCCCGTGAGGTTAGGGATGCGGCTGGCGGGTGGTTTGCCTGCGAGTGCGGTGTGTCCGCGGTGGTGATTGTAGGTGTGGAGCCAGGCGGGGTAGGCGTCGCGGCGTTCCTGCTCGGTGCGGTAGGGCCTGGCGTAGGCCCACTCGTCGAGCAGGGTGCGGGTAGGGTCGGCCGAGCGGCGAGGTGCCTGCCGGTGCAGGCCCTTTTCCGCTCGGCCTCCCTCCGAACCGGACTGGCCCGTTTCCGAGCATCCGGCTCTCCAGTGACTACTGCGTGAGCCTCGGGCTCGGCTTCCCGATGTGGATCCGCTCGTGGCAGGCGCCGCAGACCACGAGGGCCTTCCGCCGGCGCTTAGCCTCGCGCTTTCACGAGGTGGGCTGTCCCAGCCGTGAGCAAGAAACGAGGAGTGCCGCTGACCTGACCCTATGAGGGTCGGGCCCCCTTCCGTGCACAGCCCGACGATGCCTATCGTCCGGGTACGTACATACGTGCTCGGGAAGGAGGCCCGGCAATGTCTGTCTACGTCGGAATCGACGTGCACCGCAAGCGGTCCCAGATCGCTGTGATCGACCAGGACGGCGAGGTGCAGGTCAACCGCAACGTCCCCAACGGCGTCGAGACCGTTCTCGGGGTGATCGGGGACCTGCCGATCGGCACTCCGGTCGCGTTCGAGGCCGCCTACGGCTGGGGCTGGCCGGTAGAACTCCTGGACGACTACGGCTACGAGTCCCACCTGGTCCACCCGCTGCGCTGCAAGGCGATCGCCTCGGCCAGGCTGAAGAACGACAAGGTCGACGCCGCCACCCTCGGCCAGCTGCTGCGCGCCGACCTCCTCCCGGAGGCGTGGATCGCCCCACTGGACGTGCGCCAGCAGCGTGGCCTGCTCCGCCACCGCTTCCAGCTGGTCCGCCTGCGCACGCTGCTGCGCAACCGCATCCACGCGGTCCTCGCCGACTTCGGGCATGCCCGGGCGGGCGGCTTCAGCACCGGTCCGGGCCGCGCCTGGCTCGCCGAACTACCGCTCCCGGACGCCTCCCGCCGTGTGGTCGACGACCTCCTCGCCCTCATGGACGGCATGCAGCCAGCCATCGACGCCCTCGACAAGGAACTCGCGGCTCACGCCCGCGGCGATCCCCGCGTCGCCGCGCTCATGGAACTGCCCGGCGTCGGCACCCTCACCGCGCTCGCGATCGTCACGGAGGTCGGCGACATCACCCGGTTCCCCTCCGCCCGCAGGCTCGCCTCCTGGGCCGGTCTCACCCCGACCGTCCACAGCTCGGACCGCACCGTGCACCAGGGCCACATCTCCAAGCAGGGCGACGCGTGGCTGCGCTGGATCATGTGCGAGGCAGCCCAGACAGCCAAACGCCACCCGCTGTTCGCTTCCGGCTACCAGGACATGGCGCGCAGACGGGGCAAGAAGATCGCCACCACTGCGGTCGCCCGCAAGCTCCTCACCCGCGCCTACCACGTCCTGCGCGCGGCACACGACGAGCAGGCCCCGTCACGCCGTCGGCCTCAAGACCGCAAACGTCAGGGGCGGCCACACGCTCCGGGCGCGCTCGCAAAGTCCCATGAGACGGCACCGCCGCGCTCGATGACCTGACTGAGCAGCCCGGTTCCCCGCACCACGGTCATGGCGCCGGTCCCGGCCGGACGCCGGATGGGTGGATGTGACACGTCACGAGCCGGCCCGCTCACTGCGGGGAACACCAACACGCAGGCCCCCACGACCACTTCGGAACGTCCTCGGCGGATCCATCATCGCCCGCCGCTCGTCGGCGTCCAGCTCGTTCGTCCTCGCCCGTTCGATCCCTCACGGACTCCGGGCGCTCCAACTGGACCCTCTCCCACGCGGCAGCCGCGCCGAACAACCGCCAGGAAGCCCCAAAGAAGACACCCCGAGAAGTCAGCAAACCCCGGGGTCAGCAGCCTGCCACTTGACAGGCCCAACCCTCATGGGTGGGACGATAGGGCTTGTCTAGGGCTCTTGTCGTCGTCAGGAAAGCTGCACTCCTCAGGTGAAGAAGCGTAGCGGGTTGTACCCGTCCGTCCGCG